>NZ_CDRVLZ010000001.1:0-326890 GCF_977072305.1 Adlercreutzia sp. CNCM I-6207
TTCCGAACTCGGCAGTTAAGCCCCACCTCGCCGAAAGTACTGCGGCGCCAGGCCGCGGGAGGACAGGTCGTTCCGCTCGCAGGGGGCGCTTTTCTGCGTTCCGGCCGCCCTGACGGGACGGCCGGACCTGCCGATGCCGCGGCTCCGACAGGCGCCCGGCCTCGCCCCTTGTTTGGGGCTCGGCGCGGCGCGGAGGCCGCTTGGCCCCGAGGCGGGGCAATTCCGGGCGCCCGTCGGACCCTCGCCGACTTCCTCGGGCGAACCTGTGCGACAAAACTATATTATTATTTGGACGCCCATGCGGGCGTCTTTTTGTTTTTGTGCGCCCTTAACCGTGAAATGGGAACGGCTTCTTTCTTTGAAAATATAAGGACGCGTATAATGTTTTCTGGAAAACTGGCGTCGATGACAGAGCCGAAGGGCTCGTCAGGAAAGGGAGGTTTCCCTTGAGTTCAGAGACCCCTGAAGATAAGAAGCGCGTTGAGGAGGCGCTGAAGGATTCGGCGAAGCTGAAGGAGTTGGTGGAGGCTCTTTCCGATGGGAGCCGCCGCGGCCGCCAGCAGGCAGCGAAGGTCATTGCAGGCGTGGCTGCTGAGAATCCTGAAATACTCGTGCCTTTCGCGTCCGATCTCGTCGACGCATTGGAGCGCTCTGAGGCTCAGACGCGTTGGGAATGTCTTGATGCGCTGACTTACGTCGTGCCCTTCGACTCTCGGCCCTGCGACAAGGCCATCCCCGGCGCCGAGGCGGCCCTGTTCGACGAGGACAGCGGTCCTTTGCGTTTGGCCGCCATGCGCTTTCTGTGCAAGCTGGGTGCGACGACCGAGAAACGCTCGGAAAAAGTATGGCCTCTCATCGACGAGGGCATCCAGTGCTATCACGGCGATTTGGAATTCCAGGATATGCTTCTGGCGGTCATCGACTTCTCCCAGGGGAAGCTGGACGGGTCTGTGAAAAGCGCCCTGGCCGATCGTATGCGCTTCGATGCCGAGAACGGCAAGGGCATGCTCAAGCGCCGTGCCGCTCAGATCATCGAGAATGTAGCTTAGTTCCAAGGAGATTGATACATGAGCTTTGAAGCTTCTTTGAAGGTGGGCAATGGGGCCTACACCTATTACCCGGTGAGCGAGATAGAGGGGGCGGCGCAGCTGCCTTACTCCCTTACCGTGCTTTTGGAGAATGCGCTGCGCTGCGGGCGCACGCCCGAAGAGGCCCAGGCCATGGCCGAGCGCATCGTAACTGCTGGCTTGGCGGGCCAGACGGGCGAGGAAGTGGAGTTCTCGCCGGCGCGCGTGTTGTTCCAGGACTTCACGGGTGTGCCGGTGTTTGTCGATTTCGCCGTCATGCGCGAGGCCTGCGCCGATCTGGGCGGCGATCCGAAGAAGATCAACCCGCAGGTACCGTGCGATTTGGTCATCGACCATTCGGTCATCGCGGATGTGGCCGGGTGCGACGGCTGCATGGATGAGAACATGAAGCTGGAGTTCAAGCGCAACGGCGAGCGCTACGACTTTTTGAAGTGGGCCCAGGAGTCCTTCGAGAACGTGCGCATCGTGCCGCCGGGACAGGGCATCTGCCACCAGCTGAACATCGAGAAGTTCGCCAGCGTGGTCATGGAATCTCCCGCCGGCCTTACCGGCGCCGATGGCACGCCCGTGGTGTACTTCGACACGCTTGTGGGCACCGACTCCCATACGCCCACGGCCAACGGCATCGGTGTGCTCGGCTGGGGCGTGGGCGGCATCGAGGCGGAGGCGGCCGCGCTGGGCCAACCCATCACGACGCTTGTGCCCCGCGTCATTGGCGTGAAGCTGACGGGCGACTTGTCCGAAGGCGTGTCGGCCATGGACGTGTCGCTGACGTTCGCACAAATGCTGCGCGAGCGCGGTGTGGTGGGCTGCTTTGTGGAATGCTTCGGCCCCGGCGTGGCGGCGCTTTCCGCCACCCAGCGCGCCTGCATCTCGAACATGACCCCGGAGTACGGCTGCACCTGCACGCTGTTCCCGGTGGACGACCGCACCCTGGACTACCTGCGCCTCACGGGCCGCAGCGCCGAGCAGGTGGCTCTGGTTGAAGCCTACGCGAAGGCCCAGGGCTACTGGAATGATCCCGAGGCGGCGCCGCGCACCTATGCCGAGGTGATCGAGCTCGATCTTTCCACAGTTCAACCTTCTCTGGCGGGCCCCTCGCGCCCCCACGATCGCATTCCGCTCGCCAAGGCCGGCGAGCGCTTCCGCGCCATCTGCGCCGAGCGCGGCCTCGACGATGCGACGGTGCATGTGGAAGTTGACGGCGAGGACTACGAGCTGACCCACGGAGCCATTGCCATCGCCGCCGTGACGAGCTGCACCACGGCCACCGACCAGGCCATGATGCTGGCCACGGGCCTCATGGCGCGCAACGCCGCCGAGCGCGGGCTTGCGCCGGCACCCTGGGTGAAGACCATCTTGGCTCCCGGTAGCCGCGCCACCGAGCTTCTGCTCGAGCGGGCGGGGCTTACTGAGCCCTTGCGCCAGCTGGGCTTCTATACCTGCGGTTTCGGTTGCATGAGCTGCATTGGCAACTCGGGTCCCCTCTCCGAGGCCATGCATGCCGTGGCCGACGACATCGAGCTGGCCAGCGTTCTGTCGGGCAACCGCAACTTCGAGGGCCGCATTTCACCGGACGTGTCGCAGAACTACCTGATGCAGCCGGCCAATGTCATCGCCTACGCCATCGCCGGCACCATGGACATCGATCTGGAGAAGGATCCCCTTGGCGCGGACGCTGAGGGCAATCCCGTGTTCTATGCCGACATCGTGCCCGCCGCCGATGAGGTGGCCGCTCTTGTGGACGAGTTTGTGACGGCCGACTTGTACGAGCAGGGCGCCGCAGACATGTTTGAGGGCGACGCCGCGTGGCAGGCCCTGGGGGCCGAGCCGAGCGATACCTTCGCTTGGGACGACGGCTCTACCTACGTGCGCCGCCCGCCCTATTTCGACGGCATGACCCGCGAGGTTGCGGGCCAGGATGCCATCGAGGGCGCCCGCGTGCTCGGCAACTTCGGCGACTTCATCACGACCGATCATATCTCGCCGGCCGGTGCCATCGCGCCGGACATGCCGGCGGCCGAGTACCTGGAGGCCTATGGCGTGGCCCCGGCCGACTTCAACACCTACGGCAGCCGCCGCGGCAACCACGAGGTGATGATGCGCGGTACCTTCGCTAACGTGAAGCTGCAGAACAAGTTGGCCGATGGACGCAAGGGCGGCTGGACCCGCGACTTTACCACCGGCGAGATCACGCCTCTGTATTATGCCGCCGAGAACTACGCCGCATCCGACACGCCGGCGGCGGTGCTCGCGGGCAAGATGTACGGAAGTGGCTCGTCCCGAGACTGGGCGGCCAAGGGCCCGATGCTGCTCGGCGTGCGCGTGGCCATCGCCGCGAGCTTCGAGCGCATTCACCGCTCCAACCTCATCGGCATGGGCATCCTGCCGCTGCAGTTCATCGAGGGGCAAAACGCGGAGACGCTGGGTCTCGACGGCTCCGAGACCATCACGGTGGCGCCCATCGACTTCTCGGCGGGGCTGCCGAGCCCGGCTGTCGTGAAGGTGACGGCCAAGAAGCCCGATGGAAGCGCCGTGACCTTCGATGCCACCGTGCGCATCGACACGCCCACGGAGGGCCGCTACTACGAGAATGGCGGCATCCTCCAGTACGTGCTGCGCGATCTGATCAAAGGATAAGAACCGATCGTGCATTGCTCAGCCCCCGTCGCTGCGCGAGAGCGACGGGGGCTTTTTGCTGCCGTCTGTGCGCTTTTCCGTTGCTGAACGCGCTGAAAGCTAGCTTGCGCGCCTGCAATGCGGTACGATTACGGGCACGTGATTTTTGACCCCTAGGAGCAACGAAACGACTATGGAAGACTTCCGCAACGAATATTGCATGCACACCGCCACCTGCGGGCAGCTGCGTGCGACTGATGTGAACCAAGAGGTGACTTTGTGCGGTTGGGCGTGGCACACTCGCGACCACGGCGGCCTCATCTTCATCGACCTGCGTGACCGCGACGGCTACACCCAGGTGGTGGTCGATCCCGATTGCGTGAGCGAGGAGGACTTCCATGCGGCCGAGCACTTGGGCCGCGAGTATGTGCTGAAGGTGTCCGGGCGCGTGCGCGAGCGTGCACCGGAGGCTATCAACCCGAACATGATCACGGGCGAGATCGAAGTTTTGGCCAATGCGGTACAGGTGCTGAACACGTCGGTGACGCCGCCCTTCTCCATTGAGGATGGCATCGAGACCGATGAGATCACGCGCATGAAGTGGCGCTATCTGGACATCCGCCGTCCCGAGATGCTCGCCAACCTGAAGCTGCGCCACACGGTGACCCAGGCCATGCGCCGGGCCCTGGACGAGCGCGGTTTCCTGGAGATCGAGACCCCGATTCTGGCGAACTCCACGCCCGAGGGCGCCCGCGACTACATCGTGCCGTCGCGGCCGAACCCGGGCAAGTTCTACGCCCTGCCCCAGAGCCCCCAGCAGTTCAAGCAGATGCTCATGTGCGCCGGCGTGGAACGCTACTACCAGATCGCCCGGTGCTTCCGCGACGAGGACCTGCGCGCCGATCGCCAGCCCGAGTTCACCCAGGTAGATATCGAGATGTCCTTCGTCGAGGGCGACGATGTGTGCGACATGATGGAAGGCGTCATGGCCGAGACCTTGAAGGCCGTGGGCGTGACTGACGTGACCTTCCCGCTGCAGAAGATGCAGTATGCCGACGCCATGCGCGACTACGGCTGCGACCGCCCCGACGTGCGCTTCGGCATGCTGCTCCACGACATCACCGACATTGTGAAGGATACCGGCTTCAAGGTGTTCGCGAGCGTGGCTCAGTCCGGCGGTGTGGTGAAGGCCATCAACGTCAAGGGTGCCGGCGACTGGTCCCGCGGCGAGGTGGAGAAGCTCGCCAGCATCGCCGAGGCCAACGGCGCCAAGGGCATGGCCTGGGTGGCGTTCACCACCGATGGCCAGGAGAAGAGCCCCATCAAGAAGTTCTTCACCGACGAGGAGTGGGCGGCCCTGAAGGCCGAGATGGAAGTAGAGCCCGGCGATCTTTTGCTGTTCGCGGCCGATAAGCCCGAGATCGCCAACGCGGTGCTCTCCGCCCTGCGCCTGCACATGGCCGACGCCATGAACATCCCCCGCGAGGGCCACGCGCTGCTGTGGGTCGTGAACTTCCCCATGTTCCGCTATGACGAGGACGAGAAGAAGTACGCTGCCGAGCACCATCCCTTCACCCATGTGCTGAAGGAGGATCTGGGCAAGATCGAGAGCGATCCGCTGGCCTGTGGCAGCTACTCCTACGACTTGGTCATGGACGGCTTCGAGGTGGGCGGCGGCACCATCCGCATCCACAACGCCGAGGAGCAGCGCCGCATCCTGCGCGTCGTGGGACTGACCGATGAGGAGATCGACGAGAAGTTCGGCCACCTCATTCGCGCGCTGGAGCTGGGCGCCCCGCCGCACGGCGGCATCGCCCTGGGCTTGGATCGTCTCGTGATGCTTCTGGCCCGCAAGGACTCCATCCGCGATGTCATCGCCTTCCCGAAGACGAGCAGCGCGAGCGACCCCATGACCGGCGCTCCGAGTGCCGTCACCGGCCGCCAGCTGAAGGATGTGAGCCTACGCATCCTGTAAGCGCGCAGCGCGGTCGAACGCAATAGAGCTTGCAAGGCGCCTGCCCCTTCGGGCGGGCGCCTTTTGCGCGAGAAGGCCATGGGGTCGGGACGCTTTCGTTTCAGGCGAGGCAAATGCCACTTCGACCCCGTTATGGCACGGCGCGATGCCAGTTAAGGGGTGAAATGGTAAGGAAATGCCAGTTCGACCCCGTTATGGCAAGACGCGAACGACCATTTCTGGGTCGAACTGGCATTTGCGCGGGCAAAAGCGAAAATGCGTGCCCGAGCTTTGGGCTATCGGCTTCCAGGGCGCAGGCGTTTCCGAAAGCGCGGCCTAGGCCACCAAGGCGCGGAGGCTTTCGGTGGCTTCGGGGGTGAGGTGCAGGCCCTCGCGCAGGTAGGCGGCGAAGCTGCCGTAGAGGCGGTCGATCTCGTCGAAGTAGGCGCGCAGGTAGGCCGGCCGCGCTTCCAGAAACGACAGCAGGATGGCGCGCTCGTGGTCGGTCATGCCCCCGTCGAGGTGCGCTGCCTCCTCTGCGATGAGGTCGGCGTGGTCGGCGTTCACGCGCAGATAGTCCTCCATGATGGCGTCCTCGTCGGCTCCGGTGGCGCGCAAAAGCGTGGCGCATAGCACCCCGGTGCGGTCCTTGCCGTTCACGCAGTGGATGAGCGCGGGGCGTCCCTCGGCGGCCATGGAGCGCAGGGCCTGCCCCACCAGCGGATACTCGCGCACGTAGCGGCGGTAGTTCGCGGCCATGCGCTCCTCGGGCTCGCCGTAGCGCTCGATGACGCCGGCGATGAGGCGCTTGTTGGAATCCTTGCGGCGGTGCTCGGTGGAAGGCTCCAGCGCCACGGTGCGCATGCCCACGATGTAGGGCTCCGGGTGCGCCGCCACCTCGGAGGCCGTGCGCAAGTCGTAAATGGTGGCGATGCCGAGGGCACCCGAGAGGAAGGCCGCCTCCTCACCGGTGAGGTTCGCGAGCTCCCGCGAGCGGAAGATGCGCGCGTCCTTGAACGAGCCGCCCACGGCTCGGATGCGCGCATCCCCGTAAGTGCCCCCGGCGGGCAGCGCCTCGAAGGCGAAGCCGGCTACCAGGGTGGAGGGCTCGCCGTCCTCGGTCACGGGCCGCACCTTCAGAAGATAGCGCCCGGGGGTTTCCGGCGTGTAGACGAACCGCCAATTCACGCCGCGGCTCTTGTCCACGGCGGCGGTGGGGTAGGCCGTCCAGGAGGCGCCGTCGTCCAGCGAGAACTCCATGGCGCAGATCGTGCGGTCGAAGTCGTCCACATAGCCGGCGAACTCGATGGGCTGCCCGGCATAGTAGGGTGGCCGCGTGTGTGGGGCGAGAGGATTATCGGGAGCGTCGGCCACGGGTCCTCCTACACCAAGTCGCCGCGGATTTCCAGCAGGGTGCGGGCGAGGTGGGCGAAGGCCTGCTCGCCGGCGGCCGAGTCGGGCGCATTGGTCATGATGGTTATGAGGTAGTCGCGACCGTTGATCGTGACGATGCCCGAATCGCACACGGCGTCGTCTTGGCCGTCGATCCAGCCGGCTTTGTTGCGCACGGTGATGTTCGTGCCGATAGACGCGACGGTCTTGTCCTCTTCAATGAGCGTCTGGCCGCCCTCCGCGTCTTCGGTGAGCACGGAGCCGTCGCCTTCGGAGCCGTCGGCGGCCGTGCTCTCCTCGGAGCCCTCCTCGTCGCTTCCGTCGTCTTCCACGCCTTCCTCGCCGCCGGAACCCTCTTCCGGCAGGTAGTCGGTGTGCCCTGCGCTCGTGGTGCCCAGGGCGCCGTTGCGCAGGAATGAGACTTCGGTTTTGCCGAAGGTGTCGGAGAGCCACTGGGCTGCCGAGGTATCGGCAGTCGTCAGGTACTCGTAGATCTTCAACCACATGAGGGCCGACTGGCGTGCCGTGTAGGTGGGGAAGTACGTGTCGTTCACCAGCGCCGTATCGACGCCGGCCTCGGCCAGCCATGCTTCCATGCCGTCGTTTCCGTAGGTGCGGCGCAGCTTGCCGTAGGAGGAATTGTCCGACCAGACAATGGTGTTTTCCACCTGAGTGAGGCGCGAAGACGAGGCGCGGTCGATGTCGTTGGGGAACTCCTTGTTCACCACATAGGCGCAATAGGGGCCCTTGAACGAGCTGGCGCCGTAGATGGGCACGTCCACGTTGCCGGCAATGCCGCGTCCCGTGCCCAGATCCATGATGAGGTAGCTGGCCTCATAGCCATTGTTGTCGTAGTAGGAGAGCGCGTTGTTCAAGCTCACGAGGGAACGGTCGGAGAGCACGGGCGCGGCGGCCTGTTCGCCGGCGTCGTTGGTCGCGTTGCCGAGGGCGAAGGCGAAGGGGGCCTTCTGCCCGGCGAGGTTGGTAAGGTCGTCGCGGGTCGGCGTGTAGGCGGGCAGCTGGGCCAGCTCCGGCTCGACGGGGCGGGCGAGGCTCACCTGGGTAGCGACGTTCTGCGCGAAGTAGGAGGCGTTGCCGCCCACGGCGTTGGCGCTGGCGACGCCGACATGCTTGCTGCCGTCTTTGGCGGCGGCCGATGCGAAAGGACCGATGTGGAAAAGCGCCATGGCGAAGATGACGGCCAGCGCGATAGCGATGAGCGCCATGGCCGCCCGTGCGAGGTTGAAACCGCCGGCCGGGGCGAGCGTGTGCATCTGGGGGGCGAACGCGGCGCCTGCGCGAGGGGCGTGGCTACCGCGGCCAGAGGGAGCGCCGTTGCGCGAGCGTCCTTGGGCGCCGCGATTGCCGGCGGGCGCTTGTTTGCCGCGGGACTGCTCGCCGCGCGGGGAGCGCTCGCCGCCTGAGTGCCGGCGTCCCGGCTCGGGCTCGCGACGGCGGTCGCGGCTTGAGGGATACTCGTCGCGCAGGGGGTTGTGCCGGGTGCCGCGCGGGCGGTTGCCGCAGGGGGAAGACGAACGGGTGCTACCCGTGGAGCGGCCGTCGAAGCGGCCCGTGGAAAGAGAGAGGCCGCCTTGGGAGCGTCTGGGTTCGTCGTCGTAGCGGCTGTAATCGGATCGGGCCATGACATCCTCGGGACTGATGTGTTTGAGTTACGTTTAAGGGTCGAAAGAATAGTAGCAATTCCCCCGGTTTTTGCGAAGACCTTACGAAGATCTTAACAAGGATCGCGTAGTGAAAATGCCCGCAGACGGTTTCAGGCGGTCTTGAGCGGGCGTCCTATGGACTTTTAGTTACCGGAGGGGAGCGCCGTCGCCAGTCGTGCGCGCTTCCCCTATACTTAAGCCTTACGAGTTCGAGTGCCTCGAATGGGTATGGGCGGCGACATGTTCCGAACCTGGTCAGGTCCGGGAGGAAGCAGCCATAAGGGACCGCTGACGAGCGCCCATACCTATTCGGGGCACTTTTGCGCGAAGGGCGTGCCGCGGTGCCAACGTAAAATTACCGTGGCGCTTTTGCGCAGGGCGGCATTGCCACGGCCCCTGAAAATACAATGGGGCCGGCGGCGCGCCGCCTTCGACATTATTCTGCAGATTGGAGACTCGGTGGGCATCATCGACTTTTTCATCAACCTTTTGAAAGACCCGCGCGGCTTCATCGCCGGCTGGATCATCGCTTTGGGCCCGGTGTGGGTGTACACGCCGCTGTTCCTCATCGTGTTCGTGGAGACGGGGCTCGTGTTCTTCCCGTTTCTGCCGGGCGACTCGCTCCTGTTCGCAGCGGGCGTGTTCTCCGCCGACGGCGGCGGCCTGAACGTGTGGGCCACGCTCATCGTGTTCTGGGCGGCAGCCATTTTGGGCAACACCTCGAACTACTGGATCGCGCGCCTGTTCGGCAGCCGCATCATCGATTCGGGGAAGGTGAAGGCGCTCACGCCCGAGCGCATGGCCAAGCTCGACCACTTCTTCGAGCGCTATGGCGGGCTCACGATCATCATCACGCGGTTCATGCCGTTTTTCCGCACCTTCGCGCCGTTCATCGCTGGTACCGGACATATGAACTTCGGGAAGTTCACGTTCTTCAACGCCGTCGGCGGCATCTCCTGGGTGAGCCTGTTCGTGCTGGTGGGATACTTCTTCGGCGGTATTCCGTTTGTGCAGGAGCACTTCGAGGTGATCGTGCTGGGCATTGTGGCCGTGTCGGTGGCGCCGGCGTTCATCGGTGTCATCAAGGCCGCGCTGAACAGTCGTCGCGCCAAGGAGGGCGATCCGGTAGCCCAGGCGGCCGAGCGCGTGAACGAGGCCGAGTACGAGCGCGAGCTGACCGAGGAGCGCGTGATGCGCGCCGAGGCCGAGGCGAAGGCGGAGGCGCGGCGCCGGGTGGCGGCCGAGGACGCGCAGGCGGCTTCCGAGACTGAGGAGAAAGGCGGGGAGTAGGCCATGGCCGAGGCACTCTATCGCAAGTACCGACCGCAGATCTTCGAGGACGTGGTTGGTCAGGAGCACATCGAGCGCACCATCAAAAACGCCATCGCCCAGGACAAGGTGAGCCACGCCTACCTGTTCACGGGCCCGCGCGGCACCGGCAAGACCACCACGGCGCGCCTTCTGGCCAAGGCGCTTCTGTGCGAGAAGGGGCCCACGGCTGAGCCCGACGGCACCTGCGACGACTGCGAGATGATCGCTGCCGGCGAGCACCCCGATGTGTACGAGCTGGACGCCGCGAGCCGCACCGGCGTGGAGAACGTCCGCGAGGAGATCATCGGCCGCGTGCAGTTCGCGCCGACGCGCGGGCGCTACAAGGTATACATCATCGACGAGGTGCACATGCTCTCGACGGCCGCCTTCAACGCGTTGTTGAAGACGCTGGAGGAGCCGCCGAGTCACGTGGTGTTCATCCTGGCCACCACCGATCCCCAGAAGGTGCCCGAGACCATTCACTCGCGGTGCCAGCGCTTCGATTTCCGCCGCATCTCCACCGAGGCCATGGTGTCTCGCTTGGGGGCCATCTGCACCGCCGAGAACGTGGAGTTCGAAGGGGAGGCCCTGGAGCTCATCGCGCATCGGGCCGAGGGCGGCATGCGTAACGCGCTCACTTCGCTGGAGCAGCTCATCGCCTTCGGCGACGGTGCGGTGACCATGGAAGTGGCCGAGCGGATGCTGGGAGCCGTGGACTCCACGGATTTGGCCGACATCGTGCGGACGATAGGCGCCCGCGACGCGGCGGCGTGCTTCCGCTGGGTGGCCGAGTACGTGGAAACCGGCGCCGACATGGCCCAGTTCGTCGCGAATTTGGCCGAGCATATGCGCAACATGTACGTTATGGCTGTGGCGGGGCCCGAGGTGGTGCTCGACGTGTCCGAGACGACGCGCCGCGAGCTGATCCAGGAGCTGCCGCTGTTCGGCGTCGACCGCCTGGCGCGGCTTCTGGGTGTTTTGGGGGATGTAGCCGGCGAGCTGAAGACGTCCACGAACCCGCGGCTTACCTTCGAGATCGCGCTGACGCGCATGGTGCGCCCCGACGCCGATGTGACGTTGGAAGCTCTGGCCGAGCGCGTGGAAACCCTGGAGCGCCAGCTGGCCGGCGCCTCTGTCGTGGCTGCCGCGGCGCCCGCGTCCGCAGGCGTGCCGGTGGCTGCTCCTGCGCCTGTGTCTGCCGCTGCTCCGGCGGCGGTCGTTTCGGCAGCGGTTGCCCCTGCGTCTGCGGCAACCGCCCCGGCTGCTGTTGCCCCTGCAGGAGCGAACCCGGCTGCGGTTGCCCCTGCTGGAGCGAGCCCCGTAGGGGGCGACCTTGGTCGCCCCTCGGCTCCAGCTGGGTCAGCGCCGTGCGACAGCCCGTCCGCCTCGCTCGCGGAGGGCAGACCAAGGTCTGCCCCTACGGAAGAGGTTGTCCCGGCGGCAGCCCCTGCCGCGGCGACCTCTGCTGCCGTTGCCCCCGCGCCGTCTACGGCATCCGCCCCCGTTTCCGCACCGCCCGCTTCGGCCGCTGCGGGCGCCTTATCGTCGGAAATCACCGCCGCCCTCTCGAATATGGCCTCGCTGCAGCGTCTCTGGGCCGGTGTGCTCGCCTCGCTGAAGAAGTCCAAGGCGGCCTACGGCGTGCTGTTCATGAACACCAAGGCGGTCTTCGATGCGGCGGCTGGCGCGCTTCTCATCGAGTTCCCCGCCGAGAACGACTTCGCCTTCCGCGCCGTGCAGAAACCCGACGTGCAGGCCGAGCTCGCCCAGGCTCTGCGCCGCGAAGCCCACGGGGACATTCCCTTCGAGCTGCGCAAGGGCGGCGCCTCGGCTCCGATGGCCTCTGCTCCCGCCGCGGCTTCCGCATTTAACGTACCCGCACCGGCCTCTCAATCGGTACCTGCCCCGTCCGCTGCCTCTTCCACTGCTTCGGCGAGCCCGATGTCCGGCGCGCCTTCTAGCGTGAACGCGCCCGCGGTTCCCGCTCCCGCCGCTGCGCCGGCGTCCTCGCCGGCCCCCGCGCCCGATGACGATCGGCCGCCCTACGACGACTACGTCCCCTACGACGATGCGGATATCCCTTTCGGGGATCCCTTCGCCTCCCGGGGCGCCTCGCCCCAGGGCGCAGCGACCTCCCCGGCGCCGAGCGTCTCCGCAAATGCCTCTCCCGCAGCCTCTTCCGAAGTGCCCCCGTGGGAGGAGGCGCCCCAGGTGCCGGCGCCGTCTGGTGCGACACCTCAAGCGCCTGCGTCCGCTCCTGCCCCCTCGCCGGCCCCTTCGATGGCAGCACCGTCCGCCTCCGCGCTTCCCCCCGAGCCCGATGCCGTGTCCGGGCCTTCCCCGAATCCCGTAGAGGAGCCCGACCTCGCCGCCTCGCTTGCCTTCGGCTTCGGCGACGGCGTCAACTTCGAGGAAGTCGTCTAAGCGAGATTGGGCGAGATGCCCTAGAATACGTTAGCAGTCGGGCGCGACCCGCGAACCAGCAAAGGAGACCCTTTCATGGACATGAAGAAAATGATGAAGCAGGCTCAGAAGATGCAGCGCGATGCTGCCGCGGCCCAGCAGGAGATCGCCGCCATGACCTTCGAGGCCTCGGCCGGCGGCGGCATGGTGAAGGCCACGGCCACCGGCGAGATGGCCATCACCGACATCACCATCGACCCCGCTGCCGTGGATCCCGAGGACGTGGAGATGCTGCAGGACATGGTCGTCGCCGCCGTGAACGAGGCGCTGCGCGCCGCCAGCGAGGCGGCCAACGCCCGCATGAACGCCGTCATGGGCGGCATGAAGATCCCTGGCCTGATGTAGCCGCGCCCTAAGGCGACATTCGTGCAAGCGGCACCTTCCATCCAAAAGCTCCTCGATGAGCTGGAGCGTTTGCCCGGCGTGGGGCCGAAGTCGGCCCAGCGCATGGCCTATTGGATCCTGAACACCGACGCGGCCGAGGCGCTGCGTCTGGCCGACGCCATCCGCGAGGTGAAGGCGGGCGTGCACTTCTGTGCCCGCTGCTTCAACTATGCCGAGGGCGACCTGTGCGAGATCTGCGCCAGTGCCAAGCGCGACGACTCGGTCATCTGCGTGGTGAGCGAGCCCCGCGACATCCCGCCCATCGAGCGCACGGCCGTGTTCAACGGCGTCTACCATGTGCTCGGCGGCGTGCTGGCACCCATGGAGGGTGTCGGCCCCGGCGACTTGCGCATCGCCGAGCTGATGGCGCGCCTCGGTCGCGAGGACGTGACCGAGGTGGTGCTCGCCATGAACCCCAACATTGAAGGGGAGACCACCGCCGCCTACCTCGCGCGGCTCATCAAGCCCTTGGGCGTGAAGGTGACGCGCCCGGCCAGCGGGCTTCCCGTCGGCGGCGACTTGGAATTCGCCGACGAGGTCACCTTGGGCCGCGCCCTGGAAGGGCGATTGCCGCTGTAGGCTTTCAGACTGCGAAAAAAGCCAGGTTACTTGCAGCAGGCGGGAACCTCGTGCTTGACGCGGTCGTGCTCCTCGGCGCGCTTGGCGTCGTTGAAGCGGTCGAGCGTACCCACCAGGTAACCGGTGATGCGGCGGATGCGGTCGAACTTCACCGGTGCGAGCCCGTAGTGGATGCCCACGTCCTCGCCATCGACATCCAGCGTCAGCGACTCCAGCTGACCATGGGGGTACTTGTCGTAGGCGCGCTTGATGTAGGCCTTGATCTCGTCGTCGGATACGGGGGTATCGCTGGCCTGTGCGTAGTTCACGGCCACCTTCACGCCGTCGATCATCTTGTTCTCCATGATAGGCTCCTTGTCGTTTGCGGTTCGGTTAATGCCTCGCTGGTTCACTATATCTAGTTAGCGAAACGGAATTCTAGCACAATATGTAGCCCTTTGGGGTCATGTTCTCGAGATGTAGCAAAAACCTCGCGAAAGCCCTTTGCTCAGCGCTCCCAGAAGTCGGCGGCCAGCTCGGCGCGGTTGGCGTGGCCGGTCTTCTTCAGGATGTTGTGCATATGCACCTTCACGGTGCCGGCGGAAAGCGTTAGTGCGCTTGCAATGTTCTGGTTGTCCTTCCCCATGAGCGCGTGCCGCAGCACCTCCTCCTCGCGCTTGGAGAGATCGTAGGTGCGGCTATATAAAGGCAGCAGGCGGTCGATGGACTCCGCGAGCAGCGGATCGTCGCCTTCGGGCAGTTCGCGGGCTCGCAGCTGCAGGGACACCGACGCGCCCCGCAGAACCGCCAGGCCGTAGCAGATGAACAGGAGGTTCTCCATGGGGCTGCGCTCGGCGAGGACCCACATGCCGCGGGGAATGGAGCCGGGGTCGAAGATCAGCTGGACGTACACGTTCTCCAGAATGATGCCGCAGGTAAGGCCGATGGCCCAGAAGAACGCGGTGCGGTGGCTCTTCATGATGGAGCGCCGCTCGGGGTCGGGGGAGTGCGTGTACCACCAGGCGAGCAGGCCGTAGCAGGTCAGCTGCAGCACAGCGCGCAGGTTGTAGTAGATGAACTCCCTCCATTGCGGGTTCTCGATGAGCTGATAGGCGGCCAGCGACAGCGCGGCCCACAGTGCCACGGGCGCAAAGCGAACAACGGGGCGTTCTTCCCGGCAGTAGCGGCAGGCGGCCAGCCACAGAAAGAGGAACGCGCCGCCGCCGGTGATGATGGAGGTATAAGGGTGTCCCACATCGTAAAACGAGGCGGCTTCGAACACGGCATCGGGGGTGATGAAATTGTCCTTAAAGACGAGGGAGACGTCGAAGAAGTAGAACGCGAAGCCCACGGTGGCGTAGAGGAAGGTGCGCCGCCGTGACACGTAGAAGGCCGACAGGCTCGTGGCCGCCACGATGGTGTAGAAGAACATGATGAGAAGCGTGTAGTAGAACAGCAGGGTCATGGCGTTCCTCGAAGATGGGGGCGTCGGAGGGCGCGCGGGGCGCGGGCAAGCCAGCGAGCACAGTGTAGCGAATCGCGGATGGCGCCGTCGCGGACGAACGGTCCCTCGTTGGCAACGGGCCGCCAACGGCCTTCTCACCTGCGGTTTAGCTACCGTTTAGAAAGGCGTCTCCACAATATCACCAAATTATACCCGGCGCGGGCAGCGGCCATCCCCGCCTTATGCCTAGGCAGGCGAGCCCCGGCGACCCTACACTCGCTCCAGTACTTCCTCCCGCGGGCCCTCGGGCCGCGCTTCGACGGGCCGCCCGGCCGGCTGCCCGTCTGCCGGACCGGGCGACGAGGGTCCGCGGGGAGGCGTTCGGCACTCCGCCCCGATTCAGATAGGAGATCATCATGGCTGAGACAACCATGGAGGCCCGCCCCATCCCAACCGAGGAACCGGGAAAGGAGAAGAAGAAACGCAAGTTCTCCTTCCCCTCGGCGTTCACCATCCTGTTCATCGTGACCATTATCGCCGTCATCTGCACGTGGTTCGTGCCGGCGGGCCAGTACTCCAAGCTGCTCTACGACGCCGACAGCGGCAAGCTTGAGATGACCACCCCCACCGGCGAGACCTCGCAGCTGGACGCCACGCAGCAGACGCTGGACGACCTCGGCGTGAAGATCGACATCGACCAGTTCACGAGCGGCGCCATCACCAAGGCCGTGTCCATTCCCGGCACCTACGAGGGGCTCGACCCGCACCCGGTGCCCATCGCCGACATTCCGTACTCCATGGTATGGGGCGTCATCGACGGCATCGACGTCATGGTGTTCATCCTGTGCTTGGGCGGCCTTATCGGCGTAGTGAAGGTGACCGGCGCCTTCGAATCGGGGCTTGCGGCCCTCACGAAGAAGACCAAGGGCCGCGAGTTTTTGCTGGTGTTCGGCGTGTCGGTGTTCATGATCTTCGGCGGCACCATGTGCGGCCTAGAGGAGGAGGCCGTGGCCTTCTACCCGATTCTCGCGCCCATATTCATCGCGCTCGGCTACGACTCCATTGTGGTCGTGGGCGCCATCTTCATGGCCGGCTCCATCGGCACCACCTTCTCCACGGTGAACCCCTTCTCGGCCGTCATCGCCTCGAACGCCGCGGGCACCGTGTTCACCGAGGGCATCGCCGTGCGCGCCTTCGCGCTGGTGGTGGGCGCCATCGTGTTTCTGCTGTACCTGCACTGGTACGCCAAGAAGGTGCAGGCCGATCCGAAGTTCAGCTACTCCTACGAGGACCGCGACAAGTTCAACGCCCAGTGGGAGCTTAACGACAACACCGCCGCGGCCCACGAGTTCACCCTGCGCAAGAAGATCGTGCTCGTCATCTTCGTGGCCGCCTTCGTGCTCATGATCATCGGCGTCATGAACCTCGGCTGGTGGTTCCCGCAGATGGCCGCCGAGTTCGTGACCCTGGCCATTCTCGTGATGTTCATCGGCGGTACGGGCAAGGACGGCGTGGGCGAGTCGAAGATGGTGGATGCCTTCGGATCCGGCGCCTCCAGCCTGGTGCCCGTGGCCCTCATCATCGGCCTGGCCCGCGGCGTGAACCACGTGCTCACCGAGGGCATGATCAGCGACACCATGCTGAACGCCGCCTCCAACCTCGTGGCCGGCATGAGCGGCCCTTTGTTCGTGATCTGCCTGCTGCTCATCTTCTTCGTGCTCGGCTTCGTGGTGCCCTCCTCCAGCGGCCTGGCCGTGCTGGCCATGCCCATCTTCGCGCCTCTGGCCGACACCGTGGGTATCCCGCGCTGGATCATCGTGGCCGCCTACCAGTTCGGCCAGTACGCCATGCTCTACATCGCGCCCACGGGCCTCGTGATGGCCACGCTGCAGATGCTGGACATGAAGATGTCCCACTGGTTCAAGTTCGTGTGGCCCATGATGGTGTTCACGCTCGTGTTCGGCGCCATCCTGCTGAGCATCTGCTCGGTGGTGTTCGCGGTGTAGTGACTTCGGCGAGCCTTCTCTGCCAGAGCCCCTCTTTACCGGAGCCCCTCTCTGCTGGAGGGGCTTTTTTCTGCAGGCAGGGCGCGACGGATGACAACGAGAAGCGATTTGGGAATTAGATGAGAGTTTCGCGCGCCAGGACGACTCCATTTTGAGCCAAATTGCCAAAAACTGCGCTCGAAACTCGCATCTATTTCCTGATTCCTAATCTCAGTTGCGCGAAACTCGCGTCTATTTCCGAAATACAGGCAGTGAGCAGTGGGAGCGGGCACGCTTTTTGTCCTATAACCCGAAATCTGTCTTAGAGTCCCTAGATATGACAAAGGGCTCTGTCCCCTCCAAAAACAGAGCCCTCATCGTTCGAAGCTTGTGGGCTTCGGCGTAAATCGGTGACCATTATAGCAACCCTCACAGAAAATGCAAAACGTCACCGAAAACTGTTACTTTTGCTCGCGCTTCTTGGCCTTCATGTACTTGGCACCGAAGGCGCAGATGTCGGTGGCGCCGAAGCCGATGAGTAGCATCGAGAAGCCGGCCTTCAGCACTTGGGCCGAGGTGGCGCCGGCGCTTGCGAAGCCGGCGGAGCCGTTCATCTGGTAGGTGTCGAACAGGGAGCTGACGTCGTCGGGCGTGTAGTAGGCGAGCATGCACAGGCCGAAGACGATGATGACGGCGCCGACGATCATGCCGCAGATGCGGAAAACTTGCTCGGGGTCGATGGTCTTGCGCGTCTTCTGGACGGCGGCCGCAGTGGCGGCTGCCGCTGTGTGAGGCGAGGCTGTAGGCGCGCCGGGGGTTCCTGGTGCGCAAGCGGGAGCCGTGGGGGCTTGCGGCGCGGCAGTCTGCTGGGGCGCCCCGTAGGTCGCCTGATAGGCAGCTTGATGGGTCGCGACCGGATTCTGCGGCATAACGGGAGGCTCGTTGGTGACGGCGGGCTCGTCGGGGTTCAGCTCCTGGGATTGCAGCACCTCGCCGAGCATCTCGCTTGCATCGCCCGCAGCGGCGGTCTCAACATCGCCAGGGGTGCGAGCGGGCTCGCCATAGGCGAGGGATTCCCGCTCGAGCTCGCGGCCTTCGGGGCCGTAGCCGGCAGTGGCGCCAGGGGTTTGGTTGGTGTTCTCGGTCATGGGAAAGCTCCTCTCAGAGAAAGGGTTCTTGATTGAACGCAAACCAGCATAGAAGCGGCCCGCCCCGAAATCGGAGCGGGCCGCTAAGCGTATGGCGACCGTAAAGTTGCCGCCACCATTTCGGAAACGGTGCCCGGTGAGCTATCCCTCTACCAGCTGAGCAGTTCGTAACCGTCCTCGGTGATGACGAGTTGGACCTCCCATTGGGCCGTCAGCGAGCGATCGGCGGTGCGGACTGTCCAGCCGTTGGGGTCGGCCATGTCGATCTCCTGGGCGCCGGCGTTGATCATGGGCTCGATGGTGAAGCAGAGCCCCGGCACGAGAATGGGCCCGGTGCCTGCTTCCGTGACGAAGCTCACGAAGGGATCCTCGTGGAACTCCAGGCCGATGCCGTGGCCGCCGAACTCGCGAACGACTGTGTAGCCGTGCTCGCGCGCATAGGCATTCACGGCCGCGCCGATATCTCCCAGATGCCCCCAGGGCTTGATAGCGTCCAGCCCCACCTGCACGGCCTCTTTCGTGACGCGCACGAGATCGGCCGCCTCCGGCGACACCTCGCCGATGCAGAACATACGAGAGGAATCCGAGAAAAAGTCGTCCTTGATGGTGGAGCAGTCGATGTTGACGATGTCGCCCTCGCGCAGCACCTCGTCAGGGGAGGGGATGCCGTGGCAGACCACCTCATTGGCCGAGGTGCACACCGACTTCGGGAAACCCTCGTAGTCGAGGGGAGCGGGAATGGCGCCGTGCTCCACGGTGTAGTCGTGCACCCACTGGTCAATCTGCTCAGTGGTAACGCCCGGCGCGATGCGCTCGGCCACGTAATCCAGCACGCCGATGTTCACCTCGGCGCTGCGCTTGATGCCCTCGATCTCGGCCGGGGTCTTCAGCAAATCGCGCGGGGGAACCTCCTCGCCGGCCTCGGCGAGCTCTTCCAGGCGCTCGTCGAAATCGAGGTGGCATTTCTTGTATTTCTTGCCGCTGCCGCACCAGCACTCGTCGTTGCGCCCCGGGCTCTGAAGACCGTCGTACATTGAGACTCGCTCCTTTATCGTGTGCGCCCGCGGGCGCCTTGACGTTCGCGTTCCCATGGTACTACAAGTTCGCCGAAGCGAACCTGCTGGTTTGCTTCGGCGGGTTCATTGCGAGACGGGATGAAGGGCTTGTGCGACTCTACCGATCGGTCGAGGGTATCTCCAGAGCGCGGTAGAGGCGGTCGGGCACGAGGCTCACCAAATCGTCGGTCCAGCGCGCAAGATCGGTGGGCTCGTCGGAGCGGAACCAGTCGTTCATGACCTCGCATTCCAGCTTCGAGAACACCTCCACGATGAAGCGCAGGTTGTCGTTCACCTCGACATGGCGGTAGTTCTCTAAGGTGTCGAGAAGTACGGCCTTGCGGTTTTCCGGCATGATGGTCTGCCCGAAGGGCGTGTTGATCGAATACTGGATGGACTCACGGAAGAAATCGCGCTCCTGGGCGATGAGCCGCAGATGGTGGTAGTAGCCCGTTTTCCAATCGATGGTGCGGCCGATCTCGTTCAAATAGAACTGGCGGCAGAAGATGGAGTACCACCAGGGGATGTCGTACTTGCTCTCGAAGTGCCGGTAGAAGGTCTGTCGCGAGATGCCGGCGTTGCGGCAGATCTCGGCCACGGTAATCTGATCGAGAGATTTGTTCACCGCATGAAGAATTTTCATCTTGATGCTCAAATCGGGGGAATTGAAGATGTTCTCGCCCAGGGTAAGGTCAGTGATCATAGGAGCGCCGCCTTCTGCTCGTTTCGGGTATGCATCCGGGGGTTGGTCATGTCCTCCTTAAACGCATAGTACCTGATCGCTGTGGCTGTATTGATGACAACTGAAGGTGAACGTCAAGAGAACCATGATGCGGTTTCCCCCTTGTCGCAATTTTGTGACATTATTGCCAATTTGTCCTCAGCTTCAAACAAAAACCCGCTGACATTCTGTTTCGAGGAACAGGGTTTGCGACTCGACCTTTGCGCTCGCCTACGGCTGGGCCGCACAATTCTCCTCATAGGGGAAGGTGCTTCCAATGAGGCGTCTTCGAAATCGAATGGGAAGAGGGTTCCTATGAACGAAAGGGCAAAGTACAAGCTCATCGGATTTATCATGATGTTCTGCTCGTCATCTTTGATGGGCGGCATCGGAGCGTTCACGCGCTTCATTGACGCCCCAGGCGACTTCGTGTCGTTCTGGCGCAACTTCGCGGGCCTTATTGCGCTCACGATCATCTTCTTGTTCATCGGAGGTTTCAAGAAGGTGAAGGCCACGCGATTCTCGGGCATGATGCTGCTTTCGGGCATCTTCTTGGGGCTGCTTTCCGGCCTGTACTGCCTGTCCACCCAGTACACGACGTTGGCGAACGCGTCGTTCCTCATTTACACCGGCCCCATTTACTCGACGATCCTTGCGGCGATCTTCCTCAAGGAAAAGATTGATTGGCGTGGCATTCTTTGCATCATCGCCGTGGTAGTCGGCATGCTGTTCATCGTGGGCATCGTCACTCCCGAGGGTCTGACGCTCGACCTCGGTCCCACCTATACCTTCGGCAACGCCATCGCATTCGCGTCGGGCGTCGCCTATGGCCTCTACCTGTTCTTCTCCCGCTATCGTGAGGATTGCGACTCGAACGTGCGCTCCTGGTGGAACTTCTTGTTTGCGTCGCTGGCCATTCTCGTGCTCCTGCTGTGGCACAACTTCTGCCTGCAGCCGCTGTCCTATACCGAGAAAGTGAATGGCGTGACGCAGGTCGACGCCGCTGGCCAGATCATCACGCACCCCTGGAACATGTTCACCATGCCGCTCGATTCCTGGCTGTGGCTGATTGCCGCCGCTCTCATCACCGGCTTCGGCGCGTTCTATCTGCTCACCCATGCCACCAAGCGCCTGAAGGCCGGCGAGCTGGCTGCCATCTCTTACCAAGAGACCATCATGGCGTCGCTTCTGGGCCTGTGCCTGTTCGGCGAGACCATGACCGCCTTCCAGCTCATCGGCGGTGCGCTCATCGTCATCGGCGGCGTGAGCCAGATCGTCTTCACCACCAGTGCGGCGAACAAAGAAGTCGACGATGCCGCTGTTGATGGCGAAGTGGCCCTGGCGGCCCAAGTGGGAGCCGGCGGTGCGGGCTTCATCGATGCGAACCCGGATGGAATGGATCCGAAGCTGGCTGCTATGGCCGACGGCGCCCAGAAAGCTGCCGACGCTTACGATCGGGACCATCCTGACGCCGACGACCGCTAAGTCCCCTGTTTTCGCGGAGGGTCTGGCTGGGGAAGTGAGAGCCCGGCCCTCCGCTTACGCACTTGCCAAATGGGTCTTTTTGGGAGGGAAGGCCCCTGCTTTCAAGGAGTGACTATGAAAAACTCTGTATTCATGGAAGAGATGGACGCCTTTACCTACCGCGAGAAGCTCGCGAAGGATGCCGTCGTCTTCATCCCCGTTGGTGCGCTCGAACAGCATGGCAGCCATATGGCCATGTGCGTGGACGCCGCTCTTACCAAGGCCATGGCCGGCGCGACCGCTGAGGCGCTCACGGCCGATACGGACGGCGCGCTCGAGGGTATCGTGTGCTCGGCCATCAATTTCGGCTATCGTTCCCAGCAGCGCAGTGGCGGCGGGTTCCACCTGTCGGGCACGACTTCGCTGTCGGGTACTACGATCATCTCTTTGGCCCGCGATATCTGCTATAGCCTCATCGAGGACGGCGCTCGCAAGATCGTGTTCATGAACGGCCATTACGAGAACTACCAGTTTATCTTTGAAGGCGCCGAGCTGGCTCTCGAGAAGGCATCGGCCGAAGGCATCAGAGACGTAAAGATTCAGCTTTTGTCCTACTGGGATTTTGTTGACGATGCCACCATCCAGGAACTTTATCCCGATGGCTTCACGGGTTGGGATTTGGAGCATGCCGGCGTGATGGAGACGTCCCTCATGCTCTTGTTCTATCCCGATTTGGTGGACATGGATCGCATCGATCCCGCGCTGTACACGGGGTTGCCCGCCGAGCTTCCCAATTACGATGTGCTGCCTATTGTGGCCGACTACACGCCGCCTTCGGGCTGCTTGTCTCATCCTGGTGCCTCTACGCGCGAGAAGGGCATCATCCTGCGCGACGTGGCCGTGGCCAATATGGTCATCGCTATCGAGGACGAATTCAGCGGAGCGGGTGATTTCCATGAGGACTAACGATGACGCGCCCGCGGTCGCCCCTGTCGCCCACGAGCCCCATGGCGATTTGAAGCGCGTTGCCGCTTCGTCGTTTCTGGGGAACTTCATCGAGTGGTTCGACTATGCCACCTATACGTACTTTGCTATTACGATCGGTCAGGTCTTCTTTCCCGGCTCTGAGGTGAACTCGACCTTGATGGCCTTCGCCATCTTTGCCCTAGCGTTCATTTTCCGTCCGCTTGGCGCTATGTTCTGGGGAAGCATGGGCGACAAAAAGGGTCGCAAGCAGTCGCTGGCCATCTCGGTTCTGCTCATGTCCGGCGCCGCTTTCCTCATCGGCTGTCTGCCGTCCTACCAGGCCATTGGCCTGGCCTCTCCCATCCTGTTGCTCGTGCTGCGCAGCGTACAAGGGTTCTCAGTGGCCGGCGAGTACTCGGGTGCCGCTGTGTTTCTGGCCGAGTATGCCCCGCCTGAGAAGCGCGGCCGCTATTGCTCGCTCGTCCCTGCCTCGACGGCCACGGGCTTGTTGGCGGGCTCCACGATGGCCCTTGTGCTGAAAATGATTCTGCCCGAGGCCGCCATTATTGAGTGGGGCTGGCGCATTCCGTTTCTTCTGGCTGGCCCGCTCGGCTTCATCGCCCACTACATCCGCACCAAGCTGGAAGACTCTCCGGCTTTCGTGAAGATGGAAGAGGGGAACAAGGAGGCGGAGCATCCGACGCACTTGGTGTTCAAGAAGTACCGCAAGCGCCTGCTGTCCTCCATTGCCGCTACTATGGTGAACGCGGTGGGATTTTATCTGGTGCTCACCTATCTGCCGACGTACCTGACGAGCTACACCTCAATGGAGGCGTCCCAGGCGCAGCTGGCCACCGACATCGCGCTCATTGCATATCTGCTCATCATCTTCGGCTCGGGTACGCTGTCCGATAAAGTGGGGCGTCGGCGTATGCTGCTCACCGCATGCGTCGCCTTCATTGTGCTTTCCATTCCCTGTTTCCTCATGCTGGGGACGGCGTCGCTGCCCATTGTCATTGTCGCCGAGCTGATCATGTGCGTGACGCTGTCGCTCAACGACGCGAACATCGCTTGCTATCAAGCGGAGATGTTTCCCACGGAAGTGCGCTACACCGGCGCGGCTTTAGGCTCGAACATCGCCTACGTGGTGTTCGGCGGCACGGCGTCGTTTGTGGCCACGGCGCTCATCGACGCCACGGGCAACGGGCTCATGCCAGCTTTTTATATGATGGCCATCAGTGCGGTGGCCGGCGTTATCCTGTTCTTCACGGCCCACGATTATAATGGCATACCCCTGGACGAGATTCGGTAGCTGGTTGGTTGACGCTGGCTCGTGCCCCTTCTTTCGGGCCAGCTCCCTCTGAGGTGCCAGCTGCCGCCTCGTTCCGGCGGATCGGCCGCTTGCCCGGCGGCCGCCTTTTCAAGGCCCCGCAGCCCGCCCTGGCTGCGGGGCCGTTTGCGCGTTTCGGGCAGCAACGGGGGCCAAAGATGCCTTCGGGCTTGTGGGCGCACCCAAGGACGCCCTCGGTTTCTTGGAGACATGTCTCTTCCGTCACCTGCGGCGACGTGCTACCCTACAGAGCGGTAGACGTTAAGCCGGGCATGGGCCCGGCATCATGAGCGGGAGCGGAGGTGGAAACGTGGCGAAGGTGAGCCCGGGAGTCTACAAGAAAGTGCTGCGCGTGCGCGAGGCCTACCCCTTCGACATCGCCTGTTTGCTCATGCGCTTTTTCGGCAGCATGCTGAACATCGGCGTGGTCACGATGATCACGCTGTCGGGTTACTCTTTTCTCACGGCAGGGCTGTCCTCCTCGCTCATTGCGTTGTCCATCTTCGTGGTGACGCCTCGGGTGTCGAAGCGCATCGACGAGCGCGGCCAGTCGGCCGTGGTGCCCAAGGCCGCGGCCGTGTCGCTTCTGGGCCTTGTTGTTCTGATTGCGAACGTGGCGCTGCACGGGCCGGTATGGCCCCTGTTTGTGGGAGCGTTGCTGGTGGGGTTCTTCCCGAGCCCCCAGGCCATGGCCCGCGCCCGATGGACCTACCTCATCCGTTCCGGCCGCTTGGGCGAGACAGCGCCCGATCTGCGCACCATGTTCTCCTACGAGAGCGTGCTCGACGACATGGCGTTCATCTTCAGCCCGTCCATCTCTATCGCGCTCGCTGCCGCCATCGCGCCGGTGGCGGGCATGGTGTGCGGCGGCGTCGCCTTTGCCGTCGGGGTCGTGCTTCTGTGCTCGGCGAAGGGCACCGAGCCGTATCCCGGCTGGTCGCAGGGTGAGGCCGCGGGGAGCGCCGCCGATGTCGCCGATGTCGTCGGCGCTGCCGATGCTGCCGATGCCGTCGGCGACGCGGCGGGAGACGGTGCGGCCGCTTCGAAGGGCGCGCTCGCCGAGGGGGCGGCTGCCGTCGCTTCGGCAGCGTCCGTGCCTTCGAAGAGCCTGCTCGCCACCTCCTCGGCGGTGCGCGTGCTGTTCGTGATCTACGCCTTCGCCGGGTCGTTCCTCGGCCTGTTCGACACGGCCACGGTGTCGCTTTCCGAAGACTTGAACAGCCCCGATTTCGCCGGTGCGGTCCTTATGGCCTCGGGGGCGGTGTCCATGACGGCGGGCTTTCTGTTCGGCATGGTGCGTCTGCGGGCGCCTCTGCCCAAGCAGCTCGTGGTGGCCGCCTGCGCCGTCGGCCTGTCCTTCGGCACCATGTTCCTTATCGATTCGGCGCCCACGCTGATGGCGGTGGCGCTGCTGGGCGCGTGCACCTACGCGCCTCTGCTCATCGTGGCCAACGGCGTTTGCGAGCGCGCCGTGCCCGACGCGCGCCTTACCGAGGCCATCACGTGGCTCAATGCCGGCTATACCTGCGGGGCCGCCTTCGGGCCCACCGTGGCCGGCGCCCTCATCGATACCTTCGGCACCATGGCCTCCTTCAAGGTGGGCACGCTTCTGTGCCTGGGCATGCCGCTTACGGCCATTCTCTGCTATCGCGTAGTGAAGGCGAGCATCCTTCCCGCCTACACGGTGGTGGAGAAGCGCGAGATGTAGAAGTCTGCTCTTCAGGGACTCCTTCAAGCTTGCTTAATTCTTGCGGAATTAGATGACAATTTCCCCACTGATTCGGTGTCAAGAGGGGAAATGATGTCACAATAGCCCCAACGTCATTCGAGTCGGAGCGCCTCTGGTTTGCGCGGCGTCTCACGTACCGCAAGGTGCAGGCGTTTCGACTCCGGAAAGAGGAGGTTCCCATGGATCCGATGAACTACACGCCCCCGACCCAGCCCGCGCCCGCCTACGCCACCAGCTGCCTGAAGGCCGCCTGGGAAGACGTGAAGGCGACGCCGAACTACGTGAGCCGGCTGTTGGTGCTCGGCCTCATCATGTGCGTGCCGATTCTGAACTTCGTCGTGGCCGGCTACCTTCTGTTCTGGTCCCGCGAGGTGCCCTTCGGCGGCCGCAGCCTCTTGCCCCAAAAAATCGTGACGGGCAAGAACTTCGAATACGGCTTCTACGCCTTCGTACTGACGCTGGTGGTGGGCCTGATTGGCGGCATCATCGGCGGCATCTTCGGCTGGATTCCCTTCATCGGCTGGGTTGTCTCCATCGCCGTTTCCCTCGCCACCTATGTGGCCGGCATCATCATGCAGATGCGCATGATCATGGGGCAGAGCCTGGGCGATGGCTTCAACGTGAAGGACATCTGGGAGAAGGCGCGCCGCAACTGGGGCCAGCTGTTCGCGGTGACGCTCATCCCCATGGCCATTGTCATCGGCATCTCGCTCGTGCTGAGCATCGTGGTGTTCTCGATCATGTTCCTCTGCATCATGGGTGCCGCGCCCACGATCGCCGCCATCGGCGGTGCGGCCGATCCCTCCTTCGCGCAGATCATGTCGCTCATCGCCGCCCTGGCCGGCCCGATGATTTTCTGCACGCTCATCCTGTACGTGGTGCTGTCGGTGGCTGAAACCTTCGCCGAGGCCGTGGCCATCCGCGGCGTGGCCCACTGGGTCGCCCGCTACGCCCCCGAGTGGACGACGCTCGACGTTCCGCGCTACTAATAAACTACAGGCAGAACAGGAACGGTTGGCAGAGGGCCGGCCCGCACATGAGGCAGCAGCACAGCGAGCTCGGGTCCACGCAGCCGCCGAAGCCGCGGCTCTCGCTTTCCTGCTGGTAGGTGCGGGCGCGGGCGCCGATGACGGCCTCGGCCTGGCGGTAGTCGCCGTTGGTGGGATCGGCCTTGCGGGCGGTGCGGATCTGGTCCACGGCGGCCACGGTGTTGCCGGCGCCGTAGTTGGCCAGCGCCGCCAGATAGTGCCAGCGGGCCGTGCGCTCCTTGATGGGCAGGGCCGCGAGCACCGTGAGGGCCGCTTTGTAGTTGCCGCCGTCGATGAACAGCACCGCTTGGCGCAGCTCGGCCGAATCGGTGGTCGATACCTCCGGCCGCGGCACCGAGGAGGCCTGGTTCCAGGTGTTGAACAAGTCCTCCCAGTTGATTTCCACCCACTGGTACTGGTACCCGCCGCCGGGCGCCGAGCCGCCGCCGTAGGGATTGCCAGGGCCGGAGCTGCCGAAGGGATTGCCGCCCGGCGTGCCGTAGCCGGTGTAGGTGGGGTTGTAGGGCGACCGGTAGCGCCGGGCATCCTCGCGGGCGTACTTCTCCGGGTTCGTGATGCGGTCGTAGGCCTCGTTGATCTTCTTCAGGCGCTCCTCGGCCTCGGGGTCGTCCGGGTTCAAATCCGGGTGGTTCTCCCGCGCCTTCTTGCGATAGGCCTTCTTTATCTCGTCGGACGTGGCCGTGCGGGGAACGCCGAGGATGTCGTACGGGTCTTCAGTCACGAAAATCTCCTAGGATGAGCGATGGGCGGCATCGGGGTGGATGCTCATCGATTCGAAGCGGTTTTCCATCCACTGGTTGTCGAACTGCTCGGCGCAGAACTGCTCGAGCGCGTTGTCGGGCGCCGCACCTGCCAAGCGCGAGTACCAGCAGTCGAGGGCCACGAGCGTCATGGCGCCGTCGAAGATCATCAGCGCCGCGCACAGCGCCGTGATGGAGTAGCGCCAGCGCCACGGGATGAGGTTCACCGTGTGCAGAAGCGCCGGCAGAGCGAGCTTCACCCACACCACGCCGAGGACGCCCCACATGCACATGAACATGAAGTTGGTGCGGCCATTGATGTTGAGGAACGTGCCAGTGTAGTCCCAGGCGATGGCGCCGAAGGCGTATTCCATGAACCAGCTGACGAAGTACTCGAAGGCGCCCCCGATGACGGCGCTGACGAGGAACACCACGGGGATGGGCGCGTTGTGGAAGCGGTTGAGCGCCAACGTCATGAGCACGGCGCCGAAGCCGTAAATGGGGGAGAAGGGCCCCCACAAAAGGCCGGCGCGGTCCTCGTAGTGGCCGAAGTCGACCACGAGCACGTGGTAGATGGACTCGATGACCACTCCGGCCACCGAGGCGATGACGAAGATCCAGAACAGGTTGAAGAAGTCCAGTTCGATGTAGCCGCGGCCGGTCTTGTCCAGGCCGAGGGTGCCTTCCTCGGCCTCTTCGCGGGTCTGCATGAGGCGCAGCCGCCGCTGCAGCTCGCGCTCGTCGGACAGCGACGGGTCCACCCAGACGTGGGCCGCGATGAGGATGAGGGCGCAGGCTCCGAGGAACCACAGGCCCGGGTTCACGCCGAACAGCAGCAGATCGGCGGAGAAGGCGACGACGAGCCCTATGGCCACGGCCTCGGCGATGAGGCGGGCGCGCCGGCGGTTGCCGCGCAGAAGGCGGAAGCCGAGAACGCCGGAGGCCAGGGCGCAGAAGCAGGCGGACAGCGCGAGCGTGACGTACAGGATGATGGTGAGCAGCGAGTCGTCGGTGTAGGTTTTCTCGACGAAGACGGTTCCCATTTGGGCGAGCGTGTGGATTACTTCGGGCACGACGGCCACGCCCCCGGCCATGAGCAGGGCGCCGAACACGCGAAGCGCCAGGGGAGTGCGCTCGCTCTTGCTGCCGTCTCCGATGCCGGGCGAGGGCTGCAAGGGGGTTTGTTGAAGAACCGTCGGATCCATGGGCCTATGGTATCATGACCCCCATCTTCAGGCGGCAAGCCCACAACAAGCCCGCAAGCTTGAGGGGCGTCCGTCACATTGCCCGCAGGGCAGCAGGCTGAAAGGAGCGCTGGTGGCAGTCGAACAGACAAGCACCATTTCGTGGTATCTGCGCATGTTCTCGTACCTGCTGATGATCTGCGGCCTGTTCGGGCTCGCCGTGGGAGGCGTGGTGATCTACGGGGCCTTCGCCGACGGGGCGGCCACCACAACGGGGCTCCCGCTTTCCGCCCTCGTGCTCGGCGTTACCGCGGCCGTGGCCAACGGCATTACCATTGCGGCGGGAGTTCTCGGACGCGCGGCCTCGCGCAATCCGGGGCGCGCGGCGGCCCTTCGCAGCCTCGCTTTGGCCGGTGTGGTCGCCTCGGTGTTCGGGTTGGGGCTGTGCTATGCCACGGGCGGTCAGCTTCCCACGTCGCTCATCTTCAACCTGTTGCTCATGGCGATTTGCGTCGTCATCGCCGGCAACCTGGGGAAATCGGCCCAATAGTTCGCCCGCTGCCCTAGCCGACAGAGGGTCAAATACAGTATACTGCGAGGTTAAGGCCGCATAATGGCGGTCTGCTTTCTCAGGAGGAATTATGACTGAACTCGATCCGCGCAGCGCCTCTCCGGCCGATTCCGCCCCCGACGAGGGTCTTTCCCCCCGCGCGGCCGCCGAGGCCAAGAAGGCCGCCGCCGCGAAAGCCGCCGCTGCGGCGTTCATCCAGAGTGCCGGGGACGATTACGGCAACGTCGAGGCCGCTCAGCCCCGCGACGTGAAGAAGGGCCAGCGCACGGCCGTCATCGTTGGTCTTATCATCTGCGTGCTCGTAGCTGCCGGCGTGCTCACCTATCTGTTCACCTCCGGCTTCTTCAACAAGCAGCCGGTCGCCGAGGAGACCCAGCGGGTGCCGCTGTCCGACGCCCGCGTCATCGCCGCCTTCGACGAGGTGGCCATGGACGCGCCGGACATCTCGCAGTACGCCTACGTCTCCCAAGACGCGCTCATCGGCCCGAAGTTCAGCGACATCGTGCTGAACGAGCCCACGAACTTGGGCACGCCGGGCAACCAGATCGTCACCTGCGAGGCCACTGCCACGGCCACCTTCAAGAACAAGGGCGTCGAGATCAACGTGCCCGTGACGCTGCCCTTCGAGTACTCCGATGCCGGCGAGACGTGGGTTCCCGGCGACTTGGTGGTGGGAGAGGCATCGGCCGTTCCCTTGGCCAGCGCCAACGCCAACGACATCTTGGCCAACCTGAACGACATCCTCGCGACCAACGACCCCACCTACGGGGAGGCCATGGTTGATGCGTCCATCGTGAAGACCACCTCCGATCTCACCATCGACGGCGGCCCTATCACTGTGGACCTTTCGAAGACCGTGGAAAGCGAGGCCGACGGCGTGAAGACGAGTGAACTGCGCACCTCCACGGTGACGCTGAACGTGGCCTGGTCCAACACCGAGGGCTGGCTTGTCACGGTGGCCGACGCGGGGCAGATCGACACGCAGACGAACCAGATTCCCGTCGCTCCGGCCGAGGGCGCCGATTCGCCGGCATCGGTCGACCCCGCCAACACCGACCCTGAGAACATCGGCAACGTCAAGTTCGGCGACTCGGTGTCGCTGTCGGGCACGCTTCAGACGGTGGAAGACGCCGCAGGTCTTTCCTCCGGCAACAACTACACCAATAAGGGCACGACGGATAACGCCAACGGCAGCGTGCAGCTGGTGCTGAAGCTCACCCGCCCGCTGGACATGAATCTGAACGGCACCCAGTATCGGCTGACCACCATCGCCGTGGCCACCTCGGGCCTCGACGACAACGGCAAGAGCCTCATTGGCCGCAAGGCCGATGTGAAGGGCCCCTGGAGGAGTCGTTCGCCACGTCCTGGTCGCCGGCGGGCGTGAAGGCCCTCGAGATCCACGTGGAATAGCGGACAGCATTTCGAAATGTGCAGACAGCGCCCCTTGGACGAAGGTTCAAGGGGCGCTGTGCTATGATTGCCGGTACTGCTTATTCGCGCCGGGCCGCTCGGCCGGCGCCTCGATACCTGAGGAGGTTGCCCGTGCCCCAAACGACAGATTGGGCCGATGTGCAGGTGGTGGGCATTCCCCGCGCGCTTCTGTTCTATCGCTTCGGCGTGCTGTGGACCACGTTCTTCGAATCCATCGGGCGCACCGTGGTGGTGAGCGAGCCGACGGACAAGGCCATCGCCGATGGGGGCGATCGTCTTTCCGTGGACGAGTGCTGCCTGGCCTCGAAGGTGTTCATCGGGCACGTGGAAAGCCTTGCGGGCCGCTGCGACGCCGTCTTCGTGCCCTGCTATCCGACGAGCGACCACCGCAGCGGGTTCTGCACGAAGTTCCAGTCGGCCACCGATATGGTGCGCAACACCTTCCGCGACGACAAGCTGCGCGTCATCTCCTGCGAGGTGCAAAATGCTCGGAAGGCGAAGGACGTGCGCCGCGCCTTCTGCGACATGGGCGCCCGCATGGGCGTCGCGCCCAAGGACGCCCGCGCTGCCTTCAAGGCCGCCTGGGACGCCCAGCGCGCCCACGACGAGGCGCTGGCCACCGCCCAGGAGCGCACGCTGCGCCGTCTGATCGACGAGCGCCGGGCCGCCGATGCCGCTGCGGCGGCCGGCGACGATGCGGTCGCGCGCCCGCTTGGCATCCTCGTGGTGGCCCACCCCTACATTTCCCACGATCCGTACCTCTCCGGCGCGGTCATCGATTCGCTCGAGGAGATGGGCGCCACGGTCGTCTACGCCGACGCCATGGATCACGAGCGCGCCTACAAGAAGAGCTTCGAGTTCTCCGGCACCATGCCGTGGCTCATCAACCGCGAGCTCATAGGCTCCATACTCCTGGCCCAGGACAGCATCGACGGCATCGTGCTCATCAGCGCCTTCCCCTGCGGCCCCGACTCCATGACCGACGATGCCATCATGCGCTGCATCCAGGGCACGCCCATTCTGAACCTGATGATCGATGCGCAGTCCGGCACCGCCGGCGTGGAGACTCGCGTAGAGAGCTTCGTCGACATCCTGCGCTTCCAGCAGAAGGGAGGCTATGTCCATGAGTAAGCCCCAGGCCCCCATCGAGCAGGTGCGCTCCTCGGTGGCTGTTGAGCTGGAGCGGCGCCACGCCCCGACGCTTCTGGCCGACCGCAAGGCCGCCAAAGCCGCCAAGCACAAGGCCAAGCACCACAAGTACACCAAGGCGGCGTTCTTCCGCTACTGCTACTACGATCCGGCGTTCAAGTTCTTCTGCGAGCAGGTGCTCGACGTGGACTACCTGCCCCTGCCCGAGGCCACCCGCGCCGCCAGCGAGGTGGGCGTGCAGAACTCGAGCGATTACGTGTGCACGCCCTTCAAGCACATCCTGGGCGATTTCGCCGAGGCGCTCGATTTGGGCGCCGACATCCTCATCCAGTTCGGCGGCCCGTGCCGGCTGGGCTATTACGGCGAGCTGCAGGAGTCCATCTTGCGGGACATGGGCTACGAGTTCATCATGATGAACTTCGCCCGGGGCATCGAGCTGGGGTACATCGGCTGGGCCAAGGAAGTGCTGAAGACGGTGAACCCGAACATCGACGTTCCCCACGGTGTCGTGAAGCTGAAGGCCGTGGCGAAGATGATCGAGCATTTGGACTCCCTGCGCGACTTCTACCTGGCCAACGCCGGTTTCGAAGTGGAGCGCGGGGCCTTCGACGCCGCCTGGGTGTCGGCGATGGACGCCATGCGCACCTGCCTGGACGAGCGCGACATCAATGAGGCCTACCGCGAGGCCATGGCCGCCTTCCGCGCCATTCCCCTGGACAAGCCCGCCGATCCCATCCGCATCGGCATCGTCGGCGAGATGTTCACGGCCATCGACGAGCGCAGCAACCTAGGGCTCGACCACAAGCTCGTCGCCATGGGCGTGGAAGTGCACCGCATGCTGAACTTCACGAACCGCTACCTTCGCTACAACGAGCCGAACCTGCGCGTGGGGGCGAAAGACTACCTGACCTATGACATGGGGCCCACCTCCACGCTCACCGTGGCGGCGGCGAAGAAGTACGCTGCGGGGGGCTTCGACGGCCTCATCCACGCGAAGAGCGCCGGGTGCACGCCGGAGATCGACTGCATCCCCGTGCTGCAGAAGGTGAGTGAGGACTACTCGGTGCCCGTGCTGTACCTTACCTACGACTCCCAGACCTCCGACACGGGCCTGGACACGCGCCTCGAGGCGTTCTACGACATGCTTTCCATGAAGAAGGAGAAGAGCAAATGACAAAGGGTTATCTCGGCATCGACATCGGCTCCATTTCCACGAAGGGCGTGATCATCGACGAGAACCGCGCCATCATCGCGCGTTCGTATTTGTGGACCGAGGGCAACCCGACCGAGGCGTCGAAGAACGTCGTGCGCGAGCTGGAGCGCCAGGTGGAAGGCGCGGGGGTGGATATCGTCGGCGCTGGCACGACGGGCAGCGCGCGGCGTCTCGTGGGGGCCATGCTGGGGGCTTCCGTGATCAAGAACGAGATCACCGCCCATGCCGTGGGCACCACCCATCTGCACCCGGACGTGCGCACCATTCTGGAGATCGGCGGCCAGGATTCCAAGATCATCTGCGTGTCCGACGGCATCGCGGTGGACTACGCCATGAACACCTTGTGCGCCGCGGGCACCGGCTCGTTTCTGTCGTCGCAGGCGCACCGCTTGGGCGTGGAGGTGGAGGAGTTCGGCGACATCGCGCTCACTTCCACCAAGCCGGCCAACATCGCCGCGCGCTGCACCGTGTTCGCTGAGAGTGATCTGGTGCACAAGATCCAGGTGGGCTACGCGCGCGAGGACATCATCGCGGGGCTCTGCAACGCGGTGGCGTCGAACTACCTGAACAACGTGGGCAAGGGCAAGAAGATCGCCGCGCCCGTGGTGTTCCAGGGCGGCGTTTCCAAGAACGCCGGGGTGGTGCACGCCTTCGAGGAGCAGCTGGGGATGCCCGTGGCGGTGGATCCGGACGGGCACCTCATGGGCGCTTTCGGCGTGGCGCTGCTTGCCGCCGATGCGGGGCCGATTGTGGGGGCCGAGTCGGGCCCGTTCGCGAGCGGCATCTTCGACTTCGAGGCGATGCTCGACTTCGACTTCAAGACCCGCGAGATCGAATGCCAGAAGTGCGCCAACCACTGCGAGGTCATCTGCGTCTACCGCGACAAGGACATCATCGACTCCTGGGGCAACCGCTGCGACAAGGGCGCCGTGAAGACCACAGCGTAGGGACTCTTTCGCCGTGGTGCAGGAGATTTTGTTGGTGGCATGGGGCTGCTTTGGCGGCCCCATTTTCGTACGGCAACATTGCCCGTCGACGCTTAGCGATAAAAGCGAGGTTCGATCACGACAAGCGACAGCTCGTCCTGCGCTCCCTTCAGCGTGGCTTTGGTGAGAAGGGCGAGCCCTTTATAGAAAGGATGCTCGGCGCAGACTTCCAGAAGGCCCAGATAATGGGGGGCCCAAGGGAGAAGATGCTCAGACAAGTACTCTTCTACCAGCTCGGGGCGTTCTTCAGCCAAAGTGGCGAGCAGCGAGAGCATAAGGCCGATATGGTCGTCAGGCATGCGGTCGTCTGCGAGGCGAGCGATGCCGTGTTGGCGCATCCAGCTCCGCAGACGCAGTGTGCTTTCCCCGAAGATGACTTGCTCCCGGTCGGTATAGACGGAGCCCCAAGGCGGCGCCGGTTTTTGCGCAGGGCCGATGAACAGTCTTCGGTACTCGTCCACAAGCTTGTCTTCGGCGCAGAAAGCCCCGTCAGCTTCGGTGGCGCGGCTCGCTTTCAGCCCCGCAACGATAAGATCGAGGCCTTCTTGCGCCTCGGTTTTGTCGGCCAAAGGCCATTCTGCCGTAGCCTCGTCGGCGTTAAGCAAGCTCAATGCTTCGAAAAGCGCTCCTGCGCTACCAGTGCGTGGATCCTGCAGAAACAGGGGAGATAGTGTGGCGCCTGCAAATGACAGGCTGTTCAGGACATCTACGGATGGGGTCAAGGAAAGCCTCCTGAGCAAGTCAGTGATTTCGGCGGGCTAGAATCCGACGGTCATATGCAGATTGTAGAACACAATGCGTGTTGCAAAGACGGCGGCGAAGGCGAGGATGGCGGCGGCGATACGCAGGATGAGGCGCGCACACTCGGTTGCTCGGGGTCGCAGGGCCCAGCTGTCGAGGAGGAGCGCGCCAGCCCCGACGAGGGCGAAGATGCCGATGACAAGAGGGTAACCCGGCGCAAGCGAGGCTGCGGATATCTCATTGTTGGCGATTGAGGCCAGATAGGCGTTCTGGGCGAGCATGGAGACGACGCCGGCAGCAAGGCTCGCCGCCCCCAGGCCCACAAGGAGAAAGCTCCATCGTGATAGGGGTACTTTCGCAGCGGCAAGAAACAGCTGGCTTAGCACGGTCCCCTCGAATAAGCCCGTGAGCAAAAGGTTCGCCGGTGAATAAGGTGTGTTCCAGGTGGGCACGGTGCGCACGGCGTAGGCTTGGGAGGTGCACGCTAGCAGGGCGATTCCTGCAAGGCAAGCGACGAGCAGCCATGGCTTCGCAGCAGCATCGGGAAAGTTCACCTTGAAGGCGACCATCCAATAGGATCCAGCCAGGAACAAGAACATCACGGCGGCCAGCACCTCGTTGGAAAGCGGAGAGGTTCCCACGCCTGAGAACACGTGAAGCGCGTTGGCCGGCGTACCCAGATGCGTTGCCGAGGCGATGAAGCCAACGAGCGCAACGGCGAAAGGCAGCGCGATCATGCGGTCGATGCGAACCGCGCGCTCGTGGTCGATAGCAAATAGGCGCGCCAGAGCCATGATGATGAAAGCTACGACGCCTGCAGGGGCCAAGGCGGTGAACAGCGCAAGGGAAAGATTGTCGAGGCCGCTTGTCATAAGCCGATTTCCTTGCGGTTGACCAGCGCGCCCTTGCGACCTTGGGCAGCAGCGGGGCAGGGCCGGATGAATAAATTGGGCCCGGTCTCCGTTTCCGAAGGCAAAGGAAGGATGTCGCCGCGCACCTCGTCCCACCATTCGGCATGGCGCTCGAAGATGTCGCCCTTCTCCCCGAAATCCAAGGCGCGCAAGGGGCAGGCCTCCACGCAGATAGGGGCCTGCCCCGCGGCCAGACGCTCGCGGCAGCCATCGCACTTGCTCGAGCGCTTGAGCTCTTTATCGATGACGGGCGCATGGTAGGGGCAGGCCATGGTACAGTAGCCGCAACCGATGCATTTGGTGATGTCGGGCCAGATAAGCCCCGTCTCATCGCGATGCATGGCCCCTGTGGGGCATACCTGGGTGCAGGCGGGGCTGGCGCAATGGTTGCAGGCCAGAGAAATGTGATAGGCGAAGGCGTCTTGGGAAACGGTTCCGTCCTCTGCTACGTTCCAGTCGCCGCCCTCGTAGTCGAGCACGCGGCGAAATCCTTCGTCGGGCCCATGGTCGTGGTAGTCCTTGCAGGCCATGACGCAGGTCCTGCATCCAGTGCAGCGCGCGTTATCGAAGAAAAATCCCTTCGGCATGGTCTCCAAGTCCCTTCAAACGGCGTAGATCGGGCGAATCCGTGCTACGCCTCAATCATATCGGAAGCGGGCCGCCGCCTATGAGGGAGGGGTCGCGGCGGCCCTGAATGCTCCTTAGGCGTTTTCCACTTCCTTCGGATTCGCGATGGCGCCGGTGGTGTCACCGCAGTCTTTGGCGGCCGGGCAGGCCAGAATGGCCACAGAGGGCTTCGTCGCATCCGGAGGAGCCATGGGGGCAATGCCGTCCACGGTGCCGGGGTGCGCCGCTCGCAGCTTTTCGATGTCCCCGAACTCGAGGGCCCGAAGCGGACAGGCGTCCACGCAGATCGGCATCTTGCCCTCGGCCACGCGGGAGGCGCAGCCGTCGCATTTCGCGGATTTCATGGTCTCGGTGTCCACTACGGGCACCTCGTAGGGACAGCTTTTCACGCAAGTGCCGCAGCCAATGCACTTCTCCTCGTCGCGGGACACGAGCCCGGTATCGGCATCCTTTTCCAAGGCGCCTTGGGGGCAATTGGCCACGCAGGCCGGCATTGCACAGTGGTTGCAGGCCATGGACACGTGGTAGGCCCAGCTCGTCGGCTCAAAGGTACCGTCACCGTTGTCTTTCCAATCGCCACCCTCGTAGTCGAACACGCGGCGGAAAGCGTAGTTGGCGGGCAGGTCGTTGTAGTCTTTGCAGGCCATCTCGCAGGTGCGGCAGCCGGTGCAGCGGGTGCTGTCGAAATAGAATCCGTACTGAGTCATCTTCGTACCTCCCTTAGGCCTTCGCAATCTGGACGATCATGGAGTGAGTGCCGTTGCCCTTGGCCATCGGCGTTGGTTTGTACTGCGTGAGCGTGTTCACGCAGCCGCCCTCGTCCACCTTGTCGCCATTCATGTTGGCCTTGTGCCAGGCGCCCTGCGGAATCATTACAGTTCCGGGGATGACGCGGGGCGTCACCTTCGCCTCGATGCGAATCTCGCCAACCGGACTTGTCACGGCAATCAGGTCGCCGTCTTCAATTGAGCGGCTCTCGGCATCAGCGGGGTTTACCCACAGCTGCTGACGGGCCACGGCTTCAAGCTCGGGGATGAAGCCGAACGATGAATGGGTGCGGCTCTTGTGATGGAAACCGCAGCAGTAGAGGGGGAATTCCTCGGTGACGGAACCGTATCCGTGAAATCCTGCTTGGAAGACGGGGATGGGGTAAATTACCTCGCCCTCTTCAAGATCCCAGGTACGTGACATCTCGTCCAGCGCTTCGGAGAAGATCTCGATTTTTCCGGAGGGGGTGCCCAGTGGGTTGGCGGAGGGATCGTTGCGGAACGCCTCGAAGGCGATGTAGGGTTCAACGGGTCGCTTGTATACGCCCTGCTCGAGCATTTCCTCCCAGGTCGGCATGGAGCCATCTTCTTCGGCCCCCTGCTCATAGAGGAACTTTACCCATTCGTCATGAGTGCGGCCTTCGGTGAACGCATCACGCACGCCGAACTTATCGGCAATGTCGGCCATGACGTCATAGCTCGAGCGACACTCGCCGGGTGCTTCTTGAGCGGGAGTACCCAGAACTACGCCCGCGTACCATTCGGTGTATCCCTGGGTCTGCAGGTTCATTTGTTCTGAGCGCATGGCATCGGGCAGCAGAATGTCAGCGTATTTCGCCGAGTCGGTCATGACCGTGTCCCAGACGAGGATGAACTCGCATTTCGATTCGTCGACGAGAATCTCATGGGTCATGTTGATATCGCCATGCTGGTTGGTCAGACAGTTGCCGGCGTAGTTCCAGATGAACTTGATATCGGTACCAAGTTCATCGCCTCCGACAAGACCGGAATTTGTGGCGGTCATGGTATGGCCGTGATCCACGGCGTTAACCCACTGATAAGCGGGAATGGAAAGCGTGACGGGGTTTTCGCCTGCTGGCAAGCCGGGAACGAGACTTGTGAGCGCCATGGATTCACGCTCCCCGTTGTTGGTGCCCGGAAGTCCCCACTTGCCTAGGAGGAGCGGCAGCATGTAAATAGAGCGGCAGGCGTCCTCGCCATTTGTGTGGCGCTGGGGGCCCCATCCCTGGGTGATGAAGGGTGCCTTAGCAGCAGCGATGGTGTTGGCTAGTTCGCGGATGCTGGAGGCAGGAATCTGAGTGATGGGGGCGGCCCACTCGGGCGTCTTCTCCACCATGTCCCAGCCAGTGCCCATAATGTAATCCTTGTAGGATTTGTTCTGACCTTTGGCGGATTCGGGCATGGTGTCCTCGTCGTAGCCGAGGCAGTAAGTATCGAGGGATTCCTTGTCCACTTTGCCTTCGACGATCCATTCATGAGCGATGGCCGCGCAGAGGGCCGCGTCGGTACCAGGGCGAATGGGAAGCCATTCGTCAGGGTGGCCGGAGACCGTCTCGTTCATGCGCGGGTCGATAGAGATAATTTTGCCGCCGCGGTTCTGAATGGCTTCGCGAAGGCGGGCGAAATCCCATGAGGCATTGGCACCGCCCATGCGAGTTTCGGCGGGGCTGTTGCCGAACATGACGATGAGATCAGAATGCTCGGTTGCCTCAGTCAGAGAAGAGCCGTCGAGCGACGTACCGTACATGTAGGGCGCGACGGCCTCGATCATGTGGGCCGAATAGTCATAGGAACGGTTTAGGTAGCCGCCGAGCAGGTTGAGCAATCGGGCGGTGGGGTTGCCTGTTTTCGAGTACATGCCTGTGGCATAGTTGACGTAGATGGCCTCATTGCCATAGGTGTCGATGACGCGTTTCAGCTCGCTGGCGATGGTGTCGATAGCCTCGTCCCAGGTAATCTGCTCGAACTTTCCTTCGCCGCGTTTGCCCGCACGCTTCATGGGGTACAGCAGACGGTCGGGGCTGTTGAGCCAGCGTCGCATGGAGCGGCCGCGTAGACAGGCGCGGGCCTGCAAGTCGGTATCTCCTGTGTTATCGGTCTCCATGTAGAGCACTTTGCCATCGCGGGAGTGCCACTGGAAGACGCAGTTGCCGCCGCAGTTGACGTTGCACTGACTCCAGTGGATCTCGTCGGGCGCAGTCTCCTCTCCGGTGGCGGCCATGGGCTCCTCCCCGGCTCCGGTGCCAGATTGGGGTGCGCATCCGAAGAGTGCGGTACCCGCGGCTCCCGTGGCAGCCAGGCCCGCGAGCGAGCCTTTGACGAAGGTGCGGCGCGACAGGGTGGATTGGGTTTCAGTCATAGTCCCTCCTCTAGTTGAATTGCCTTCTCGCCGCTTTCAAAAGTACCGGAAAAGGGGAAGTGCCGAATCACACGACAAGTGTGATTTAAGGACAAAGCCCCAGTTCGCGCGTTTTCGGGTGATACCGAAGTGCGGTCATTTGCCTAACAGGCGCGTCCTCCTATGCTACCATGCGTGCCACCGAGATAAGAGAGGAGGTCAAGCTATGGCGACCGAGAGTGCCAGCGCAATCGGCCATGCGTCAAGTTGGGGCTATGCTTGTTTCCTCACGGTGAATGCCACCTCGGTATGGGGCGGCATCTTCCCGTTTCTTCCCCTTGAGTTTCAGACGGTGGAAGTGACTCTCACGTTCTTTTTGACTCAGGCTGTGGCTTTTGGCGGCGCCTTCCTGGCGAGTATGCTGGGATCGTATTTCTTTCCCTACGGTGCTCGGCGCATGCTCGTCTCGCTTTCCGCTGTCCTGCTATTCCTTGGGTCGGCCTGTCTGATTACGGCCATGTACGTGGCATCGGCTGCCATTGCATTTGTGGGAGCTGGCGGGGTGCTTCTCGGAATCGGGTGCGCCGGCATGTTCATGCTCTGGCAGCGGTATTTTGCTTCCCTCGATGCGAGAACCGGCAATTTCCGCCTTATTGTGGGCACGGCTATCGCTCCCTTCATCTACCTTGCCCTGTATTTAGTGCCCATTGCGCTAACGGCTTTTCTCGTCCCCCTGATCTTCGTGCCTCTGTGCGGTCTGTGCGTGGCACTTTCGGTGCGCGAGATGAACTTCGAGCAGCCCATGTTCGAGGACGTCCCGCGTCAGCACCCGCGCGTCTACCGTCAAGTGGTGGCCGACTATTGGCGCAGTGCTTTATGCGTGGGGTCGCTTGCTCTGGTAGCCGGCGTCATTCGCGGAATCGCTCTGCTACATGAGGAAATTAGCTCGCTTGTCAACAGCGCGTCCATGCTTGGTTCGTTTATTGCGGCTGCGGTGCTTTTAGTCCTGTGGCACCGCATGAGCTTTCGCTTCGGCCTCATCTCTGTGTTCCGCGTGGTATATCCGCTGCTCACGCTGGGATTTCTTCTCATGCCGTTTTGTGGCTTGGTGTATCTGAACGCCTTCGCGGCGGTCGCCTACATGGTCTTTTCCCTTGTGCAGATGCTCATGATGATGCAGTGCGCCCAGGTCTCCCGCGATCGTGGTATCAATCCTGTGTTCATCTACGGGTTCTTTGGGGCTATCGTCTATATTTTGCAAAGCGTCGGCTTCCTTTTTGGCTGGGCGAGCGAATTGACGGTGCCCGCGGGCTCCCAGTGGTTGTATTTCGTGGCGCTTATCTCTAGCTGCGGACTGGGGATCACGCTCCTGGTCTCTACGGGAACCCTTTTCAGGCCGATGGTGTCGAAAGGCACCGTAACCGCCGACCCCATCGAGTTCTATTCTCTTGCCGCCGTGCCCGCCGTGTCAGTGGGGAGAGGAAGCGGCTCGGTCTTTGGCGAGGATACTCGAAAGGCGAACTGCGGCTTAGGAGCGGAACTGGGCAGAGCGTCAGCGGAGTCTTTGGAGGATGGCGATTCCCGCGTAAGATCTACTGCCGACGATAAACCGGCCACGCCAGCCAAACGTCGTCGACGTCGGCCTTCGGCTTCGGAGGACGCCGGTGCCATTCGCGACCGGCTTTCCAAGCAGTGCCTGGTACTGCAGGAACGCCACGGTCTTTCCATGCGCGAGACAGAGGTGATGGAGCTCATCGCCCGCGGCAACTCCATGGCGGCCATCGCCGAGCGGCTTGTTATCAGCGAGAATACTGTGCGTACTCACGCTAAGCATATTTACACCAAATTGGACATTCATCGCCGCCAAGAGCTTCTCGATATGCTGCGCGAATTAGGGGATTAGCCATCTTTGCAGTATTGCAAAGATGGCAGGAGCCTCCTCGCCGCTTACCGAGTGGCCTCTTTTCTTTTTTCGCTGAACCCATAGCATCAGAACATTCACTTTTTCACGGACGAGATGCGAGAGCGAGGTAGATGCGGCATGGCATTGGGTGTTGGAAGAAAAGAACTGGTGATGGTGGGCGTGCTTCTGGTGGGCGTGCTTTTGGCCGTGCTGAACCAGACGTTGTTGTCGCCGGCACTGCCGGCCATCATGGGCGACTTGCAAGTGGACGCCACCACGGTGCAGTGGCTGACGAGCGGCTATTCGCTGGTGGAAGCGGTCGTCATTCCGCTTTCGGCTTATCTTATCGGGCGCTTCTCCACGCGCCAGCTGTTCATCTCGGCTTTCGCGCTGTTCACGGCGGGCAGCTTGGCGGCAGCTGTGGCGCCGAACTTCTGGGTGCTGCTGCTCGGTCGCGTGCTGCAGGCCGCCTGCACCGGCATGTCCATGCCCATGGTGTTCACGGTGATTCTGCTCGTGTTCCCCCGCGAGAAGCGCGGCACGGCCATGGGCGTCATCGGGCTCATCATTGGCTTTGCTCCGGCCGTGGGCCCTTCGGTGGCGGGCCTTTTGGTGGATTCGGTGGGCTGGCGGGCGCTGTTCGCTATCGTGACCGTGCTGTCGGTAGTGGTGATCGTGCTGGCTGTGGTGGTGCTGAGAAACTACGGCAACTTCGCGCGCGCCCCCTTTGACAAGCTTTCGGTGGTTCTGTCCACGGTAGGGCTCGTCTGCGTGCTGTATGGGCTGTCTACCTTCGCCTCCTCCGATAACATGGCGGTCACTGCGGGGCTCATCGCGGCGGGGTTGGTGCTGTGCGCCCTGTACGTGCGGCGCCAGCTGACATTGCCCGAGCCTATGCTGCAGGTGGGCATTCTGCGTACGCGCAAGTACGCCACAGCGGTCGTCATTATCGTCATCGTGCAGGCGGCGCTTATGGGCACGGGCGTCATCACGCCGCTCTACATTCAGGGCGTGCTTGGATTCTCCGCAACTATGTCGGGCGTGGCCATGCTGCCGGGCGCGCTTATCGGCGCGTTCATGGGTCTTGTGTCGGGGCGTCTGTTCGACCGTTTCGGCGTGCGCCGCGTGGTGATTCCTGGCGTTATCGTGGCGGTGCTGGGGGCGTCGGGCTTGGCGCGGCTGGGCATCGACAGCAGCTTCATCAACCTGACGATCACCTATACGGTGCTCGTGGTGGGCCTGCAGTTCACTATGACGCCGCTGAACACCTGGGGCGTGAACTCGCTCGACAACAGCGTCATCCAGCACGCTCAGGGTGTGTCAAATACGTTGAACCAGGTGGCGGCCTCCCTTGGCACGGCGGTGCTGGTGTCCATCTCGGCGCTGGCGCCTTCCGTGGCTCCCGACGCCGCCCCGCTCGAGCAGGCCTACCTCGGCGATCACATGGCCTTCATGACCACCTTCATTTTGATGGGCGTAGCGGCGCTCGTCATTCTGTTCTTTGTGCGCGACAAGGCGAAGATGCCCGGCGCTGCGGCCGTGACGGCGGCCGAGCGCGGTGCGGAGCCCGTGGACTACGCGGCCGGTTTCGACGGCGTGACCGTGGACGGCACCCTGGGTGAGTCATGGGATGCTGAGCGCACCTACACGGCAGCCGACGTGATGAACCGCGAGCCGGTGTGCGCGGCCGACACCGCTACCATGGCCGAGGTCATCCGCCTTATGGACGCCAACCAGACGAGCGGGCTTCCCGTGGTGAACGGCACTGGCGACTTGGTGGGCTTCGTGTCCGACGGCGACGTGGCGAGCTACCTCGGCAAGACCGAGATCGCGCTCGTCGATTCCACGCTGCTGAATGGCTACCGCTACATCGACGACGAGGACGCCGCCACGCGCCTGCGCGAGCTCATGGGCCTCAACGTCATGGCCGTGGCGACGCGCCGCGTGATCTCCGTGGAGGCCACGACGCCGGTAGACGAGGTGTGCGCCCTGTTCGCCGCCAAGCGCATCAAGAAGGTGCCGGTGGTGCAGGACGGCAAGCTTGTCGGCGCCCTCTCCCGCCGCAACATCATGCGCTCGCTGGTAGAGGCCATCGACCTTTTGGAGAAATAGGTCCCCGGCGATAACCTCACCCACAATTTCCCGTCTGAACGGGCATCTCATAGGGCCATCACCAACCATGGGTGATGGCCCTTCTTGGAGCCATTTCACCAACGAGCCCCGGGTTTTTCATCAATTGCGGACGTTTCGGCCCCGCGCCCCTTCTCGGTAGAGTGCTCCCATCGCCGAAGAGAGCGAGGAGAGACGATGGAGAACTACGAAGCGGTGCGCAAGGCCCTTCTGGCCAATCGCGCGAACACCCTGGCGTTGCTCGGCTGCCTGCGCGAGACCTTGGAGGAGAGGCCCTTCCGCGAGGCGGAAGACGCGCTTGCGGGGTCGCGGGCCATGGCCCTCACTACGCAGACGCCCCATGCGCTCTACGCCATGCTGTTGAAGTGCGGGGCGGTGGAGGCCATCGAGGTGCCTGAAGAGCAAGGCGCCCATGCCGGCAGCCTGCCCTCCGATGGCGCCGGGAGCGCCGGCGGTGCCGATGCCGCGGACGCCGATGGCGGCGCGGACGTCGCGGTGGCTGATTCCCCCGTCGCCGAACTTCCCGATCAGCCCGTGGACTATCTGCTGCATACCACTGAAGCGGGCCGCGCGGCCCTGGATGAGTTCGAGCCCGCCAAGCGTTTCAGCGAGCTTCTGGCCGCCGAGCCCGACGGCTACGGCGATGCCTACGGGCGCGTGCTCGCCCTCTGCGAGACGGGGGCCTCCAAGGCCGCCATAGAGGAGGCCCTGGCGGGACATCCGGCCCTGAGCTTCCCCAAGCGGATCTATCCCGGCTATTTCATCTCCAAGCTGGAGACCGTAGACGGTATCTCATGGGACGGTGCCTGGCGCACGACGGAAGCGGGCCAGCGCATGCGCGCACTGCTGGCCTAGCGCCGCCACGCCACCTGTTCCAGGGACATGCAAGCCAATCAAGAGGAAAGAAGGAGAAGGCTTATGAGTCGAGCCACTATGACGCGTCGCGGATTCCTGAAATCCACGGCGGCCATGGGAGCGGTGACGGCACTGGGCATCAGTGCGGCCGACAGCCTCACGGCAGTTGATCCGGCCCATGCCGACGAGGCGTCGGACGTGAAGATCATCAAGACGTCCTGCCGCGCGTGCATCGCCAGCTGCGCGGTGCTGGCCCATGTGCGGGACGGCCGCGTCGTGAAGATCGAGGGGAATCCGGAAAGCCCCATGTCCCAGGGCGGCGTGTGCGCCAAGGGCCTCGCCGGCATCCAGGCGCTCTATCACCCGAACCGCAACAAGTACCCCATGCGCCGCGTGGGCGAGCGCGGAAGCAACCAGTGGGAGCGCATCTCGTGGGAGGAGGCGCTCACCGAGGTCGCGACCAAGATCAACGAAGTGTCCGACAAGTACGGCTCCGAGGCCATCTCCGTTTCCACGGGCGGCGGCGGAAACCCGCACTTCTCGAACGTGAAGCGCTTCGGCGAGGCCATCAACACCCCCAACGTGTGGGAGCCGGGCTGCTCGCAGTGCTACCTGCCCCGCATGGGCGCCTCGCTTCTGGCCTACGGCGCCGGCAAGCCCAACAACCTGTCGTTCTCCGACTCCAACGGCTGGGACTACTACTACACCGACAGCCCGGTGACCTCGCTCGTGCTCTGGGGCACCGACCCGTCCAACTCCTCGGTGGCCACCGGCGGCCGCGCCCTGGCCGAGCTGCGCAATCGCCCGGAGGGCCTGCGCACCGTGGTCATCGACCCCCGCTACACCCTGGACGCCGCCAAGGCCGAGGTGTGGCTGCCCATCCGCCCCGGCACCGATGCGGCCCTCTTGCTCACCTGGACCCGCTGGATCCTCGAGAACGAGAAGTACGATGCGGAATTCTGCCGCACCTGGACGAACATGCCCTACCTCATCAACCCCGAGACGCGCCTCACGCTGAAGGCGACCGAGGCGGGCCTGCCCGGCACCGATGCCGACTACGTGGTATGGGATCCCGAGAAGAACGCCCCGGTGGTCGTGGAGTTCCCCATGAACGAGGGACTCTCCCCGGCGCTGTTCGGCACCTACGAGGTCAACGGCATGCAGTGCGCCACGGGCGGCCAGCTTCTGAAGGAGTCCTGCGAGGAGTGGACGCTTGAGAAGGGCGCCGAGGTCTGCTGGCTCGATCCCGAGCAGATCGAGCGCGCCCTTGAGATCTACACCGACCCGAATGGCCAGTCCGGCATCATGCAGGGCGTGTGCATCGACCAGTATGTGCAGTCCCAGCAGTGTGCCCTGGGCGCGCTGAACCTCGAGTTCCTCATGGGCAATGTGGAGAAGCCCGGCACCATGCTGCAGAAGTTCGCGCCGGCCCCCTGCAAGGACCAGCTGGGCAACACGCCCCGCCTGCTCTCCAAGGAGAAGGTCATGAAGCGCTGCGGCACCATCGAGCACAAGGGCATCTTGTGCTGGGACATGGCGCACATCCCCTCGGTGTTCAAGGCCATGAAGGACGGCGACCCCTACCAGATCCACATATGGATCGAGCGCTCCGGCAACAAGCACGTGGTGCTCGGCAACTCCTCCTGCCTCGATGAGATCGTGCCGAACCTCGACTACATCGTGCAGTGCTTCATGTACCCGACGGCGTTCTCGGTGCTCTGCGCCGACCTGCTTCTGCCCACCACCGAGTGGCTGGAGACGAACCTCACCATTCCGCAGCTGAACACCATCGTCATGCGCCAGGCGGTCACGCACTTGTTCGAGACCGTGGAAGAGGGCATCATCTGGACCCAGATCGTGCAGAAGTGCGCGGAGCTCGGCAACACCCACTGCCCCAAGGCCTTCGACGAGGTGGCCTGCATGACCACGCCGTTCTACAAGAACGAGTACGAAAAGCAGCTGCAGCATCTGAACAAGCTGGATATGACCTGGGACGAGGCCTGCGAGAAGGGCGTCATCGAGTGGGCCACGCCCGAGGAGTACCGCACCTACCAGACCTACCTCGCCGACGACGAGGAGAATCCCGGCAAGCCCAAGGGCTTCGGCACGCCGTCGAAGAAGCTGGAAGTGTACTGCGAGTCCAACATCATCTTGGGCCGCACCGGTGCCCCGTGGTCCCAGTGCGCCGAGGAGGCGCCGCTCGTGCTGCCGCCGGCCAGCGCCGACTACGAGCCTCTGTGCTACTACGTGGAGCCGGCCGAGTCGCCCCTGACCGACACCGAGTACCCGCTCGTGCTCACCGAGGGCCGACTGCCCATGTACCACCACGGCACCCTGCGCAACATTCCCTATCTGCGCGAGATCTACCCGGTGCCGGAGATGTGGATCCACCCCGAGGACGCCGAGAAGTACGGCATCGCCGACGGCCAGTGGGTGAACATCGAGAGCCGCCGCGGCAAGACCCACGGCAAGGCCCGCGTCACCACCGCCATCGCCAAGGGCGTCGTGTACCAGGAGCGCTTCTGGGCTCCCGAGCTGCTGGATTCCGACGACCCGGCCCAGGCCTACAAGGTGATGAACATCAACGTGCTCACCAAGAACGACCCGCCCTACAACCCCGAGTACGGCACCTACACCCTGCGCGGCTTCCAGGTGAAGGTAAGTCCGAGCGACGACGAGATCCTGAAGAGCGTGTGGATCGAACCCGAGCAGTTCCAGCCCTGGATGCCCGCTCCCAGCGACAAGACCGAGGATGTGTTTGACTATGGCGCGTAATTGCATTGTTGTGAACCTGGACCGCTGCACCGGATGCTTCGGGTGCGAGGTGGCATGCAAGATGGAGAATGGCGTCGCCTTGGGCGAGCGCTGGTCGAAGGTGTTCACCGTGGGCCCGGTGGGGGAGTATCCCGACATGACCCGCTACGCGCTGCCGACCATGTGCCAGCAGTGCGAGAACGCCCCGTGCGTGTCGGTGTGCCCCACGGGCGCCAGCTACCGCGACGGGAACAACGTCGTGTTGGTGGACAAGGAGAAGTGCATCGGCTGCAAGTACTGCATGATGGCCTGCCCCTACGGCGTGCGCTCGTGGAACGCGGCTGAGAAGTGCGCCGAGAAGTGCACGCTGTGCGGGCATCTCACCTCCCAGGACAAGCTGCCTGCCTGCGTGAAGAGCTGCGCGGCCGGCGCCCGCTTCTATGGCGATTTGGACGACCCTGACTCCGACGCCTCCAAGGAGCTGGCCAAGTATTCCGAAGGCGACATCCACACCCTGCAGGACGTGGGCAACCACCCTGCGACCCGTTACATCATGACGAGCATGATCGGCCAATGGCAGGATCGCATCGCGCCGGCCGATCATCCGCATACGGCTGCCTACCCGGTGGCCGAGTAAGGAGCACCCATGGAAATTCAATGGTCCCTCGTTCTGTTCACCGCCCTGTCGGGGGCGGGGGCGTGGCTTGTCGCCTGCGCCGGCCTCGACGCCTTTAAGGGCCTGGCCAAGAAAACGGTTGTGCCGGCGGTCGTCACGGGCATCGTCCTCATCATCGTGGGCGGCATCGCCTCGGCGACCCATCTGTCCCACGTCGATCGCATCATGGCCGTGCTGGCGCACCCGGCTCCGGGCATTTTCCTGGAGGCCGTGCTCCTCGGCATCGACGTCGTGGTTGCCGTCGCGTTCCTCGTGCTGTATCGGCGCGGCGCCTCCGAAGGGGTGCTCAAGGGCCTCGGTGTCGTCGCCGTGGCCATGGCCGCCGTCTTCAGTTATGCGTGCGGTTCCTCCTACATGATGTCCTCGCAGCTGGCCTGGAACACTGTTGCGCTGCCCTTGGGCTACCTGGGCACGGCGCTCGCTGCGGGCACGGCCCTGTGGTACCTCCTGTGCGCCGCCCGTAGGGAAGAGGGCGCTGCCCTGTCCTTCGCGGCCACCGAGACGCTCGTCGGCGCGGCCGCGGCGTTGGTGACCTCCCTGGCCTACGGCCTTCTGGCCGGCATCGTGGGCGGGGACTCCGCGATCTTGTTCTGGGTCGGCGTCGTTGTCTGCGGCGGCGTTGTGCCCGCGGCCTGCGGCGTGGCCGGCATGAAGAAGACCGAGGGCGCGCTGTCTTTGGCCATCGTGGCCGTCGTCGGCGCGTTCATCGGGGCGGTCGCCTACCGCGTGCTCATGTGGACCGCGTCCATCGCGCTGATGTCGCTGTTCGGTGTGAGCATCTAGCCTCACTGTTCCCGCCGCCCGGTCTTCCCCTCCCGGCCGGGCGGCCCTTCCCAAGGAGTTGCCCTATGGACCAGACCAACCGCATCGCCCTCGACGGGGCTGCCATCCAGGAAATGCGCGAGGCCAATGAGACGCGCGCCGCCTTCTGCCGATTCCTTGCCAGCTTGTACCTGTACGAGCTCACCGACGAGCAGATCGAGGCATTCGCCCATATCGAGATTGCCGGCGATGGCACGGCCATCGACGAGGGGCTGCGCGCCATCAAGGAGTATCTTCGCCATCGCCACGGCGGCACCCGCCAGGAGCTGGCCGTCGACTACGCGCGCGTGTTCCTCGGCGCCGGCAGCTACGACCGCATTCTGGCGCCGCCCTACGAGTCGGTGTTCACGAGCGAGGAGCGCATCCTCATGCAGGATGCCCGCGACGGCGCGGTGACCTACTACCGGCGGGGCGGCCTCGATCTGCCTGCCGACAACACGACCCCCGAAGACCATCTCGGCTTCGAGCTGCAGTTCGCCGCAGTCCTCGCGGACCGCGCGAACGAGGCCCTTGACGGGGATGACGCGGTGTCGCTGGCGGACGCGGTGTCGCTGGCCCGCAGCTTCTTCGTGCACCATCAGCAGAACTGGCTGCCGGCTCTGTGCGAGGCCGTGGACGAGTTCGCCGAGACCGATTTCTACCGCGGCGTCGCCCAGATGACGCGCGGGTACGTGGAATCGGAGGCGGCCTTCTTCGACGAGGTCGCCGCGGCGCTCTCCCTCGGTGCCGCAGTGGATGAGATTCGCCCGGCCTGGGATGGCGCCTGCGAGGGCACTCCATCCGCCGCGGAAGGCGCGGTGGCGTCATGACCGCCATGACGCGCCGCAGCTTCGTCGGCCTGGCAGCGGTCTGCGCCGTGGGCGCGGGCGTGGGCGGGGCCGGCGTGGCCTTTGCGGGGGAGGGCGAGCTGTTGCGTCCGCCGGGCGGCCAGGACGAGCGCGCCCTTGCGGCCGCCTGCCTCAAGTGCGATCGCTGCCGCAGCGCTTGCCCCACGGGAGCAGTGGCCGTGGCCTCGGTGGGCGACGGCTTTCTGCGGGCGCGCACGCCGGTGCTCGACTTCCACAAGGGCTACTGCGATTTTTGCGGCAAGTGCATCGAGGTGTGCCCCACCGGCGCGCTGAGATCCTTCGACGAGACGGCCGAGAAGCTGGGCGTGGCGGTGGTGCAGAAGGACCGCTGCCTGTCCTATTTCCAGGGCTGCACGGTCTGCGAGGACTCCTGCGCCTTCGACGCGCTGGCCTTCGTCGACGGCCATCCGGTGGTGGACGGCGACGCGTGCAACGGCTGCGGCCAGTGCGAGTTCGAGTGCACGGCGCTCGTGTACGGGACCTTTGCCGGCGGTACGCGGCGGGGCATCGTGGTGGTGCCTCCCGAGGCAGCCGGCCAGCTCGGGCGCACGGTGGTGGAAGACGGCAGCGAGATGGGGGTGTAGGCCCATGAAGTTGAAGACGAAGCGCACTATAGCCGCCGTCGGCCTTTTGGGCCTGGTCGGCGTGGGACTCGCCGTGCATACGGGCACGGGAACGCCGTCGGCCTGGGGCATTGGCGACATCGCCGCCATCTGCCCGTTGGGGGCCGTTGAGGCTGCCATCGCCTCGCGCACCATCGTGCCGCCGCTGCTGATCGGCCTGGTCATCGTTGCGGTTCTCGTGGCCCTGGCGGGTCGTGCCTTCTGCGCTTGGGGCTGTCCCGTGCCCTTGCTGCGCCGGGTCTTCGGCATCAAGGAGCGGAAGGCCGACAAGCCGACGCCGGCCGAGCGCGACGGGGCCAACGACTCGCGCAACTGGGTGCTCGGGGCCACGGTGCTCACCACGGCCGCCTTCGGGTTCCCGGTGTTCTGCCTCATCTGCCCCGTGGGCCTTTCCGTGGCCACCTTCATCGCCCTTTGGCGCCTGCTCCAGTTCAGCGAGGCGACGCTGTCGCTCGTGGTGTTCCCCGTCATCCTCGTGGCGGAGATCGTGCTCTTGCGAAAATGGTGCCACCGCTTCTGCCCCCTGGGCGCCCTGCTGGGCCTCATGGCGCGGTTGAACCGCACGTTCCGTCCGACGGTGGCCGCCGAGTCCTGCCTGCATTGCTCGGGCGCCAGCTGCTCGCGGTGCGCCGACGTGTGCCCCGAGGGGATTGACCTGCATCATCCCGAAGCGTCGGTTTCCCTGGCGGAGTGCACCAAGTGCGGCGAGTGCAGGGACGCCTGCCCGGCCCATGCCATCAGCTTCCCGCTCTTGGCACGCACGGAGAAGGCCGGGCTGCCCGTCGCCTCGGCGGCGCAAGAGGCCGATGAGGATGCCGTGGGCGCTGAGGGCTAGGAGAGGGGCGGAGGGAGCCGATTCAGCCGCCGTGAGAATTCGAACAGGGGGAATGTTGTGCCAATAGCCGAGGGTATACAATATGAGCCGTGGAACGAATGGGACGGCGACGCCCGTTCTTCAGTTGACAGTGCGGCCTTGGGGACGGCGGGCCGCCGATTATGGGGGAAGCGCATGCTCAAGCGGTTCGGTGATAATCAGGAGGCGTTCGCGTCCAACAGCGAGTTGGCGCCGACCCGCCTCGGCATGACCATAGAGGAGCAGTGGCCCGCCCTTAAGCTGGTGGGCTTCGGCTTTTACTACGCGTGGATCTGGGTGTCGTACAACAGCAACGTGCTCGTGTTCCCCTCCGCCGCCTCCGACTTGCCCCCTGACACCATTTCCCTCACCTATCTGGTCTCGACGCTTGTCCTGGGCGTCGCCCTCGTCCTGCTCTCGCTCGTGCGTCCTCTCACGCGGCGGCTCGTGGGCAGCAACCTGCTCCTCATTGCGGTGGCGGTGGTGGTGGGCGCGGCCACGGTGGGCACCTACGCATCGTCCAGCCTGGGCGCCGATGCGAACCTCTACCTTATCGTGAGCGCTGCACTGACCGGCGCGGGCACGTCGGTCATCGTGCTGAGGTTCGGCGTCGTCTACTCGAAGGCGCCGGCGCGCGAGGCTGCCATGTACACGGCGGCGTCCTTCGTGTTCGCCGCCATGATCTACTTCATGGCCGTGGGGCTGCCTGATCCGGTGGGCATGGTGTTCACGGCCCTTCTTCCCGTTCTGGCCGTGGTCTCCACGCTGACTAATCCCGAATGGTCGGATGAGGGCGAGGGCGGACGCCCCGAGGGCCCGGTTCCCCTGCGGAGGTTCTTCGTGAGGCTGCTCGTGGCCGTGGCGGTCTTCTCCGTCGTGGTGGGCGTCTCGCGCGGGTTTTCCGTGCCCCATTCCTCCATCAGCTCGCTGAACGCCGACGGCGCGCTCATCATCTTCAGCACTGCGGTAGTGGCCGGGGTGCTGTTCGTGGTGGTGGGGCTGCTGCGCCGCCAGTTCGATGTGAGCCGCCTGTACTATCCCATCATCATTGCCGTGGCGGCCGGCATTCTCGTGACACCCCTCCTGGGCGGAACGGGTTTCGGCAGCCAGTTCATTACGGTGGCCTACAACTGCTTCGTGCTGGTGATCTGGTGTCTGCTGGCCTATGTGGCCTACTCGTCGCGGCTTTCCCCGATATTGGTGTTCGGCTTGGGCCGCGGGGCCTCGGCTTTGGGGACGACCTTCGGTTGGCTGGCGGGTTTGGAAATCGTGCGCAGCCAGGGCGACGGCAGCTTGTCCTTGGAGGTTATCTCGGTGGCCATGGTCTTCGCGCTTTTGGTAGTCTCCATGCTGGTGCTGAACGACCGCCTGATCGGCGACGCGCTGCGTCCGGAAGAGCGCCCGTCGGGTAGGGCGGCCGGAATGGCGGCTGAGGGCCTGTCAACACTGGGGGCGTCTGCCGAGGGGGTGTCTGCAGAAGGAGTGGGCTCCGTCGGATGTGGGACGGCTCACAATTGCAGCGACGCGGCGGATGGCGGCGAAGGCGACGGAGATGATGCGGTAGAGCCTAGAGGAGCCGGCGGGGCTGGCGTTGCTCTTCCCGATAGCGGCCCGGGCGATGTTGCGCTGGGAGAGCGTCGGCCAGGTCACTACCGGATGCGCTGCGATGCGGTGGCCGAGCGCTACGGGCTCTCGCCCCGGGAGCGCGACGTGTTCGATCTTCTCGTGCGCGGCCGCTCCATCGACTACATCGCCCAGAACCTCACCATCTCCTTCAACACGGCGAAGTCCCACATTCGCCATATCTACGTGAAAGCCGACGTCCACTCTCGCCAGGAGCTCATCGACCTCATCGACCGCGAGCGCTAGATGCTGGGCCTTAGGGAGCTTGCGATTAGATCCCCTCTGCCCTTGACCGTCTCCCATCGAATATGTTATACGTATAACATATTCGATGGGAGGTTGTTATGGCAGAAAGTGTTCTTGTGAGTGCGCGGGTTCCGCAGGCGAAGAAAGATGCCTCGAAGGGCGTGCTGGCTTCTCTGGGGGCGAACACGTCCGATCTTATCAACAGTGCTTTCGACTATCTTCTTGAGAGACGGGAGCTGCCGACGACTGCTCCTTCTTCTCGGCCGAGCCGGGAGGAGTTAGATGCCTTTCTGGCCGCTTCGACACTCGATGTCGATTGGAGGGGAGAGGCGCCCGATGGCGATTATCGCGCTCTTGTGAGGGATGGAAAGCGAGGGCGCTATGAATCTCTTGCTTGATACCAATGTGCTCATCGACTACCTGGGCCGCAAGGAGCCGTTTTTCCTCTCAGCTCAGAAAGTAGTCATCGCCGGGTTCTTTGGTGATGCTCGGCTGTGGGTTCCTTCCCAGTCTGTCGTCGATGCCTTCTACGTCCTGAGCCGCTATGTTGATTCGGCGCGGCTGCAGGCGGCGATTCTGAAAGCTCTCACGGTGATTGAGCCGGTAGATCTTACGGGCGCCTCCCTTGAGAGAGCGGCGCGTCTCGGCTGGGACGACCTCGAGGATTGCCTGATTGCCCTTGCCGCCGAGAGGGTGGGGGCCGACTATCTCATCACTCGCGACGCCAAGGGATTCGCGCGATCAACGGTTCCGGCGGTGTCCCCGGATGCGTGGCTTAACATCATGCGCGAAGAGCACAGCCTCGACTACGGCGAGGTTCAGCTTTAGGACGGGGGCTATAGTTGTCGAAGCTATTTTGCACACACTGTGTGCAAAATAGAGCTGGTTGGGGGCACATCCATTGGTGTGAGTGAGTACCGTCTGGGCGATGAACTGCCTGCGGCCTACGCCAGCGTGCTCCCATCGCCTGAGGACTTGGTGGCCCGGATTTAGGGGGAACTGATAGCGATGTTGCACAGGGAGCGGAAGGCGATCTCCCCTGTTTGCTCGAAGCGCTTGTAGGAGGCGAACGCCACTATCAAAATGAGGTTTCAATTTTGATAGGATGCTCCCTTGTCTTTCCTCTCAAAATTGAAACCTCATTTTGAGAGGCTTCCCTCGTCCAAACTTAAAGAAAACTTGATAGGTATTGACTTAGGTTTCCTTCTGCGTAGAATGTGGTGTTGGCACTCGATAAGGGAGACTGCTAACGCTTTTGTCGCCGCCGGTCAACGACTGACGTACAGACCGAACGCACCGCGAGATACCGCCGGCGCGCGACCTACACTGAGGCGGTTATGCGTCTTCCGACCCTAGGCAAGAAGGACAAGAACCTATGCGCAAGTTCAAGACAGAGAGCAAGAAGCTGCTCGACCTCATGATTAACTCCATCTACACCAACCGCGAGATTTTCCTGCGCGAGCTCATCTCCAACGCGTCGGATGCCGTGGACAAGCTGTACTTCCGCAGCCTCACCGACCCCGAGGTGGCCGTGGGCCGCGACGACTTGGCCATCACGGTGGGCTTTTCCGCCGACGAGCGCACCGTCACCGTGTCCGACAACGGCATCGGCATGACCAAAGACGAGCTGGACAAGAACCTGGGCACCATCGCCCATTCCGATTCCTTCGAGTTCAAGGCCGCCCAGGCCGAGGCCGCTGCCGATTCCGAGCCCGGCGAGGCGAAGGGGCTCGACGACCTCACCGACGTGGACATCATCGGCCAGTTCGGCGTCGGCTTCTACTCCGCCTTCATGGTGGGCAAGAAGGTGCGCGTCGTCTCCCGCGCCATCGGAAGCGACGAGGCCTGGGCCTGGGAATCCGACGGCATCGACGGCTACGACATCAAGCCGGCCGAGCGTGCCGAGCACGGCACCGACGTCATCGTGTACCTGAAGGACGACACCGCCGACGAGTCCTTCGGCACCTTCGCCAGCGAGCACGGGCTCACCCAGCTCATCAAGCGCTACAGCAACTACGTGCGCTATCCCATCAAGATGGAAGTGACGAAGAGTCGCAAGGTTGAGGCGCCCGAGCCGGCTGAGGGCGAGGAACCGGCCGCGCCGACGTGGGAGAGCTACACCGAGGTGGAGACCATCAACTCCATGATCCCCATCTGGAAGCGCAAGAAGTCCGAGGTCTCCCAGGAGGAGTACGACGAGTTCTACAAGACCGACTTCCACGACTTCGAAAACCCGGCCCGTACTATTTCCGTGCACGCGGAAGGGTCGCTCAACTACGACGCCCTCATGTTCGTGCCGAGCCGCGCGCCGTGGGATATGTATTCGAAGGACTACAAGCGCGGGCTTGCCCTGTACTCCTCCAACGTGCTCATCATGGACAAGTGCGAGGAGCTTCTGCCCGACTACTTCGGCTTCGTGCGCGGTGTGGTTGACTCCTCCGACCTCACGCTGAACATCTCCCGCGAGACGCTGCAGCACAACGGACAATTGCGCGCCATCGCCCGCCGCCTCGAGAAGAAGATCAAGGCCGACCTGGCCAATATGCGCGACGATGACCGCGAGGCCTACGAGAAGTTCTTCGAGCAGTTCGGCCGCACGCTGAAGTTCGGTATCTACCAGAGCTACGGGATGGCCAAGGACACGCTCGGCGACCTGCTTCTGTTCTACTCCGCCAAGGAGCAGAAGATGATCACCCTGGACGAGTACCTGGCCGCGGCTCCCGCCGGCGCCGATTCCATCTTCTACGCCGCGGGCGATTCGCTGGAGCGTTTGGCCGCCATGCCGCTCGTGACCACGGTTTTGGCCAAGGGCTACGACGTGCTGCTGTGCGACCAGGACGTGGACGAGTTCTGCATGATGGCCATGGGCACCTACGGTGAGCACGCGGTGGATGGCGACGAGGAGAACAAGCAGCCCTACTTCATCAAGAACGTGGGCTCCGAGGACTTGGGACTTACCACCGATGAAGAAAAGAAGGAGGCCGAGGAGGCCACCGAGAGCAACGCTGAGCTCTTCGACGTGATGCGCGAGGCGCTGGGCGAAAAGGTGGAGCGCGTGGTTGTTTCCACCCGCCTTACCGATGCGCCGGCTGTGGTCACGAGCGAGGGCGGTGTGTCGCTGGCCATGGTGCAGGTGCTGAAGAGCCAGCCCGGTGCCGAGGGGCTGCCCGATTTGCACCTCGTGCTGGAGATGAACGCCAAGCACCCGGTGTTCGAAGCCCTGCGCGCGGCCCATGAGGCCGGCGACGACGACAAGGTGCGCACCTACGCCGGCATCCTGTTCGACCAGGCGCTCCTCGTGGAAGGCGTCATGCCCGACAACCCGCTCGCCTTCGCCCAGGCCGTGAGCGAGCTGATGAAGTAGCGAAGTCGATGCTCGGCGCCGCTGAACTGAAACAACTCGAGACTCCCTCCTCTCTCTTGGAAAGGATCGCCTTCGCGCGATCCTTTCCCGGTTTCGGAGCAAGAATTTCGAGTTGTTAGATGTCGAGGGTTCGGCTTGCGGAGTACCTTAGCGCCGCACCATCCGAACAAGGCTCCATTTTAGCGAATAACGTTGATTTTATCGGGCATTGGGCAGGTAAGGCGAAGGAAATGGGTCGAAGGCGCTTTCCGAATGTCTAACAACTCGAAATTTCGGTCTTTTGCCGGAGGGCAGATTGTTTTACGCGCCTTTCAAGCAGAAGCAAGAATCCCCACGAGGCGCTCATCAGGAGCAGGGCCGCCCCGTCGAAGGTGATGAACAGGTCGACGCTGCTGGCGAGGAGATCGTGGCCGACGGGCAGGGTGGCGCGGATGAGCGACTCGCCGACTAGCCCCACGATTTGCTGAGCCAGCACGACGCCGGCCAAGGCGCGATGGCGGCATGGTTGCCAGATGACCGGCGGGTAGGTGCAGTTCCACATGAGGAAGGCGATGCCGATGCCCTGGGTGGCCACGCGCCCCGGAACGCCGGCGAGCTCGTAGGCGCTCATGTAGGCTTCAGGTGTGAGCGCGAACCCCAGGGCGCACTGCACGTTCACGACGAACACGAAGGCGAAACAGAGGCGCACGACCCAGGTAGCCACGGTGACCCTTCGCGGCACTTTTTGCAGACTTGCGCTGTCCTTGCCGATCTTCCTGTTTGTCGCGCTCTGGTCGGTGGGGTCGCTGTTCAACTGCGAATCGTTTTGGGCGATGGGGGTGCTTGCTTTCCCTGTGTTGTCTTGAACGGGGGCCGCCGAACGAGGATTGAAGGATCTCATTGTGCCCTACCTCCCTAGCTGGCTCAGCTGCCGGAAGGCGTAGAAGGCCACGGCGCTGGAAGCGGCCACGTTCAGGGAGTCGACGCCGTGGGCCATGGGGATGCGCACGGTGTAATCGCACCGCGCAATGGTGGCGGGGGAGAGCCCCTCGCCCTCGGTGCCGAACAGCAGCGCCAGCTTCGCGAGCGCGCCGCCGGCGGCCTCGCGCTCGGTCAGGCGCGCGTTCAGCTCGTCGGGGGTCATCGAGTCGTCGGAGAGCGCCATGGCGGCGCAGGTGAAGCCGTGCTCGTGCAGCTCGGCGATGCCCTCATCGCTCCAGGTGCCGCAGCCGGGGCGGTTCGGTACGTCTGCGTCGCCGATGCGGGTCCACGGCACTTGGAAGACTGTGCCCATGGAAACGCGCACGGCCCGGCGGTACAGCGGGTCGTAGCAGGCGGGGCTGACGAGTACGGCGTCTACTCCGAGGGCGGCCGCGCTGCGGAAGATGGCCCCCACGTTCGTGTGGTTCGTGATGTCCTCCAGCACCGCTACCAGGCGCGCCTCGCGCAGCACGTCGGCAACGGGCGGAAGCGCGGGGCGTCGGAAGGCCCCCAGGGCGCCGCGCGTCAGCTCGAAGCCGGTGAGCCGCTCGAGCTCGTCATGGGGCGCCATGAACACCGGCAGCCCCTCGCCGCTGGTCTGCTCGCTCGTGCGCTTTTCCATTCGCTCGATAAGCGGCGCCATGGAGGGCAGCCACTTCTCTTCCATGAGAAGCGAGATCGGTTCCATACCGCCTTCGAAGGCACGCTCGATCACCTTCTGCGACTCGGCGATGAACAGCGCCCGCTCCGGCTCCAGCTTGCTGCGCAGCTGAGCCTCGGTCAGCCGCGCGAACGCATCGAGCCGTGGGTCTTCCAATGTGTCTACATAGATAAGGGGCATGCCGGTTCCTTCCAAAACAAAAGCGCCCGTCTATTATAGGCGGGCGCTTGCAAGATTGCCTCGGTTGAGACTTAGGAAAGGGCGGCCTTCAGGGCGGCCATCTGGTTGGAGCCGAGGCCCTGCAGACGACGCTCGGCCGGAATGCCCAGTTCCTCCATGAGCTTCTCGGTCTTCACCTTGCCGAAGCCGGGCAGGGCGTTCACGAAAGCCTTGACCTTCATGCGGCCGATGATCGGGTCGTCGATCTGATCGAGAACCTCGGCCGGGGTGGTGAGACCCATGGCGAGCTTGTTGGTGATCTCGGAGCGCTTGGCGCGAACGACGCGAGCCTTCTCGAGGGCGGCGGCGCGCTGCTCAGGGGTCATGGTAGGTGCGGGCATATCACTTCTCTTTCTCTAGTCGGTGCCCTTCTAACAGGGCCTTCACTCGAAGAACGCTGGTACCAGAAGGCTTCGGTACCAGCGTTTCTCCGTTTTTAGCTACACGATCATAATAGAAAACCGCAGGTTGTACACCCCTTTTCCCGCTAATGTCGCGTTTTTGCAGAAAAATGTGCGCTTTTAAGGCTCCGAAATGGGGATTTGGTGACGAAATAGCTCGAATGCGGCTGCTCAAGCTTCTTGAGAAACTGCGAAAAAGGGGAGGGAAGGCGCTGCTCGAAGACGTTGGAGGGGCGCGCGAAAGCAGGAGCGCTATAATGCTGCGGAAACCTGCAATCGAAGGGAGCAATACTGTGACTGAGAAGCTGGTAGCCGAGGTGCAGCCGACCGAGCACCCCGCCTTCAACGAGTTCGTGGCCACCATCGAGGCGCTGCGTTCGCCGGACGGGTGCCCCTGGGACAAGGAGCAGACCCACAAGAGCATCTCCGGCAACATGGTGGAAGAGGCCTACGAGGCCGTGGATGCCATCGAGGCCGACGACGTGCCGCACATGCGCGAAGAGCTCGGCGACGTGCTGCTTCAGGTGGTGCTGCAGTCGCAGATTGCCGCGGATGCCGGCGAGTTCACCATCGACGACGTGTGCCGCGACGTGAACGCGAAGATCGTGCGCCGGCATCCCCATGTGTTCGGTGACGTGGTGGCAGGCGACGCCAACGAGGTGCTGGACGTATGGGATCAGATAAAGATGGCCGAGAAGGAGTCCGCCGACGCTGCGGCCGACGCGCCCCAGGGGCTGCTCGACGGCGTGCCGAAGAGCTTCCCGGCGCTGAAACAGGCGCAGAAGATCTCGCGGAAGGCGGCCTCGGCCGGTTTCGAGTGGGAAACGGTGGACGACGTGTGGGCCAAGGTGGACGAGGAGGTCGCCGAGCTTAAGGCCGCCTACGCCGCCGCGCCGAAGTCGTCCAATGGCAAGGTGGATGCCGCGGCCGATCCCGCGGCCGCGGCAGCGGTGGAGCTGGAGATGGGCGACGTGCTGTTCTCGCTCGTGAACGTAGCCCGCAAGATGGGCGTCCAGGCCGAGGAGGCCCTGCGCGCCACCTGCGGCAAGTTCCGTACCCGCTGGGCCTTCATGGAAGGCGCCGCCGCCGGCCAGGGCCGTCGCGTGGAAGACCTCTCCATGGAGGAAATGGAAGAGCTCTGGCAGCTCTCGAAGGCCCTGGAGGGCGATGGCCTAGGCTAAAATACGGAATCGGCGCATTTTAGCCTAAAGAGGCGTGATCTTATCGCTCGTACGCCTTCTTGCCGGCGACGTAGGTGGCTTGTACCTTTGCCTGCTGCAGGTCGTCGGGAGCCAGCTTGAAGGGGTTGGGGGAGAGTACCGTTATGTCGGCGAACATGCCCGGGGCCAGCTGTCCCAGTTCGTCGGCGCGCTGGGCGGCGGCGGCGCTGCCGGCGGTGTAGGCGCGCAGGGCCTCGGCCAGAGTGATGCGCTCCTCGGGCAGCCAGCCCCCAAGCGGCTCGTGGGTATCGGCGTCGCGGCGGGTGACGGCGGTGTAGACAGCGTCGATGGGATCGATATCGGTAACGGGGGAGTCGGTGCCGAAGGCCAGGGTGGCGCCGGAATCCAAAAGCGTGCGGAAGGGCCACATATAAGGGACGCGCTCGGGCCCCAAATCGCGCTCCGGGCCGCCGGGATCCAGGGTGATGTGGCGGGGCTGCACGCTGGCGATGATGTCTGCCCGCGCAAGTCGCGCGATGTCGTTGGGTTGGAAGTTCTCCAAATGCTCGATGGCGTGATGGGCGGGGGCGGGGGCGGGGTGCGCTTCGAAGATGTCGAGGCAGCGGTGGATGGCCTCGTCGCCGATGGCGTGGATGCGCACGGGCGACCCTTCGGCCGCGGCCGGGGCCACGAGCGCCTCCATCACTTCGGCGCCCACGGTGGGGCGCCCGCAGTCGCCCTCGAAGCGAGCGTTGGTGTAGGGGTCGTGAACCCAGGCGGTGTGCTGGCTGGAAACGCCATCGAAGAACTGCTTGAAGCCCCGAGCCGAAAGGAGCGGCCCCGTGTGGGCAGCCTGCAGGGCGGCCAGACGGCTGCGGTCTTCCAAGAGCGTGGGGAACATGGACACGCGCACGGTGAGCTCGCCGGCCTCTTCCAAGGCGCCGAACAGGTCGTCCCGCACGAAATCGAGGCCGGGCATGGCCATGAGCGACACGTCGCACACCCCCGTGATGCCGTGCTCGTTCAAGTACCGCTCGAAGGAGCGGTAGGCGTCCAGCAGCTCCTCGCGCGAGAACTCCGCCACGATGCGCGGCATGAGCTCCATGGCCGCTGCCTCGCGCACGATGCCCGTAAGGCGCCCGTCGGCATCTTTGTCATAGCTGCCACCGGCGGGCGGCTCGCTCTCCTCCGTGATGCCCAGGCGTTCCAGCGCGCAGCTGTTCAGCCACAGCGTGTGGGCGTCCCCGGAGTACATGGCCACGGGACGTGTGGGGTAGGCCGCATCCAGTGACGCGCGGCTCGGCATGCCGGCGGGATTCCACAGGTAGTCGCGCCAGCCTTGGGTAAGCAGCCATGAGTCGGCAGGACGCCGGGCAGCCAGAGGCGCCAGCCGCGCCACGGCATCGGCCTCGTTTTCGCCCACGAAGCGCTCGGCCAGAGGGGAGAGGTACAGCGCGGAATGGAAGTAATGAAGGTGGGCGTCGTGAAAGCCCGGCATGATAAGGGCGTCGCCGTAATCGATGACTTCAGTAGCGTCGCCGCGCAGAGCTTCGGGCATGGTTTCGAGGGGCCCGGCCCAGAGAATGCGGTCGCCCCCGATGGCCACGGCCCCCGGTGCGGGCTCGTCGGAAGCACCCGTGAACAAGGCAGTGGTAACGAGGATTCGATCGGCAGGGCAGTAAGTTGCCATGGTACGTCTCCTTCCGAAGGCGAGCGACGGAGCGGCCGGCCGACCCGTGAAGGGCAGCCTGGTTTTCAGATGCAGTATACGTCATGAAGTAAAATTGTTCATCTGCACTACGAAATTTGTAGTTGTGGACTGGAAAAAGATGAAAGCAAGAGCTTTGAGATGATGCATGCTCTGCTAGTTGACAAGTTGAATCATAATGTCAATAAGAGTGCATAAGAGATGAACCAATTTGGAAACACGCAATTTAACTGGTGAAATAATTAAAAAGAGATCGTCTTCTAAGCTTGAGTGAACTCAAGAGGATGGCAGCGCTATCTTGTGCATTCGTGAAATTTGATTGAATCCCTAAACGATTGGAACTTTTTTATTGCATGTGAACAAAAATGATGATACTTTAGGGCCATCGACGAATTGTGACCTCGGCTGTAACTGTTAAGGCGCCGAAAATGAAACACCGTCGATGCGCGAGGAAGGTATCCGATGCAGAAGCTTCGGGTCGCACGCTTGACCTGGGGCGAAGGAGGCGTAGCAAGGGGCGTTTACTAAGGGTGTAAGGTTGGCAGAGGGTTGGTAATGACAAGTTAAACCCTCATCTAATACCGCTTTACCTCTTCCCCCTGGCTCGGATTCTGAGACATTGGGTGCATCCATCGCGCCGACCGCGATGGGCTGAGGGCTGAAACGCGCCCGCAGCTTCTCAACTATGATGGCGGATCTCAAAACCGCCGGATTGGAGAGTCACATGCAAGGAGTAAACGTCAAGAGCGAGATCGGCAACCTCAAGAAGGTTATCCTTCATCGCCCGGGGAACGAGCTTTTGAACCTCACCCCGAACACGCTGGAGGAGCTGCTGTTCGACGACATCCCGTTCTTGGAGGTCGCTCAGGCCGAGCACGACGCCTTCGCGGGCATTCTGCGCGAGGAGGGCGTGGAGGTCGTCTATCTGGAGGACCTTATGGCCGAGGCCCTGGACACCGACCCGGCCCTGCGCGAGAAGTTCCTCGACCAGTGGATCTACGAGGCGGGCATCCGCACCGACCTGTACACCCAGATCATCAAGGATTACATCAATAGCGAGTACGCCGGCACCAAGGACATGGTCATGAAGACCATGGCGGGCATCAACCTGCAGGAGCTGCCGCAGCAGCACACCAACCTGCTCGTGGACATGGTGTCCGACCGCACGAAGCTCGTGTGCGCCCCGATGCCGAACCTGTACTTCACCCGCGATCCGTTCGCGATGATCGGCAACGGCGTGTCCATCAACCGCATGTACTCGGTGACGCGCAACCGCGAGACCATCTACGGCGACTACATCTTCAAGTATCATCCGGACTTCGCCGGCACGCCGACCTACTACGATCGCAACGACACCTTCCACATCGAGGGCGGCGACATCCTGAACATCAACGAGCATGTGCTGGCCATCGGCATCTCCCAGCGCACCGAGCCCGACGCCATCGACGCCATCGCCCACAACGTGTTCAATGACGAGACCTCGACCATCGACACGATTCTGGCCTTCAACATCCCGTCCTCCCGCGCCTTCATGCACCTGGACACGGTGTTCACCCAGATCGACTACGACAAGTTCACCATCCATCCCGGCATCATGGGTCCGCTCACCGTGTTCGAGATCACCCCGGACGGCAAGGGTGGCACGAAGATCCGCGAGCGCAACGAGGATCTCGAGAAGGTGCTCTCCGAGTACGTCGGCCAGGCCGTGAAGCTCATTCCCTGCGGTGGCGGCGACCGCATCGCGGCCGAGCGCGAGCAGTGGAACGACGGCTCCAACACCCTGTGCGTGCGCCCCGGCACCGTGGTGGTGTACCAGCGCAACAACGTCACCAACGACGTGCTGTACAAGCAGGGCATCAACTGCCTGGAGATGCCCTCGGCCGAGCTCTCCCGCGGTCGTGGCGGCCCGCGCTGCATGTCCATGCCGGCCTGGCGCGAGGCCCTGTAAGCCGCAAGGCGCCCGCTCCGCCAAGGAGCGCTCTTTCGTCCGTCTTTTCCGGCCCAGTCTAGCCAGCCAGCGCTGGGCCGTAAAAGAGGCGCGGGTTCCCCGGTTCTCGGGGGCCCCGCGCGATACAAATGTCTCTTTCAAGGGAAAGGAAACAGAACATGCCTATCAATCTCAGCGGTCGTCCGTTCCTCCGCCTGCTCGACTTCTCCACCGAGGAGATCGAGTACCTGCTGAAGCTCTCCAAGAACTTCAAGGATCTCAAGCGCACCGGCACCCCGCACCGCTACCTCGAGGGCAAGAACATCGTGCTGCTGTTCCAGAAGACCTCCACGCGCACCCGCTGCGCCTTCGAGGTCGGCGCCATGGATCTCGGCATGGGCGTGACCTACCTTGATCCCGGTTCCTCCCAGATGGGCAAGAAGGAGTCCATCGAGGACACCGCCCGCGTGCTCGGCCGCTTCTACGACGGCATCGAGTTCCGCGGCTTCGCCCAGACCGACGTGGAGGATCTGGCCGAGAACGCCGGCGTGCCCGTGTGGAACGGCCTGACCACCGAGTGGCATCCCACCCAGATGCTCGCCGACATCCTCACCGTGCAGGAGAACTTCAACTACGACATCAAGGGCAAGACCCTCGTGTTCATGGGCGACGCCGCCAACAACGTGGCCCGCTCGCTGATGGTCGTGTGCTCCAAGCTCGGCATGAACTTCGTGGCCTGCGGCCCGAAGGAGAACATGCCCGACGCCGAGCTCGTGAAGACCTGCGAGGCCATCGCCGCCGAGAACGGCTGCACCGTGAAGTGCACCGACGACGTGAAGGACGCCTGCACCGGCGCCGACGTCATCTACACCGACGTGTGGGTGTCCATGGGCGAGCCCGACGAGGTGTGGGCCGAGCGCATCAAGCATCTCGAGAAGTTCCGCGTGACCAAGGAAGTCATGGCCATGGCCAACGAGGGCGCCATCTTCCTGCACTGCCTGCCGGCCTTCCACGACACCAACACCACCATCGGCGCCGACATCGCCGAGCGCTTCGGCGTCACCGAGATGGAGGTCGAGGACGAGGTGTTCGAGTCCCGCGCTTCCAAGGTGTTCGATGAGGCCGAGAACCGCATGCACACCATCAAGGCCGTCATGTACGCCACCCTCTGCGGCTAATCTGCCCAGAACATGCTTTATCGGGGCGAGTGAGAGCGCTCGCCCCTGCTGGAAGTAGTGGGCGGGGACAAGCGCTCCGCCCCTACGATTTGACAACGGAATGCTTCTGCGCGGCGTCGTCATCGCCCTGAAACCTAGAATCACATCCGTTGCATGTTATGTTCCGTTTGGAACCGCAGTCTCGTCTCTCTTACATGCAACCTAGAAGCGAGATTGGCTGGTTCACCGAAAGATTGAGGTGAAATCTATGGCTTACGAAAAGGGCAACGGCAAGACCGCTGTCATCGCCCTGGGCGGCAACGCCCTCGGCAACACCCCGCAGGAGCAGCTCGAGCTCGTGCGGAACACCGCCAAGCACATCGTGGACATGATCCAGGACGGCACCAACGTCGTCGTCTCCCACGGCAACGGCCCGCAGGTCGGCATGATCAACAACGCCTTCGCCTACGCGGCGGCCAACGACGACAAGACCCCGGACATGCCCTTCCCCGAGGCCGGCGCCATGTCCCAGGGCTACATCGGCTACCAGCTGTCCCAGGCCATCCTGAACGACCTGAAGTCCCGCGACATCATGCGCTCGACCGCCTGCATCGTGACCCAGACCGTCGTCGACGAGGACGACCCCGCGTTCCAGAACCCCACCAAGCCCGTGGGCGCGTTCATGGACGAGGAGACCGCCAAGGCCAAGGCCGAGGCCATGGGCATCACCGTCAAGGAGGACGCCGGCCGCGGCTGGCGCCAGGTGGTCGCCTCCCCGATCCCCAAGCGCATCGTGGAGTTCGACGCCGTGCGCGACCTGGTGGAGGACGGCTACGTGGTCGTGTCCACCGGCGGCGGCGGGGTGCCGGTCTTCGAGACCGAGAACGGCTACGTCGGGACCCCCGCGGTCATCGACAAGGACCGCTCCAGCGCCCTCATGGCCGCCGAGCTCGGTGCCGACATGCTGATCATCCTGACCGCCGTGGAGAAGGTGTGCATCAACTTCAACACGCCCGAGCAGGAGCAGATCTCCGAGATGACCGTGTCCCAGGCCCGCGAGTACATCGCCCAGGGCCAGTTCGCCCCCGGCTCGATGCTCCCGAAGGTCGAGGCCTGCATCGAGTACGTCGAGGCCTACCCCGAGGGCAAGGCGCTCATCACGTCGCTCGAGTGCGCGGCCGCCGGCCTGCGCGGCGAGACGGGCACCGTCATCGTCGCCGACTAGGCACCGATGCGCAACCTGTCAGGGGGAGTGCGATAGGCGCCCCTTGACATTAACTTAATGTATTAAAAGAGCGCGTTCTCCGCGAAGGTGGAGAACGCGCTCTTCCTATTCTGCTCGTATGCACAACAGGTCAACAAAAAAAATAGTTGCTCAACTGGGAAATTTTTTCTTGCAGGTGAACAAAAATGGTGCTATATTGAACCCATCGATAAAGCCGACCGATCAGCTCATCGGTTTTGTCGATAGTAATTATTCCTCATCGTCGCGAGCACGGTTAGGGCGTGCTCAAGAAAGGAATGAACCATGGCTAAAATCGTCAGCTCTTGGAACGACTGGGATCCGCTGAAGCGCGTCATCGTCGGCCGCTGCGACAACTCCGTCATCCCGCCGGAGGAGCCCGCCACCTCTGAGAAGGTGCCCGTCGATTCCGAGATGCGCGGCATGTGGGGCCTCCGTCCGCTGGAGACCGTCGAGCGCGGCAACGAGTGCCTCGAGAACCTCGTGAAGATCCTCGAGGACCGCGGCGTCGTCGTTGACCGCCCGACCCCGCTGCAGTGGAACCAGGCCATCGGCACGCCGGACTTCCGCAACGACTCCATGATGACCTGCATGCCTCCGCGCGACATCCTGCTGACCATCGGCAACGAGATCATGGCCGCCGCCAACTCCTTCCGCTGCCGCTACTTTGAGTACCTGGCCTACTGGCCCCTCATGGAGGAGTACTTCGAGCAGGATCCCGACTTCAAGTGGACCCAGGCCCCCCGTCCCCGCCTGACCGACCGCTCCTACAAGCACAACTACTACGACGAGAAGATCACCCTTGAGGAGCGCCTGGTGCGCACCGCCAACAAGGACTTCGTGACCACCGAGGTCGAGCCGATGTGGGACGCCGCCGACGTGATGCGCATGGGCAAGGACCTGTTCATCCAGCACGGCCTGACCACCAACCGCGCCGCCATGGACTGGTTCCAGCGCTACTACCCCGAGTACCGCGTGCACGCCGTGAACTTCCCCGGCGACCCCTACCCGATCCACATCGACGCGACCTTCGTGCCGCTGCGCCCGGGCCTGATCATCAACAACCCGCACCGCCCGCTGCCCGAGCCGCAGCGCGCCATCTTCGAGGCCAACGACTGGCAGATCGTCGAGGCCGCCCAGCCCGCGCACACCGAGCCGCCGGCGCTGTGCTACTCCTCCGTGTGGCTGTCCATGAACTGCCTGGTCCTCGACCCGAAGACCGTCATCGTGGAGGCCTCCGAGGTGCATCAGCAGGAGCAGATGGACAAGCTGGGCATGAACGTCATCCCCTGCGACCTGCGCGACGCCTACCCGTTCGGCGGCGGCCTGCACTGCTCCACCGCCGACGTCTACCGCGAGGGCGAGTGCCTCGACTACTTCCCGAACCGCGTCGAGGATCCCACCCTCGTGCGCCCCGAGATGTGGAAGTAAGCACGACGCTTATCGTGGGCTCCTGGGCTCGAAAAGCAGCCTGAGAGCTAGAATCGCCGATCAGCAGCTAAGGGCAGCTGCCTGAGAAGCACAAGTTAGAAAAGAAAGGGGAACAGGTTTCAACGCAAAGGCGCGGCCTGTTCCCTTTCTTTGTTTCACGGAACTAAGGGCATGTTCCGTGTCCGGGGCGCCTCTCTTAAGGGCGAGGGGACGTTCCATTCAACCTATCTCACCTCAGAGGAAAGAAAAAGGAGGGATTATGGCACAGGAAAACACCAACGCCACCGAGGGCTATCAGATGAAGACCGGGTGGGGTACCATTGCCATGCTCATCTCTGCAACCGGCATGGGCCTCGTGCCCCTGTTCAGCCGCTGGGCCACGCGAACGGATATGTTCGATGGCACCATGGGCCTGAACGCCGGCGACTCCATTGGCGCTCTCATGGCCTGCGGCCGCATGGGCATGGGCGTGCTGTTCTTCGTCATCCTGATGGTCGCCACCCACAAGGTGAAGACCTTCAAGGAGCTCAAGCTCACTCCCGCCATCGCTCTCGGCGGTTTGATGATTGGTATGTCCTTGGCATGCTACGTGACCTCGACGCTGCTCACGACCGTTGCCAATGCCGTACTGTTCATCTACACCGGCCCGGTGATCTGCGTGTTGGCGGCCCGCATCTTCCGCAAGGAGCCCATGAGCGGCCTGCAGTGGATCTGCCTGCTCGTCGTGTTCATCGGCATGTTGTTCGGCGAGGGTCTGCTCGGCTTCGGCGTGGGCGGTCAGGTCTTTGGCCTTGATTTCAGCCTCGAGACCTCGACGCCCGAGTTCCCGCAGAAGGGCGTGGGCGACGCCTTCGGCCTTCTGTCTGGCCTGTTCTACGGCCTGTCGATGTTCTTCAACGGCTACCGCAAGGACGCCGACACCACGGCCCGCGGCGTGTGGAACTTCATCTTCGCCGTGCTGGGCGCCGGCCTCATCACCATCATCCTGAACTCCCTGGGCTCTCAGCCCGGCATGGAGAACTGGGCGCTGTCCGTGCACTTCACCACCTTCAACTGGATCGGTGCGGTGCTGCTGTGGATCATCTGCGGTCCTATCGCTCTGGGCTTTCTCTTGGTCGCCGGCCGCAACCTGCCGGCTGCTGACTACGGTACCATCGCCTACTGGGAGGTGCCCGTGGCCATCTTCGTGGGCCTGGTCGTCTTCGGCGAGGCGCTGACCGTGAACACCATCATCGGTGGTCTCATGATCATCGCCGGTGGCGCCATCCCGTCCGTCAAGGGCATGGTGGCCGAGCGCAAAGCGAAGCAGCAGCAGGAGATCGCCGAGAACCTCACCGCCCGCATTGCCGAGCAAGAGGACATCGAGGGTCTGTAAGCAGCGCGTCAGAAATGACTGCCGTATAGGAAGAGGCTTCTTATGAAGATGACTAAGAACCTGACGCACATCGCCTCGTCGGTGGAGTTCGAGCCCGCGATGACCGAAGAGCAGCTGGAGGCTGTGTTCGCTCAGAACGGCGTGGCCGGCTTCCCCGCTGAGCTCGACATCGCCGAGCGCACCGAGGAGCATGTGCAGATGGTGTCGCTGGAGAAGTTCATCGCCTTCGCCAAGGCGTCCGGGCTCTCTGCCGTCACCTACGACGTGACCTATTTCCCCCATGCCGACGAGGCCGAGGTGGAGTACCAGCTCAAGCAGCTGGCCCGCGACCTCGAGATCAGCGTGGAAGTAATCCGCGATGTGTGCGCCGACGAGATCGCCGAGTACCTCAAGCTCGATGCCGAGCGCGATGCCTCGCTTCCCGTGCACAGCATCGTGGAGTGCTACACCGGGGGCACCGCCTTCGCGTGGTATGGCATGAATCCGTATCCGCGTCTGAAGCGCGTGGTGCTCTCCAAGCTGGCTGCCGGCGGCAAGAAGGCCGAGAAGGCGTTCGTGCTGCGTGCCAGCAAGGCCCAAGTTGACTACATGGGCGACTACTAGGATGTAACTGGGGCCGTGCGAAGCTCTCGCGCGGCCTCGGCGCATTAAGGGCGCGCACGGCCCAAAAGGTGCGGCACGTGTGCTGGCTGGCACGAGGTGTAACCTCCCGACCCCGGGATGTGCCAGCTTGCACGAAGATGGGGAGGTTCGCGCATCTGCGAGACACGGATGCCGGGCCTCCCTCGTTTCTAAAGGGGGTGTTTCCCGATGCGGAAAACACAAAATAAAAAGGGGTTCGGAAAGGATCTGGGTGATTTCCATGGCGTCTAGCGAAACAGTGGTTGCAGTCCAGCGCGATAGCGAGGAACACGCGACACTGAGGCGCGTGGCGGTCTCCTCCTTCCTCGGGAACTTCATTGAATGGTTCGACTACGCGTCCTATTCCTACTTCGCGACGGTCATCGCGCTCGTGCTCATGCCTCCGGGCGATCCCACGGTGGCGCTGCTGGAGACCTTCGGCGTGTTCGCGTTGTCCTTCCTCATGCGTCCGGTGGGTGCCTTCTTCTGGGGGCACATGGGCGACAAGAAGGGCCGCAAGTGGGCGCTGGCCACCTCCATCCTCATGATGTCGGCGGCCACTTTCGTGATCGGCCTTCTGCCCACCTTCGAGGCCGTGGGCATCCTGGCGCCGATCCTGCTTCTGTGCCTGCGCATGGTGCAGTCGTTCTCGGCTTCCGGTGAGTACGCCGGCGCGGCCACCTTCCTGGCCGAGTACGCGCCGTCCAACCACCGCGGCCTGTACTGCTCGCTCGTGCCCGCCTCGACGGCCACGGGCCTGCTCATCGGCTCCGCGCTCGCCACGTTCATGTTCATGACCTGGGGCCACGACTCGTCCTTCGTGACCGAGTGGGGCTGGCGCATCCCGTTCCTTCTGGCGGGTCCCCTCGGACTCATCACGCACTACATTCGTACTCGCGTGTCCGACTCGCCGGTGTACCAGGAGATGCAGGAGAAGCTGGAGGCGAAGGGCGAGTCCGACGACAAACCCATCAAGCTTCTGCTCACCAAGCACCTGCGGCCTCTGCTCGTGTCCTTCGGCGCTTGCATGCTGAACGCCGTGGGTTTCTACGCCGTGCTCACCTACCTGCCCAACTACCTGCAGGACACCGTGGGCTACGACGCCGGCTCCTCGTCGCTCATCACGACGATCTGCCTGGTGGCCTACATCGCCTTCATCTTCCTTTCGGGCCGCATCTCCGACAAGGTGGGCCGCAAGAAGATGCTCATCATCGCCTGCGTGGGTTTCATCGTGTTTACGGTGCCGGCGTTCTACCTGTTGAACTCGCAGAACTTCGCGATCATCCTGATCGTGGAGCTCGTCATGTGCCTTCTGCTCACCATCAACGACGGCACGTTGTCGAGCTATCTGTCCGAGACGTTCCCCACCGAGGTGCGCTACTCCGGGTTCGCGCTGTCCTTTAACTTCGCCAACGCCATCTTCGGCGGCTCGGCGTCGTTTATCTCCATCGCCCTCATCGAGGCGACGGGCAACGCCATTGCGCCGGCCTGGTACATGGTGGCCATCTCTGTAGTCGCGTTCATCGCCATGTGCATGACCCACGACAACTCCAAGAAGAAGCTGACCGAGATCCAGTAGTCGGGAAGCGACAATTTCTGCGGCAGCCGGGCGATCGGGGAGGGTCGCCTGGCTGCCGCTTGCTTGTGCACTTGCACAATGAAGCGAAACTTTGATGGCACTCCAAATATTTCCAGAAAATAACTCTCATCTGGGGTTTCATTGTTGGGCATTTTCTGGTAGAGTCACGCCAAGTAATCAATAAGGAAGCGAGTCTCTCATGACTAAGCCGTTGTCCAAGCCCAAATCCCTGAAAGCTCAGATTACGCGAACCTCGCTGGTGCTGGCTGCGGCCGCCCTGCTTCGCGAGCGTGGTCCCGAGGCCGTTACCTACCGCAAAGTGGCAGAATGGGCCGGTGCGGCCTCTTCTTCGGTCGGTTACTACTTCGATTCCGTTACCGAGCTTCTCTACGAGGCCGGCTGCTACAACATTGAACTGTGGATCGCGCGCGCCGAGAAGGTGGCCCAGGCGGCTGACGCCCTCGATCCCGAGGAATGCCGCGAGCGCTTGGTCGACCTTCTGCTGGAGGCCTGCCTTCCCGATGACACGGTTTCCATGCCCTCCCATTACGCTCAGCTCATCGCCGCCTCCGAGGCCCCCGTCGTTACCGAGGCCTACCGCAAGGGTCGCGAGGCGCTGGACGCGGCCGTGAACCGCATTCTTGTTCGCGCCGGTGTCAGTCTGACGCCGTCGCTAGTGGTCGCCCTGGTGGACGGGGGAGCGGTCAAGGCCATTTCCGAAGGGTACGACGTGCGCGAGATCGCGCGCATGCTGCTGGATTCCGCCGTCGCGCTCGGCTAGGGCGGCATCTTCCGCTCGGCAAGAACAGCGTCTCGCGCTCAGCTACGGCAGCAACTCCGCTCGGCTAGAGCAGCATCCCTATTTCTTGATGACCGAAGCACTTGCACAAAAAGGCCTTAACCCAGTGATTGACGAGATGACAATGATTTTTTGGGAAATTGAAAACTTTCTTCGGTAAAAGGGTTTTGTGCACGTGCAAAAAATGATATAGTGCCCCTAGTCTCAAAAGAGACGGAAGAGTGCCTATGAGATAGGAGCACATGTTATGGCAAAGATCGTCAGCTCTTGGAACGACTGGGATCCGCTGAAGCGCGTCATCGTCGGCCGCTGCGACAACTCCGTCATCCCGCCGGAGGAGCCCGCCACCTCTGAGAAGGTGCCGGTTGACTCCGAGATGCGCGGCATGTGGGGCCTGCGTCCCTCCGACACCGTGGCTCGCGGCAACGAGTGCCTCGAGAACCTCGTGAAGATCCTCGAGGACCGCGGCGTCGTCGTCGACCGCCCGACGCCTCTGCAGTGGAACCAGGCCATCGGCACCCCGGACTTCCGCAACGACTCCATGATGACCTGCATGCCTCCGCGCGACATCCTGCTGACCATCGGCAACGAGATCATGGCCGCCGCCAACTCCTTCCGCTGCCGCTACTATGAGTATCTCGCCTACTGGCCGCTCATGGAGGAGTACTTCGAGCAGGATCCCGACTTCAAGTGGACCCAGGCCCCCCGCCCGCGCCTGACCGACCGCTCCTACAAGCACAACTACTACGACGAGAAGATCTCCCTGGAGGAGCGTCTCGAGCGTACGGCTGCTAAGGACTTCGTGACCACCGAGGTCGAGCCGATGTGGGACGCCGCCGACGTGATGCGCATGGGCAAGGACCTGTTCATCCAGCACGGCCTGACCACCAACCGCGCCGCCATGGACTGGTTCCAGCGCTACTACCCCGAGTACCGCGTGCACGCCGTGAACTTCCCCGGCGACCCCTACCCGATCCACATCGACGCGACCTTCGTGCCGCTGCGCCCGGGCCTGATCATCAACAACCCGCACCGCCCGCTGCCCGAGCCGCAGCGCGCCATCTTCGAGGCCAACGACTGGCAGATCGTCGAGGCCGCCCAGCCCGCGCACACCGAGCCGCCGGCGCTGTGCTACTCCTCCGTGTGGCTGTCCATGAACTGCCTGGTCCTCGACCCGAAGACCGTCATCGTGGAGGCCTCCGAGGTCTACCAGCAGGAGCAGATGGACAAGCTGGGCATGAACGTCATCCCCTGCGACCTGCGCGACGCCTACCCGTTCGGCGGCGGCCTGCACTGCTCCACCGCCGACGTCTACCGCGAGGGCGAGTGCCTCGACTACTTCCCGAACCGCGTCGAGGATCCCACCCTCGTGCGCCCCGAGATGTGGAAGTAAGCATTTCGCATCAGCCTACGGCATCTGTGCAAGGAGCCCGCATCGTGCGGGCTCCTTTTTTGCGCGTCCTCGTTGTCATAAGTTGGATCAAGCTCCCTTCTTTTTCGGCAAGATTCCAGGTCAAAATGGAAAAAGCGGATTTGTGCGACTAACTATTTTGCTAATCCCGCCTGCATAAATTGATTCCTATGGTAAGGTAAACGCTTAAGTCAGGGCCTTATTGAAAGGAGAAGCCATGACCGGAACTTTTACAACGGAGCGCTTGGGGTTGGGTGATTACCATGGCATCTAGCACTAAGGAAGCGGTACGGCCGGCAACGACGTACGCTGAGGCGACCGAAGCAGAGAAACATGCCGTCCTGCGCAAGGTGACGGGGTCTTCCTTCCTCGGTAACTTCATCGAATGGTTCGACTACGCAAGTTATTCGTATCTGGCCACGGTTATCGCCATGGTGTTCTTCCCCGCGGAAGACCACGCGGTGGCAGTGATGAGCACGTTCGGCGTGTTCGCGCTCTCGTTCCTCGTGCGCCCCATCGGCGCGATTTTCTGGGGCAACATGGGCGACAAGAAGGGTCGCAAGTGGGCCCTGTCGGTATCTATTCTCCTCATGAGCGGCGCTACGTTCCTGATCGGATGCTTGCCCGGCTATGCCGTTATCGGCGTGGGCGCGCCGCTGCTGCTTCTGCTGCTGCGCATGGTGCAGTCGTTCTCGGCGGCAGGCGAGTACGCTGGCGCTGCCACCTTCATCGCGGAGTACGCGCCGCACAATCATCGCGGGTTCTACTGCTCGATGGTGCCCGCCTCCACGGCAACAGGCCTGCTCGTGGGCTCGCTTCTGGCCACGTTCATGTTCTCCGTCTGGGGAGCCGACTCGGCCTTCGTCGTCGATTGGGGCTGGCGCATCCCGTTCTGGCTGGCGCTTCCCTTGGGCTACATCACCCATTACATCCGTACCCATCTCGAGGATTCCCCGGTATATGCCCAAATGCAGGAGCGCATGAAGGAAATGGGCGAGAAGGTGGAGCATCCCATCCGCACGCTGTTCACCAAGCATCTCAAGGTGCTGCTCATCTCGTTCGGCGCCTGCGTGCTGAATGCCGTGGGATTCTATGCGGTGCTCACGTACCTCCCGAACTACTTGGAGACGACGCTGAACTACCCGCCGAGCGACGCGTCGACCATCACCACCATCGTGCTCGTCGTCTACATCGCCTTCATCTTCCTATCCGGCCGCATCTCCGACAAGGTGGGCCGCAAGAAGATGCTCATCGGCGCCTGCGTGGGCTTCATCGTGTTCACGGTTCCGGCGTTCATGCTGCTCGGCACGATGAATTTCTGGATCATTCTGATCGTCGAGCTGTTCATGTGCCTTCTGCTCACCATCAACGACGGCACGCTGGCCAGCTATCTCACCGAGACGTTCCCGACCGATGTGCGCTACTCCGGCTTTGCCCTCTCGTTCAATCTGGCGAACGCCATCTTCGGCGGCTCGGCCTCGTTCATCTCGTTCTGGTTGATCGACCTCACGGGCAACGCCATCGCGCCGGCCTGGTACATGGTGGCCATCGCAGTTGTCGCGTTCATCGCCATGTGCATGACCCACGACCATTCCGGCAAGAAGCTGGACGACGTGAAGTAAGCTTGTGCTGCCTTGCAGCGACAAACGAAGGGCCTCCTGCGGGAGGCCCTTCGTTTGTGGCCGTGGATGCCGTGCGGCTGCGCAGCCGTGCCGCTGTGCCGCTGAGACGTGCTTTCCGGATCCGGCGTGAATAAAACTCGCGTTTCGGGAACCGATGCGGCTAAAACACGGTTTTCGGGCACTGCGCAAGCGGTTCTTCTACCTGGGAATATGCAGCATTTCCCCAGATAAAACGCAGTGCCGGAATTGCTTGTTTTAGATGGCTTCGCCCCTAATCCGCGACGGGAGCTTTCACGCCGCTAAGCTCATTGGACTCCCTCATGGAGAGCCACCCTTCAGGCACCTCGGCCTGGGCGTGGCACTGAGTGCAGTACATGACCGAAGCGCGATGGGCCTTGTGACAGGTGGTGCATTCCAGCTCTTCGTGATGGGCCCAATGGGGGTTGTAGGTGCCCATGTCAGCGGTCTTCTCATACAGATCGTCGCGGGTGAGGTTGTGGCAGGCCTCGTTCAGGCACAGCTCGTCGGCGTCGCGGCCCGATGCCTTCGTCAGCTCGCTGGCGGTACGCTCGACGAGCGGGAAGTTGTAGTTGCCGGCGACCCAGGCTGCGCCCTCGCCGATCTGCTCGCTGAGCGTGGGCACGTGGCAGTCCATGCAGTCGTTGCCGAGCTTGCCGTGATAGGCGGCGAGCATGGTGCGCGGATCGGCCACCTCGTTGCCCCACTTGTCGGTGGCGGGGCTGTTTAGGTCGGATTCGTAGGTGGTCAAGTAGTTGTCCATGGGGGTGTGGCAGATGGCGCCGCAGAAGCTGGGCTGCTCGTGCCAGACCCACATGCCGACCCCAGCCACCACGAGGATGGCCGCCACCACGGCCGCCACCACGGCGGTGCGCCGTCCACGGCGCTTGGGGGCAGGGGAGGCGCCGGCGGCCTCGGGTGTGCCGGCGATAACGGGGTCGTGCTCGGTGGCCGAGGCCGTCGTGGGGTTCTTCTCTTCGCTCATGGTAATCGCTCCTTTCAGCAGGTGGGCTAGGGGCTAGGCGAGGTCGCCGGCCAGCAGACGGGCCACATGACGGCCCTCGGTGCAGGTGCGGCCGCAAGCGCAGGCCACGATGTACTCGGGGTAGTTGTCGGAGTAGAAGCAGCCAGACACGTCGCCGGCGGCATAGAATCCCTCGATCACCGAGCCGTCAGCGGTGAGCACCTGCATGTCCTCGTTGATGCGCAGGCCGTCCAAGGTAGTAAGCAACGCACCCCCGAACCAGCAGCCGTAGAAGGGCGGCTCGATAATCTTCGAGAGGCGGTGGGGCTCCTTGCCGTAGTCGGTATCGACGCCCGACTCCACGATGTCGTTGTAGTGAGCGATGGTGTCCATGAGGCGCTGTTTCGCTTCGCCTTCAAAGCCGAGCAGCACGGCCAGCTCGTCCAGGCTGTCGGCCTTCTGCATGAGACCTGTGCCGCCATCCATGGCGATGAAGTCGTCGAGCGGCATGCCCATCTGCATGAAGGCGGTGGTGTAGGCGGCGCAGCCCGTGGTGCCGAAGCGCAGGATGTCGTCTACGGCGTTGCCGTCGAAGATCTGGCACCATACGCCGCCGGGCTGGTAGCTGGCCGCATTGCACAGGGTGTCATAGGGCAGGCTTTCGTTCACGAAGCGCTCGCCCTTGCGGTTCACCTTCAGGAAGGGCTGGCTGCCGATGTTAAGCTGGTAGTGGGTGGCGGGGAAGTGCTCGCGCCCATCGGCGTCGGTCACATAGCCGCAGTCCACGCCGGCGGGCACGGCGCCGCGATCGAAGATGACTGGCGCGCCGTTCACGTCCTTTATGCCACCGGCCCAAAGTCCTGCCCGCAGGCCGTAACCGTCGCAGCGCGGCGAGTAGCTAGCGGCGGTACAGCAGGCGGGGACGAGCGGCAAGTTCGCGCGGATCATCTCGGGGTTGGCTGCGTAGCCGCCGGTGGCCAGCAGCGTGCCCTTGGCGGCGTTTACGCGCACGAGGCCCTCGGGCGTGGCGAACACGGCGCCGGTGACGCGGTTGCCGTCGTGGTCGAGCTTCACGAGGTCGTAGTTGTAGCTGATCTCGTGCCCGGCCTCCTGGATGTGCCACTCCAGGATGTCGTTGCGCATGGGGTATTCGTAAGTGGGGTTGAAGAAGTGCTCGATGGTGGGGGCGAAGTAGTAGGTGCCGCCAGCGGGATGATCGGCCTCCATGGGGGTGACGCCGAGGGTCTTTCCGTTGGCCTCCATGATGGGGGTGATCCACTCGATCATCTCCTTGCCCTCGCGAAGCCAGGTCTTGATGACGCGCTGGTCCACGCGGCCCGAAGCATAGCGCGTCAGCTCGTTGAGCACCCTCATCTCATCGACTGGATCGGCCACTTCCAGGGCGTACTTGGAGTTGATGGCGCCCACGTACTCGCGGGTGTCGCCCACGCTCGTGCCCTTCTCGGCTACAATGAAGTCGAGGCCGAGGTCGCTCGCGGTGCCGGCGGCCATCATACCGGCGTTGCCGGCGCCGATGATGAGGAAGTCGGTGTCGCGGGTGTCCACAATGTCGGCATCGGCCACAGCGGGTTCTTCGCCGAGCCAGTAGGTGTGGGCCTCTTGCGAGGCGGTTTCGGGGTGCGGGGTTTCCTGGGGGCGCGGCGCGCAGCCGGCAAGCGCCCCGGCGGCAAGCGCCCCGGCCCCGGCCAGCATGCCGGCCTGCAGAAAGCCGCGGCGGGAAAGTCCGGATGAATCGGTCATGGTGAACCCTCCTTCGTTCGGGGCCGGTCCCGCGACGGGCGCCGACCGCATGGTGGATGTCTCTCTGGCTACTACCTTAGAGCTCAAGCATCGATGGCGCCCCACATCGTCGGGGCGGTTTTTCGCAATTCGTCGGAAAAGGTGCAGGGTGGGACATCCCACATTCAGAATGCGGGGCGCAGATGGGGCTTCCGTGGTAGGATGGGCCGGCCAGATTAGCGCGCGCGACAAAGAGGGGTGTTATGGTAGACGAGGTGCGGCCGGCAGGCGAGGCGGGGGTTTCCTCCGCAAGATCGGGCGAGAGCGCCCGAATGGCGGCTTCAGTGCGGGTGGCCGCGGCCATCGCCTGTGCCCTGTTCAGCTTCCTGGCTACCAATGGCAGCATTTACCCGGGCTTGGTGTCCATTGATCCGTGGGTGCGCGAATGGGCGACCCTGTTCGGGGTCGTGGTGCTCGCGGCCCTCGTGGTCGTGGCGCGCCATCGCCCCGGATGTCTGCATCCGCGCTTGTTCAACGGCATCGCCCTGGTGTCGGTGACGGGCTATCTTGTGCTGGACAGCTGCGGCTTCGCCTGGGCGAGCCCCGGTCTACTGCTGGTCGGCTCGTTGCTGGATTCCCTTGCCGAGGCGTGGCTGTTCGTGCTGGCCTATGTGGCCTTCGCGCAGCTGGAGGCGGCGCGGCGGCCCGTGGTGGCCATGACGGCGTGCCTGTGCGCCTACCTGCTGCAGCCCTGGGCGAGCGCGCTTGGGCCGACGGCCGCCGTGGCGGCCAACGCCGGCTGCTTCGTGGTGCTCTTCCTCTGCGTGCGGCCGCTTGTCGCCCGTCCGCTGCAGGAGGCCGCGCGTTCTGAGCCGCAGGCCGAGATGGCCGTGGCGAATCCCCAGTCGTTTCTGCCGACGGGCCATTTGCTGTTCGTGACCATCTTCGTGTTCAGCATCGCCCAAGGTCTCGTGATAGCACTGCCCGGCCCCTTCAACGACGCGCCGGCCCTGCCGGTGGCCTTCATACCGCTCGCGGTGATTCTCGTGATGTACCTGGCGCGGGGGCGTATGCCCAACGCCGACGGCCTGTTTGCCCTGTGCGCTTTGCTCATCATCGCCGGCATGTTTCTGCAGCCGAGCGATCGGGTGGTGTCGGGGGGTGTCGCCTCGGCTTCGAACACGCTCATTGACGCAGGGGCCTCCTGTTTCAACCTGCTGCTCGTCCTGCTCGTGGGGAGCATCGCCGGGCGCAACCGCGTGACGGCGCTGCCCACGGCGGCGCTCATGCTGGCGTTGTACTGGTCGGGGGTGGGCGTCGGTGCTGTGCTTGGCAACAGCGCCATGACGCTGCTCGGCTGGACCGAGGAGGCGCTCGTGTGGACGAGCTTCGCGAGCGCTATGGTGTTCGTGGCGTTCTGCTTCATCGTTTTGAAGAATGTGAGCTTCGTCGAGGCTATCGGGGCCATCCGGTCGCCGGAGCCTCTGCGACCTCCGGCCGTGATGGAGGTGCGTGGGCGCCGCGATGGAACTTGCGGCGAAGGTGCGGAAGCGACACGACCTGGTAGGGAGATGTCGTCCGGGATGTTTGCTGGGGTGGCCTCGATCGAGGAGAAGTGCGCAGCGGTGGGCGCCGAGTATGGACTCACGCCGAGGGAGGGAGAGGTGTTTGCGCTTTTGGCCCAGGGGCGCACGGTGGGTGTCATTCGTGAGAAGCTCGTCATATCGCTGAACACGGCTCGCTTTCACACCAAGAATATCTACGTGAAGTTGGGGGTTCATTCTCAACAGGAGCTTATAGACGTTGTCGAGGGCTTTAAGCTCTGACAAGTGTCAAGACGCAAGAAACCCCGCTGCGTTTCAAGGGCTTTCGCAGCGGGGTTCTCACCTCAGAGAGTCCTGCGGAGGGCAGCCGCAGGGAATTCGGGCGGTTTGCGCCCTGGAATTAGCGGATGATGATGGGCCAGTCTCCCATAATGGGCCTCCTCTGGTCGCTCGCGTATTCGCTGACCTCACTATAAAGGCCCGCTCTTCAATTATCAATATCTAAATTTCTGATAATAACTTTGGTACAAAATAATAATAACATTCTCAATTATAACTATCTTTAAGATCAACTTCTGATAATAGGAGATTCCGAAGCTGATAGAATGGGAGCGAGAGGGCAAGCTCAAGGAAAGGCGGCGCGATGGCGGGAAAGTCTGCGATGCGGGGAAAGACGGAGGCGATGCCGAAGCGACTCTCCGTGGATGAGCTGGTGGCCTTTATGAGCCTGCCCATTTTCCACGAGCTGCGCACGGCGGTGGACGTGGGCATTCTGCTCTTCGACGACTTGGACGACTACGATCTTCCCGAGGGCTACTCGAAGGAGGATATCTGGCGCATCCTGCTCGCCGTGCGCAAGCAGGCCGCCGTGTTCATCCCTGAGGATCCGGAGCGCACGGCCGACATGTGGATGGTCACGACCAGTTCGCTGTCGTTCAACACCGAGATGCTGGAGGTGCGCTCGAAGGAGGACTCCTCGCTGGCGCGATCGCTCAAGGACATGCAAGGGTCGCCGTTCGTGACGCGCTTCATCGAGCGCACGCTGGTGCGCGGCCTGGCGGACGAGGGCATCGCGGTGGACGAGGAGCGGGTGCACGAGCTGTTCGCGGGGGCGCCCCCGCTGACGTCTCTCGATCAGTTGGTGGCCAACTACTTTCGTCTTTCGAGCGATTGCGACAGCTTGGCGCGGCGCGCGGTGACCCACGGGCTCATCGAGACGCTGTACTACGAGCTTTCCGAGGGGGTGGATTTGTCCGAGCTGCCCGAGCGGGTGCTCGCGCCGTTGGATCCGCGCTTGGCGCCCCCGGAGTCCCAGGTGCTGATGGATCTGGTGTGCCAGCGGGCCTGTGCCGCAGGGGACGACATGCGTTTCGGTCCCGTATTGCGGCTGCTCAACATCAGCTGGTTCTTCCGCTACTTCAACGTGCTGCCGCGCCTGAACGTGCTCGTGGGACTGCTTTTGCGGAATATCCTGGCGTTGAAGTGGGGTTTTCCCGTGCTCAGCTGGATACCGGAGGGCTTCGATCCGACCTTGGCGGAGGCGCCGGTGGATGCGGCCCGCTACGAGGCGGTGTTCGAGTCGTGGTCGACCGACTACGGTTTCGGCTTCGATTTCACGCCCTATTTCGAGTTGAATGTGTGTCTGTACCTGCGCGAGCTGGAGCGGCTGGCGGTTTCCATCACCTATCTCGAGCAGCTCAACGAGCAGATCGAGCGCATCTTCGAGTCCCATATCAATGCGCGCCAGAAATCCATCCTGGTGGCGCTGTGCCGCGAACCCGGGGCTCTTTTGCGCATCGCGCCGCATCAGCGCAGCTTCCGCATCGCCTACGGCACCGCCCGGGCCGATTTTCTGGGGCTGGAGCGCGAGGGGTATTTGGTGCGAGAACAGGAAGGACGCGCCTTCGCGTTCCGCGCTCATCCTGGCTTGCAGGAGAAGATCGTCCAGCTGGGGGCCGCTGTGGTCGGCTCGGCGGAAGCGAGCCTGGGGGAGGGCGCCGTTGTAGTATCCTGAGGGGGAACTGAGAATCCGACTGGGCTTAGGGCCAATGAGGGCCAGTCCCCGCGCGCGGCGGCTGGCGAGAGTGTGCGAAAGGACTGCCATGATCAACGAGAAGATGTACGGGCTGGGCGATGAGCCGAGTGCCATCCGCGAGCTGTTTGCCTACGGGATGGCGCGCAAGGCCGAGATCGGCGCCGAGAACGTGTTCGATTTCTCGATCGGCAACCCTTCGGTGCCGGCGCCCGATTTGGTGCGCGAAACCATGCTGGAGCTTCTGGACATGGATCCGGTGACCCTTCACGCCTATTCGCCCGCGGCGGGTCTGCCCGAGGTGAAGGAGGCCATCGCGGCGTATCTGTCCAATCGCTACGACACGACGGCGACGCCGGGCCATCTTTACCTGACGGCCGGTGCCGCGGCGGCCTTGGCTTCATCCATTGCCGCTGTGACCCAACCTGGCGACGAGGTGGTCGTGGTGTCGCCGTACTTCCCCGAGTACCGCACCTGGATCGAGGCGGCCGGCTGTACCATCGTGGAAGTGCCGGCGGCGGTTCCGAGCTTCCAGCCCGACATCGAGGCGCTGCGCGCGGCCATCGGGCCGAAGACGAGTGCCGTGATTATCAACACGCCGAACAACCCGGTGGGCGCCGTGTACACCCGCGAGAGCCTTGAGGCCCTGGCGGTCATGCTGCGCGAGCGTGAGGAAGCGCTGGGACGTCCGCTGTACCTCATCAGCGACGAGCCCTACCGCGAGATCACCTACGGCATCGAAGTGCCCTGGGTGCCGTCGCTTTATGCCCGCACTATCGTGTGCTACTCCTACTCCAAGGCGCTCTCGCTGCCCGGCGAACGCATCGGATGGGTATACGTTTCGGATAGCGCCGACGACGGCGATGCGGTGGCGGTGGCCGTGGCGGGCGCGGGACGGGCGCTCGGCTACGTGTGCGCGCCGGTGCTGCTGCAGCGCGTGGCGGCCCGCTGCGTGGGGGAGCCGTCGGACGTGGCCGCCTACGCGGAGAACCGTACGGCCCTGACCGAGGGACTCTCCGCGCTCGGCTACGAGTACGTGGAGCCGGACGGCGCCTTCTACCTGTGGGTGCGCGCCCTGGAAGAGGACGCCCAGGCGTTCTCGGATCGCGCGAAGGAGTACGAGCTGCTCATCGTTCCCTCGGACAGCTTCGGCGTCGGCGGCTGGGTGCGGCTGTCCTACTGCATCGCCCGCGACACCATCGAACGCTCGATGCCCGCATTCAAAGCCCTGAAGGAGAGCTACGAGGTTTAATCGAGTTTCACTTCGCTAACGCAGTTCACGCCAGCGCGCTGGGCAGCTGTTTCGGAGGTGCGTTTTCTGCTGACATCATTTCCAGCGCATTCTAAAGGTGCTCAGGGAAGTGGGAGCGACGCTCTAGACGCCTTTCGCCATCTCTCGAGGTAAAACTACTTGCCCGATTTGCGGTGGGCGAGCCAGAAGAAGCCGGCGCTGGCGACGATGAGACCGGCGAGGGTCGCCACGCGGCCTACGCTGGGGTCTTTGTAGCCGATGGCGAAGACGCCGAGGCAGAAGGCGGCCATGATGGCGCAGAGAATGCCGAGCCAGCGCAGGTAGAGAGCGGCTTCCTGTGGGGCGCTCGAGCGTTGCGGCGCGATCGGCTCGCCGGTACGATTCGGGGCTTGGGGTCGTTTCTCTTCCAACGTTCGGCCTCAGTTTCCGTAAGAATTGAGGTACTCGAGGATTTCCTGGCGCGAGTGCATGCCGCACTTGCTGTAGATGCGCTTGATGTGGCTGTGGGCGGTGGCGGGGGTGATGAACAGCTCTTCGGCCACCTTCTTCTGTGTGTGACCCAGCGCGTAAAGGGTGAGCACATCCATCTCGCGGCTGGTGAGCAGGAAGTGCTCGCCCATGCGCTCAACGTTGCGGCGCATGGAGTCGGACAGCTCGCCCATGGAGAACGGGGAAGGGATAGGGGATGGCTCCAAGGCGGCCGAGGCTGAAGAGGCGAGAGGCGATGGCATCGTCGCCGAGGGGGAAGACGAAGGGGCGGAGGCGAGAGAGATCGAGGAGGGGTCGATCTGGAGAAGCTGCTCCCGGATAGCGGCGCATTCCTCGTTGCAGCGGATGCACTGGCGTGCCTCGGCAGCCTTCAGAGCCTCGGAGGCTGTTTGCTGGGCGGAAGCCTCGCGCTTCGCGGCGTTGAACACGACGCTCTGCAGCGTTTGCTCAGCTTTGGCCAGCGCCGCTGCCGACTCGGCCGCATCGGCTTCGGCTTGGCGCGTGACCCGCTCGTTCTCGGCTTCCAGACGATCGTTCTCTGCGGACGACTCGCCGCGCTCGGCGTGCATGAACTGCACGAGAACCACTTGGGTGGAAATGAGGACAAGAGCCCCAAGCAGCGAGTTGATGAGCAAATCGTTGCCGGCCAACGGGTAAGTGAAGTACAGCAGCATGCGGGCGAGGGAACGCGAGCCGAAACAGATCACCCAGCCGCCCATGGCGTATACGTAGGGGTCGCGGGTTCCGAAGCTGGTGAAGGCGATGATGACGTACCAGCAGTAGGCGCAAATGACGATGTTCAACGTGTTGACGGCCACGGCTCCGATTTCCCAGCGATAAGGGAAAGCACCGAACAGAACGAGGCTGAGAGAGGCCAGAAGTGCCATGGTGATAAACGCGTCCACGGTCATGACGCGCTCGCGGCGGCGCACGACGAGGAACATGAGCAGGGCGCATATCAGCATGGAGCACAGGGCGTAGGCCAGTCGCGAGCCCCAGGTGAAGGAGATGGGCAGCCCGTCGGGGTAGCCACGGAGAAAGCCGTCGACGAATCCCAGAAGCGCCATGCCGACGGCGCAGGCGGCGAGGAATCGGGAGTCCTGGATGTTGCTGCGGGCGAAGGTGAAGAAGGTACGGGCCCGGCGGTGCGGCCGCTCCGTGGGGTGCTCGGCGCGCAGGCCGGCCGGGCCGAGGAAGGCGAACTGAGCCACGATGAGCGCCATGCCGATGATGTTCTGCGCCCGGGTGGGCAGAAATGAGAGCAGGTAAACGATGCCGACGCTGATAAAGAAGGCCGAGAACACGAACAGGGCGGCCGTCACTTCGTCGGTGCCGCGCAGGCAGCGCAGCCAGTAGAACATGCACAGCGACAGGGCCAGGGTGCTGGCAATGCTGAGGGCGAAAGCCGTGGCCGCAAGAGTTTGGTCGGTGCTGTCGAGCAGGGAGAGCGCCATGGAGGCTCCGGCGGCGACGATGATGCTTCCCACCATGATCCACTGCACGGCGGTAGCACCGAGCTCGCGGCGAGACCGCGAGAAGATGAGCAACGCTACGATGAAGAGCGCGCAGGTGACAAACATGGAGCCGTCGGTGAAGATGCCGTCGTCAGTGGAGGCGTAGCTGCCGTAGCACGCCACGATGAGAGCCGTGCGTGCGCAGATGATGCCTGCGAGCATGGGCCAAAAGGCCTTCGCGCGGCTTAGAAGTCCGCTCACGACAACGCTCATGAATCCCCCTTTCGCCCGATGCATGTTCCATCATGGCTTTCCCGCGATTCCCCATCATAGCTCTTTTTCCGACTTGTGCGCGGGGAATCTTGGCTGCGGCGAATCTGCCGAGGGAGCCGTTACGTTTCCGCAATCTGACATCGCCTGAAAAAGGGGAGGGGCGCAGCGGAGGTTCTGGTAATCTTGCAGGTGGACAATCGAAGAAGAGGAGGAGCCCATGAGCGAGGGTCGCGACATATACCACGAGCCGAAGCAGAAAGTGCTGCTGCGCACGGCCGATGTGTACCAAACCGAAGTGGACGACGAAGTGGCCGGATACTCGGACAAGCTTCTGGCCATTGTGGCCGACTACCACAACGGCGGTCGCCCCGAGGGGATGAACGCCCAGGCGATGGTCGGTAAGTCGAAGCGCGGCGAGGTGGCGTTCCGCTTGTTCGGACGCATCAATCCCGAGACGCGCGTCATCGAGGCCGCCGGCTTCAAGACGCGCGGATGCCTGGCGATGACGGGGTGTGCGAGCGCCACCTGCTCGATGATCGAGGGGCGCACCTTCGACGAGGCGCTGGCTCTCACGATCGAGGATGTGCGGGAGGCCGTGGGCGGCGTTCCCGCTGGAAAGGCGAACACACTGACGTTCTCCGTGGAGGCGGTGCGAGCGCTCATCGGCGACTTCCTCGCACGGGAGGGGGCCGGTCTGGCCGAGCTTGATGCGGTGGTGCCCTGCGACTCCTACAGTGTCGCCTGCCTGATGTGCGAGCACTGCTCGCTGCGCGATACGCGCACCGACCTGTTTGTGGCGGCCATGGACGGTGAGTAGCCGTGCGCGAGGAAGACGAGATCCGCGCTGCGGTGATTGAGTTGGCCCGCGCCCAGGCGGCCGGCGAGGACATCGCCGACGCGCTGCCCCATGGCGAGGCTCTGGCCACTGCGGGTGCAGCGGCCGATGGTGAGGTCGCAGATGACGCCCTCGACCCCGAGCAGGCGCGTCGGGAGGCCATTCTGGCAGTGCTTGACGTGGTGCGCGCGGCCTCGCGGGAAAGCCTCCTATCGTGTCCCTGCGAATGGGAGGCTGCCGGTCTGGTGCCCCCGTCGATGATGCCCGAAGACTTGGAAATGGCCGTCTACGATGCGCTTATGGAATTCGGCGATCCCAACGGCTCGCGCGATGCGGGCGACGTGGAGGGCCCCGATGCCGGAGGCGCACCTCGCCGCGCCGCCAACAAGCACGTGAAGTCCGCCTTCTCCTCCTCCAACGGCCGCCCCGTGGGCGCATCCCCCTTCAAACGCAAAGCCGTCTCAGCGGATGCGGCAGAGGTTGGGACGGAGCGATCGGCGAAGGCGAAGCCGAGCGGAGAGGCTGAGTGCGTCGATCGGGCGAGCTCCGCGACAGAAGAAGACGTCCGAGGGGCTGGCGGGTGCCCTGACCGAGCGAGTTCCGCAGCGAACGAAACAGCCCAGTGGGCTGTTTCGCAGAGCGAGGACTGTTTGAGCGAATCAGGGTACCCGCCAGCCCCGCCCCAGGAGACTTCCAACCAGATTCCCGAGGAAGACCCGCATCCCGAGTTCGCGCACATCCGCCTGCTCATGGGTGCCGAGAGCTACTACCTCTACGACGATTCGGCCATGACCGACGCCTACGCCCGCTGGGCGTTCCTCGCCGCTGAGGACGACCCCGTGGCCACCTTCATCGAATGCGTGCGCGAGGAGTCGTCGGTCTACCCCCGCCCCATGGCGCGGGAGAGCTTGGCCAACGACCCGTTTCGCATGAAGGCCGAAGCGGTGGAGGCGGCCTTCGCTGAGGCCCGCGCGCAGGGTCGCGCCGACGACATCGAGCGCGTGGAGGCTTCCAACGGCGACGTCTACTTCTATTCCACGACGTATTTGACTCCTCGCCGCGCCCAGGCCCTCGCCGAGTGGGACGCCGTCGAGCGCATTCGCAACGTGTAAGACTTGCCTGCCCAAGCCTCGGCGGTTCAGTCTGTGAGCTGCGCTGTCGAAACCGTAGCTCGACCCGTATTTTTGTCGCGCTTTTCAGATGAGTTGGACATTTTTGTGGGTCGGGCTGCGGTGTTTTAGGCGACTAACTTTCCAAAAGAACAAGAAATACCTGTTCAGGGCATCGGGCTTGTTGTTCGGGCGAAGACGACCCGCAGCCCGAGAGGCAAAAATGTCGTAGGCGCTCTTCTCTGATGGCAAAAACACGCCTCGTGCTACGGGTGCGTGCAAAAAAGGAGCCCCCGCAACCGGTTTGCGGGGGCTCCTTTCACGAAGGGGGAGCTCCTTCGGAGCTCGCGTTAGAAGGGGTCGGCTATCAGGTGAGGTGATGCCGCTTGGGAGGGGCGACCGAGGTCGCCCCCTACGGATCAGCCTTCAGCGCAGATTGGTTTCGCTCTGCGCATCTCCCTAGGCGTCGGGAAGCAGGCCGAGGGCGGCGAGGTCTTCCTTCACGTCGGGCATGTCGTAGTAGTCCAGGCACTCGGCCGTCGGGCAGCCCAGCTCGGGATCCCAGCCAAAGCATTCGTACATCATGGTGAGGGCCGTTTGGAAATCCTCTTTGTCCATCTTGTTGGTGCCCTCGGTGAACACCTCGATGTCCGGATCCATGGTGAAGGGCCACTCGGTAACGACGTCGTGCACGTTGCGGAAGTCATTGGTACCCATTTGCCCGTTGGCACCCACCATGCCGCGCGCGGTGTTGGCTCTCTGCAGCGTGGTGATTTTCGCACCCATCTTGTACAGGTCTTCCGTCGTCACGTCTTCGCCGGTGACGGCCTTCATGAATTTGGCCTCCAGATCCAGGTCGCCGCGATAGTCGCGAGCCTTCGTGGGGCTCATCGTCATGGGCCATACCCAGTTGCACAGCGTGAGCGAGTCGTGCAGCACGTCGGTGACGATGGACCACCAGGCGAAGTTCGCTTTATACTCATTCATGGGGGTGTAGTTCTTGTCCGGATCGATGGCGCTCGCGTCGCCCCACACTTCGGCCGCGATCTGCTGCTTAAGCTCGAAGGGCAAGCCGCAGCCCTGGAAGTTCACGGCAGAGTGGATCATGTCGTCGCGGTTGAAGACCATGTTATAGAGCAGGCCCACCTGTCCGAAGCACTCATGGGCATGGTGCACCGGCCAGCCGCGCACGTTGATGAGCGTGGAAGCGGGGGTGTTCCACCAGTCTGGATCGTTCCAACGCTCGGTCCAGACGATGGGGCCGTGGCCGATGTAGGCGATCTCCGAGTCGTTGGCGGCGATCTTCGCCAGAAGGGGCGGCACCATGGAGGGGTCGTTATTCTTGAAGCCCTCCCAATTGATTTCCGCGTACTCCTCGGGGGGCAGCACCTTCTGGAGCAGGCCCGTAGCATAGCAGTGGGCGATGTCGCGGTAGATCTGCCCGTAGTTGCACCACAGGCCCAAATCGTCCATGGTGGAGCCGAATACCTGATCCCAGATGAGGGCGTCTTCACTGCCGGCTTCAACGGAAGTGTTGTCGCCTAAAATCTTGATCATGTAGTTGGTGAACGGGAAGTTCGGCACGCAGGTGTTGCCCGTGATCTCGTAGCCGCCGTTGGCCGCCGAGGCCGGCACACGCAAGTCGGAGTAGCAATGGATGGGGCAACTGTGGCAGCCGTCCATCTTGATGGTGTACTTCTCGGCTTCTGGGCCTTCGTCTTTGAAGGCTTTCATGCAGCGGTAGCCCACGGTGTTGATCTCGCCGGGCTTCGGCTCGCCGGTGTCGATGGGGCCGCCTTCGGCCAGCGCCCAGGTCAGTCCCTTCTGGGCCGTCCAGCGGCTGCCCTTGTCGAAATACTCGGCCCACTCCTGCTGGGTGGAAGGTACGACGTGGTTGTTGTTGGAGCCGACGATCTCGCGCAGCATGTAGTCGGACAGGTCGGCCACCTCTTGCGGGTCGGCCACGTAGATGGGCTGGCTACCGCGCACGACGAGCGCCTTCAATTTCTTCGAGCCCATGACGGCGGCGGCTCCAGCGCCGGCGGAATGGTTGCGGGAATTGATGATGCAGGCATAGGGCAGCAGGTTCTCGCCGGCAGGGCCGATGGTGGCCACGCAGAAGTCGGTGCCCTCCTTGCGCGAGAGCGCCTCGGTGGTGGCGCGGGTGCCCTGGCCCCACACTTGATCGGCGGGCTTGATCTCAATGTCGTCATCGTCGATCTTCAGGTAAACCGGTTCGTCGGAAGCGCCCTCGATGACGATGGCATCCCAGCCGGCCTTCTTGATGGCCGCACCGATCATGCCGCCGGTGTGGGCGTCAACAACTTGATGATCGGTGGTATAGGTGGAAAGAGAGGCGATGGTGGTGCGGCCCGCCAGGGGGACACCGGTGGCGGTCAGAGGGCCGACGGCGAACACGATCTTGTTCTCTGGGGAGAGCGGATCGGTGCCGGCGGGCACTTCGTCGTACATGATCTTGTTGGCTATTCCCATGCCGCCCAAATACTCTTTATAAGGGTCGGTGGGCGAGACAGAAACGGTTTTGTCGGTCAGGTTGACGCGGAGGATCTTACCGGTCCAGCCATAGGACTTGTTGGGATCCAATTTTGAATCAGCCATGATGAAGCTCCAAATCTCTTCGTGTACTCATGTTGCGTGGTACTAGGTCGTCGATCTGGAGTAATCGTCGCGTACGAGTATAAGGGAGGGCAATTTTGTCCCCCTCCCCTCAATGAGGGGATCTTTTTCAACGGAAACATGACGGCTCCTCTACGGTCGGGTGAGGAGAAATCAAACGTTCGGTAATCCCCCTCAAAGAGGGTACACAGCTTCTTCATTCATGACTATGATGCCCTCTGTTGCGTGGCGTCGCGATCTTGAGTTCTCTCTGAGACAAGCATGAAGTTACAAGGGGGAGTTCAAATGTCTGACACCCAGAAAAATGAAACCGTGGCCACCGAGCAGCCGCCCGCGGCCCCGGTGTCCGCTACCGAGCCCGGCTCTGCGCCGGCCTCCGAGAAGAAGCAGCCCTTCTTTACCCGTCGCACCGTGCTCGCCATGACCGGTTGCGGCGTTGCCGGCCTGGTGGTCGGCGGCGTGCTCGCCTCCTGGGGCGTGACCACCGCCTCCATTGCCTCGGGCCGCATCGAGCTGCGCACCACTCCTACGAAAATGATCGTCACCGACCGCGCTCGCTGCTCCGGCTGCCAGCGCTGCGAGATGATGTGCACCCTGAAGAACGACGGCGCGACCCAGCAGTCCATCGCCCGCGTGCGCGTGTGGGACAACTACAATTTCGGTTCCGGCGTCGATACCAACGACGGCATCTTCGGCAACTGCCAGTTCACGGTCGCCTCCTGCAAGCAGTGCGTCGATCCGCAGTGCGCCAAGTACTGCCCCGTCCATGCCATCCACTCCGATGAGGAGACCGGCGCTCGCGTTGTCGACGAGGACGTGTGCATCGGCTGTGGCATGTGCTCTGCCGCCTGCCCTTGGAACATGCCCCACATCAACGCCCAGACCGGCACGTCGACCAAGTGCATCTCCTGCGGTCGCTGTGCCGAGCAGTGCCCCAACGGCGCCATCAAGTTCATCGATTGGGAGGATATTGCCCAGAAGGCCATCGACGAGGGCGTGGTTTCCACGGTCACCATCGTCGAGGCTTAAACGATAGAGAGAAGGACCATTATGTCAGGACACGCTTTAACACGGCGCAGCTTTTTAGTTGGAAGCGCCGGGGTGGCTGCCGTGGCCGCCGGCGCGGGCCTTGTGAGCTTGTCGGTTCGCGGCGAAGCCGATGCTGATGCCGAGACGGATAAGCGAACCGAAGTGGTGCACTCGCTGTGCAATTCCTGCTCGAGCAAGTGCGGTTATTACGCCTACGTCGTAGACGGCGAGCTCACGAAGCTCATTGGGGATGAGGCCCATCCGAACGCGCAGGGCAAGTTGTGCGCGCGCGGGTACGGCTATTCCCAGATCGCCTATTCGCCCGATCGACTCACCGACCCGATGAAGAAGAACGAAAACGGCGAATTCGAAGTAATAGGATGGGATCAGGCGCTCAGCGAGATCGGCCAGAAGGTGAACGATATCATCGCGCAGTACGGCCCCGAGGCGCTTGCCATGGTGCAGGATCCGCGCCCGTCGGGCAAGTACTACACGAAGCGCTTCATGAACGCGCTCGGCAGCCCCAACGTGTACACGCACGGCGCCGCCTGCAACCTCTCCAAGGAGTCCGGGTTCACGCAGGCCATCGGGGCGGCCAACTTCGAATCGGATGTGGCCAACTCGAAGATGACGATGTTCATCGGCCGCAGCTATGCCGACGCCATCCGGCCCAGCTCGGTGGCCGCGCTGCAGCAGGCGCACGAGAACGGCGCGCACATCGTGCTGGTGGATCCGCGCCTGAACAACAGCATCGCTTTCGCTGACGAGTGGGTGCCCATCAACCCTGGCACCGACCTGGCGCTCATCTTGGCCATGTCCAACGTGCTTATTAATCGCGATCTCTACGATGCCGAGTACGTGGCGGCCAACAGTGTCGGATTCGACGAGTGGGCGAGCGCCATTGCGGGCTACACGCCGGAATGGGCCGAGGGCATCACGGGCATTCCCGCTGCCGATATCGAACGGCTGGCGCTCGAGTTCGCCGAGGCGGCCCCTGCGGCCTCCATCGAGCCGAGCTGGCGCGGTGCCTTCGGGTGCTCGTACGCGAACTCGGGCGAGACGGCGCGAGCGCTCTGCCTGTTCAACACGCTTCTGGGCTGCTGGAACCAGCCCGGCGGGGCGCTGTTCCTCCCCAGCGTGAAGGCGGGCGATCTCGATCCGGCGAAGTTCCCCGAGGTGCCGAAGGTCGAGGCGAAGATGTGGGGCGCCGAGGAGTACCCGCTGGCGCTCTCTTCCATGGGCACCAACCTCTACGTCGCCGAGATGGCGAAGGAGGGCAAGGTCAAGGGCCTGTTCTTCTACAACTCGAACATGGCGGCCGGCTATTCCAACCCCGCCCAGCTGGCAGAGGACTTCGCGAACCTCGATCTGATGGTCGTCGTCGACGTGCAGATGTCGGAAACCGCGATGCTGGCCGACTACGTGCTGCCCGAGTGCAGCTACCTGGAGCGTCGCGAGCTGCCCGAGTTCGTGGGCGGACGCGTGCCGGTTGTTTCCCTGCGCGATCAGGTGCTCGAGGTGATTCACCCCAACACGCGTCCGGTGGACGTGATTTTCACGCAGCTGGCCGAGGCGTGCGGCGTGGGGCAGTACTTCCCGTTCACCGTTGACGAGCTGGCCGACGCGCAGCTGCGCAGCGTGGGCACGAGCCTCGATGAGCTGCGCCAGGTCGGCACGATCTCGTTCCCCGAGAAGGCCTATGCCTACGGCAAGGTTCCCGAGTGGAAGACCCCGACGGGCAAGATTCAGTTCACGAGCGAGGCGTGCGAGGCGGCTGGATTGTCCGCGTGCCCGGTGTGGGTCGAGCCCCAGGTGATGCCGAACGAGACCGTCGGCGAGTTCCGCCTCATCGGCGGCAAGCAGGCCATCCACACGCATACGCAGACCGCCAACTGCGAGCCTTTGATGGACATCACGAAGTCCTACGGCCTCGACCGCATCTGGATCAACGCTGAGGTGGCCGAGCGTCTGGGCATCGCGGATGGTGACGAGGTCATTCTGTCGAACACGATGGCCGAGGGCCCCATCAAGGTGAAGGTGACCGAGCGCATTAACCCGACGGCCATCTACATGCCCTCGCACTATGGCTGCAAGTCTCCCGATCAGCGCACGGCCTATGGGGTTGGCTTGAACTTCATGGACTTCGTTCCCTTCCACATGGAACCGGCCTATGGCTCGGCCATGACGCAGGAGACGTTGGTTTCCGTGCAGAAAGTAGGTGAATGATGGCACGCTACGGAATGCTCATCAATACCAAGAAGTGCATCGGCTGCTATGCCTGCCGCACGGCTTGCCAGCGCCAGAACGACCTGCTTCCCGATGAGTCGTTCATCCGCTTTGAAGAGCGTGAAGTGGGCAAGTACCCCAACGTGACCGTGGAACACATCCCGCTGCAGTGCATGCACTGCGAGGACGCGCCGTGCGCGAGCGTGTGCCCCACCGGAGCCGCGCACATGGGCTCCGACGGCATCGTCGAAGTGGATCACGGCCGGTGCATCGGTTGTCTGTACTGCATGGCTGCCTGCCCCTATCAGGTGCGCACGCGCAATTCGAAGACGGGCGAGGTGGACAAGTGCCGCTTCTGCACGCTTTCTTCCTATGAGAACGGCACGAAGATGTGCTCGTGCGTCGATGCCTGCCTGACCGGTGCTCGCATCTTCGGGGATCTGGACGATTCCGATAGCGAGATTTCCAAGGAAATCGCGCGCACGGGTGCGGCCCCCATCGCCGGCGATCTGACCCGCGCCAAGATCTATTACGTGAGGTGATTGACATGATCTACGAACCCATCTGGGGCGCCATCATCGCGTGGTACCTCTTCCTGGCCGGCTTGGGCGGCGGCGCGTTCGCAACGGCAGTGTTCGTCCGCTACCGCCATCCGGATTGCAAGCGCCTCATGCGCGTCGGACGCCTTATCGCGCCGATCGTGGTTATCATCGGTCTGTGCTTGTTGATGTTCGACGCTGCCGCGGGCTTTGCTCATCCGCTGCGCTTCGCGCTTCTGCTTACGAACTTCGGATCGGTAATGACCTGGGGCGTGGTGTTTCTGGCGGTGTTCGTGGTCGTCGCGCTCATCGTGCTGGTGCTTGATTTGATGAAGCGCGAGGTGCCGATGTGGCTCGATTGCGTGGGGCTCGTCATGGGCCTGTGCGTCGCCATTTACACCGGCTGCCTGCTTGGCGTGTGCCAGGGATTCCCCCTGTGGAACAGCGCGCTTCTGCCGATTCTGTTCCTGGTGTCCGCCGTGTCCACCGGCATGGCCGCGGTGCTGCTCGTCGGCGTGTTCTATGCGCCCGATGAGTTCAACGAGGTGGTCGTCATGAAGAAGTTCCACTTCTGGCTGCCCGTCATCGAGTTCGTGTTGGTTGCTGCGCTGCTGTTCATCACGGCGTTCAACCCGAGCCCCGCCGGCTGGGAGAGCGTGATGTCGCTGGTGTCGGGCAATTGGGCCGTCGCGTTCTGGCTGCTGTTCGTCATCGTGGGCCTGGTGCTCCCGACGATTCTGGAATGCTGGATGCTGTGGCTGGCCAAGCACGAGTTCGAGACCTCGCGCACGGGCCAGATGATCAGCGCGCTGTCGGATGCGGGCGTGCTCGTCGGCGGCTTCATGCTGCGTCTGCTCATCGTGAGCGCGGCGGTGCCGATCACGATTGTTCAGCCCTGGATGCTGTAAGTTCTTGCGATACCCACTCCTTGCAAAAGGCGGCCTTAGGGCCGCCTTTCTTGTGGGACGGCTCGGCATTTTTGTTTCGCGGTTTCGGAGAGGGCAGGTTTCGGAGAGGGCGGCTGCGGAAGGGTGCAGTTGCGGAAAAGGAGCGGAGCGGCTTCAGGCCTGGACGTGGTACGTTTCGACGAGCCACTCTTCGAGGCAGAGACCGCTTTCCGCTATGTCGGAGGCGGCCTCTTTGCCGACGTAGCGGTAGTGCCAGGGCTCGTAGCCGATGCCGGTTGTGGCGCTTTTGTCCGTGGGGTAGCGCAGGATGAAGCCGTACTCGGTGCAGTGGGCCATGAGCCACTGCTGGGTGGCCGTGGATTCCTGGCCTTCGTCCAGTTCCAGGTAGTCAGCGTCCACGATGTCGACGGCGAGACCGGTTTGGTGCTCGCTGGCGCCCGGTGGGGCAACCCAGAATGCGGCGGCCTCCTCGGCTTCGGTGCCTTCCAGATGCTCCTCGCGCTCGGCTCGCTCGATGCGGTTTTCGAAGAGATTCTCCTGGTAGTCGTAGGTGCGGAAAGAGGAGCAGATGATGGGATGTGTGCCGGCGGCTTCGGCAGCCGTGAGCATGGCTGTGAGATCTTCGACGATGCGGGCATCCACTCGGTGGTTGACGTGGGGCTCCACCCAGCTTGCGTCGGGCAACTCGGCCAGATTGCTAGGCGCGAAGTCGGCGGCGAGGGGATGGTCGCGGTTCACGAGGCGCAGGTTCCAGGGTAGGTCTTCAAGCGTCGTCGGAGGCATTTCGGTATTGGTCGCGGCTGCTGACTCGGTCTCGGGAGAGGTCGTGGCGGCCGCTGCTGTCTCTGTGTTGGGTGAGGCGATCGTGCCGTTAAGCGGCGTTTCGGGTTGGGTCAGGGTACCGGATTCGGAAGGTACAGGCTGGGCGTGGGCGGCCGACCTGCGGGAGGAGAAATAGGCACCGTCGCCGACGACGAGCACGGCGGCCAATCCGCCGGCGAGCGCGATGAACTCGCGACGGTCGAGCGCGAATGGCGCGTTCGTCATGGGGCCTCCTCCTTCCTGGGTTCGGTGTTTCGTTTGGCTTGCCTTCGGCTGCTGCGTTGTCGCTTGGGGCTCGGTTCGCTTTTGGGGCGGCCGGCTCCGGCGACGTGTGATTGCCGCTGGAATGCGCCAGTTGCGACTGGCGAGCCGATGGGGGGCTCCCATGGTAGCGCTTGGGTTGCGCGCCGCGTGACAGCATTTGCAAAAAGACGCACACCTTACGCTTTCTTAATTGGAGTGTTCAGGGTTCCGCAAGCGGGAAGGCGCAGGCGCTATAATAACGGCCATGAAAAAGCCAACAGAGAAAACGAAAGAGACGATTGCGCAGGGCGATGCGGGCGATGCTCCCGACGGCGTGACTGATCGCGCAATCGAGGCGAGGGAGCAAGTCTTAGCGGCGGCTGCCGACGAAGACTCTGCAGAAGGCGAGGAGGGCGCTGAATCTCGCGTGCGCTTATCGAAGACGAACCGCTACGATTTCGGGGTTGTGTCGGCGGCCACTCACAAATCGATGCAGGGCAACAAGCGGCGCGACACGAAGCCGGAGGTGCTCGTGCGCCGCATGCTGCGCGAGATGGGCTTTCCCGGCTACCGCTGCGATTGGAGGAAAGCGCCCGGGCGTCCGGACGTGGCGTTCGTGGGGCGCAAGCTCGCCATCGAGATCCGCGGCTGCTTCTGGCATCGGTGTCCCGTGTGCAGCCTGTCGGTGCCCAAGAAGAACCTCGATTACTGGGAGGCTAAGTTCGCCCGCAACGTCGAGCGCGACGAGCAAAACCTGGCGGCGCTAGAGGCGGCCGGCTGGAAGGTGCTCGTGCTGTGGGAACACCAACTGAAGAAGAAAGAGCTGCCCGCCACGCGCCGCCTTCTCTACGAATTCGTGCGCCGCGAGGACGACCCCGACTACGATGAGGCTTTTCCGGTTTGCGAGGGGGAGTGAGCATAGCACTAGCTCGCTAATGTTCCAAGTTCAGAAAAGTGTGAACATGAGGTTAATTCCGGTTCAGAAAAATGCGAGAACAGGGTCTGAGTAAGCTCAGAAAAACAATATTGCCTGGTGGATTGCACAATCCTAAAGCACTTCCTATCCACTGAACAGATCGTCGTGGCCACCGGTTCTCTGAAAGTACGCCTGATCGTCGGTCTGCGCCCAAACAAGCAACCAGTCGCCAGCGTTTGCGACATGGCATTCCATGCTTCCCGACCACTCGCCTTTGAGCCGATGCATATTATGCCGGCGAACAAGTTCTGATCGGCTATCTGGGGTATCGGCGACCACCAATTCCACGACTTCTTTCAGAGGATCTAGCGCTACGTGCTTCTTCTTAAGGCGCTTAACGTCTTTCTGGAAGCGCGGGGTGTAATTGGCTCTCAGCACCGCTATGCTCCCATCGCCTCGAACATTTCTGATACGGTGGCGTAGCCCGGATCTCCCGATGCGATGAGTTCTTTCGTTTCCCTTATTGCCTCGCGAGACTCGAGATTAGGCGTTGGATATTCAAGCGTGAGGGGAATGCGCTGCTCGCGTACGATCTGACGGTAGAACGCGCGCGTGACTGATGAGAGATCGAAGCCGAAATCTTCCACGATGTTAGCTGCGGCGCGCTTGGTATCTTCGTCGACTCTCACCGTTACAGAAGCAGTTGCCATAGGACCGACCTCCTTTACTAATAGTAAGACAATTATATGCTTTTGTCTTGCATTGTTCAAGGATCTGCATCTGCTGACTGTGTTTGATGGGCTTGATATACTGCGAAATTGCCTGGCGCATCGTTGAGCGCTTCCGAGAATTTCGTAAATCACTATAGCCATTCACCAAACTTGAGTTACTCATATTTCTGGAAAATTATATTTCATAGTTCGGAGTTGCTCGTGATAATGAGCAATTATTACATCGCATTGATACGCGAGAGGATTCCAAATCACTCCCAATGGACGTCGATAACCAGCATTTCTCAATGTCCTTCTTCGCAGGGCTAACCGTGTCATATCAGTTATGACATGTTGTGCCTCCCTGCGCCGTTCCAAGAGCCCTAGAACATCTAATCGAATCTTGGGATTCACGACCTAATGAAAAATTTTTCGAAAAAGAGCCGCCCATAGGGTGCGCTCTTCGCGTTATGCGTAATAGGAGGTGAGGTTCAGGAATGTCGCACGGCGAAACACAGCAAGACAATGAAGATTACAGCAAAGCGAACCGAGCTACTACTAAAACAGAGACATCTATTTTGGTGGAAAAGTTCGTGGAAGACCATTACGACGAGGTGTTCCGCTATTACGCAAGGCGCCTTCCAAGCAAAGAGGATGCCCAGGATGCAACATAGGAAGTATTCCTCCGCCTTGGAATGACATTAGAATACATCTAACGTCACCTTGCAGAGAGGCTGGCATCGAAGCCCAATTACTTTCGAACGAATAAGGCAACTGTAATGACATTAGATGTGTTCTAATGTCATGCGGGCTTTCCGATTACCAGGCTCCTGATTCTGATGATATAGACGCAAACAATAGCAAGATTGAGGCCATATGGCGAAAGGACGATAGCCTCATAGTCGATGAATATAATGGCAGTCCTGCCAGCAGTTTGCGCGATTTGCTTCAGACAACAGCGGCAGAGGCTATTTCTCGACCACAGGCGGAATAAACTCCTCTATCGCACGTCTTAGTTTTGGGTGGTGTATGACGAAGTGTATTGATGGTACAAGCTCTTTCGACACCATAGCCCACCTGCCTTCGTGAATGCTGATCTGTAGGTTCCTGAACGTCTGTGAAGAAGTTTTCTCTACCTGATACCGAGGATGATCCGCTGCGAAACGGTCGGTATCCTCCAGGTGCGCAAGGTACTGCTCGTACGTGTACGCGACGCCCTTCTCGCAGAATGCGTTCGAAAGGTCGAGGTTCAACGGATAGACCTCGAACTCCTCTCTGGTAAGCAGCGGTATCTCGACATGGATCTCGCTAGTCTCAAGAATATGCACGACGCGCCGACGAGCCGAAGAGGCGGCATCGGCAATGCCGGCCGCCTCTTCTCCATCGAATCCAGACCTTGCAAGCATCTCCACCAGAAGGGACGCATCGATGGTGTAGAGCGGCAGCGAAGAGAGGATGCTCCTGCGCTTCCCGATTGTTTCTGAATCGACCTGCAAAAAAGCGTTGAACTCGTTCTTGTTGTCGATGCGGTAGATATCCATCAAGGGTCGCGCAGCGCTCAGCAGCTCCTGGGCTCGCGCCGTATAGTACCCCAACTCCTTCCTCGATTTGGTCAAATAGTATCTTCCCTCGGCATGGTGGCCCACAATGGCCTCACCGCAAAGGGCAGCGGCTCCGGAAACCTTCAGAAGATGCAGAAAAACGTTATTCGACGGCTCTTTGAGATAGAACGGAGAAATCTGGCCCGTCATGTACATGGGGATCCAGCTCTCAAGTCCCAGCATCATATCCTCGAAGGACCGGTTCAAGTCATGGATCTGATTCAGGTGAAGCCCCTTTTTCAGCATCATGGCCATGCCGAACATCCACTTCTTCGGGAATTCCGGATCCTTCGCCATCTCTCCCATGGGCATGTCGCTGTACATGATCACCGGCTCGGTTGATTTGGAGATCACGGTGGCCTTCAGGAAATCAAGTTCGCTTTCCATCATCTGGTCGAGACCGAAGTACGTCTTCGATGTGGGCATTTGGAACGGCACGGAAGGAACTTTCAGTTCGTCGAAGTGGATGGCCTTGATGTAGTCGTTCAGGTTGAACTCGTCGAGCTTGAACAGGAAATCCGACACGGGATGATCCCTATGGTCGCGATCGTCGAACAGCCACTCCATCAGCTTTTCGTACCGAACGGAGCTTTCCGCTAGCTCCTCTTCAGTGCAACCTAGCAGATGCGCCAGCACGGCTCTATCGCGAGCAGAGTCCCATTCTCGCGCCACGTACTCCGCCACCGACGATGCGAACTTTTCGGGATCCGATGGACGGCGCGAGCCATTGCGAAAGCGGAACACGGTCGAGGCATCGTAGTTTATATGGCGACAGAGCTTGCTGATGCCCACATCGAGCGTTGCAAGGAGGAGGTCGAAGTTCTCGAGGAGCCGATCGGCGTCGCGGGGGCGAAGGTCGGATGACTGCATGAACTGCTCACGCACTGATTCCGCGGTTATATCGCCAAGCTGCTTCTGCCGTGCCAGCTCGGCGATCGCAGAGCAGAGATTCTCAAAGGCGTCGGATTCCGTATCGGGGAGCCTCGACCCCGTACGATATCGGCTCAGAGTGGCGGCGGATACTCCCGACTGCTCGCTCACCTCTTTCGCCATGCAGTCGATCTGCTCGATATATGCATTCAGTTGTTCGTGAAACTTCATTTCGCGCTTTCTCGTTGCTTGCAGGTTGCAATGACTATGGTACTCAGGAAATGCGCCCCCTAGCGTACGATTTCCGTTTTGGCAATTGCCGAACCTGGCAACTCTATTGTGCCTCGTTCCTCGATTTCGGAGAATGAACGGGATCCCTCACCAAGAGAAAGATAGAAAACGCCATGCCCAGAAAAGGCAAGACAGCAAAATCTCCTTTTGCAAAAGCTTGTGCCGTCGCACTCTCCTTGGCACTGGTTGTGACCATGTGTCCCATCGTCGGATTTGCCGAAGATTCAAGTCGGGTGGACGCAGTCGCGAGCGAAGACGTTCAGGCGGCACTGCTCCCTGTGAGCGATTCTGAAGTCGATGTGCCCGATGATGCGCTTTCAGTCTCCAGCAACATATTGCTTGATGGCGCATCCGTTTCCGACGAAGAGGTTCCGGATGAGGATGCTTCGGACCGGTCTACTGTCTCTTCGGATGATGCTGATGTGGCAGAAGGCGCCGAAGATAGCCAGCCAGTCACAGAAGCGTCCACAGAACCAGGCCCCAACCCGTTTGCGAGCGGCGTGGATGCCCAGAACCTTGCCACGCTGGACAACTATGAATGCGAAAACTACCCCGAGTTGGACAAGTCGCTCCTATGGAAGACGTCCGCCTCTTGCTCCGGTAAGAAGATGTGGGTAGGAACGCTCGTGCAGGACAACGGCTACTGGAACGATCCGGGCTGGTCGTTCGATTGCGGCTGGCAAGCGCCGGACCCACTGCATGATGCCGAAGTGTATGCCTATCTCAACAAGGGCTATGAGCATACGGTCGATGGGCAAACCCGCGACGTGGTCATGCTCTATGGGGACGGCGGCCTTGAATCGATGGACATAGCAGCTGTGCTCGACGGAAGCTACGACGTCTATATCCCTATGTTTGCATTCAACTACCAACATCTTAAAAGTGTCACATTCCCCAGCTTCGTCAAGGAGATCGAAGAGGGCGCCTTCACGGCAGGTAGGAAAGGTGACCTTACCTCCGTTGCATTTGAGACTTCCCCAGACGGCAGCGGCATAGAGTGCCTCTACGATGCATTTACCGACTGCACAGGGCTTTCCTCGCAGGAGCTTATCGTGTTGCCGTCATCTCTCAAGTACCTCTACTCGGCATTCTGCTCATGCGGTGCCGTCAAATTGCGCATCGACAACCCGGATGTGTGCCTCGCGCGCAATGGTGTCTATGACGCAGACAGCTTATACGCACCCTGCGATGATGGATCCACTGTCTATGCCTACAAGAAGCGCACAGACGGAACGGAGTCAGACCCCTGGAAGCTCTCACAGCTAGAGAAAGGAAAAGGAATCAATTGGGTTTGGCTCGACGACGACGTCAATACCGTGAAGGTCACGGGTAAACTCGACCTTCCCGAGGGTGTCGCGACAACCGACGTGAAGGTTATCGTGCAGCAGGGTGATTCCACCTATCAAGCAAACGTTGCGGATGACGGCGCCTTCACGGCAGAAGGCTTAAAACCTGCTGTAGAAACGCTCATCACCATAACGATGCCAGGGTATTACGACAAGGAGCTGCTGCGTCCCGCTGGACAGATGACGGGCGATTGGGACGCGGGCACGATAACCGGTTTTTCGAAACTGGCGGTTCAGCGGGTCTATCCCATAAGCCTGCGATGCAAAACGGGAAGCAGCGATACCGGCGGCAATCCCGAATATGCTCCCGTATCCAATTGGAACAGCCTTTCGTTTACGTTGAAGCGCAACGGCGCAGAGCTCAAGCCAGGGAAAAACCTGACGGGTGAGAGCGCCACCGACGATTACTTGGTGCAGCGCGGTCAACTCATCTTGTCCGAATCGCTCGCCAACGATCCTGCCGCCCTCGCCGAGCTTTCCCTTGAAGTGACCCCTGCAGAGTCGCTCGCTCTTTCCCCTGCAACTGCAACTTTCAACGAAGAAGCGGGAGAGTTCGCCGCCGTCCTTCCGCGCTGGGGCAGTGCGACCATCTCGCTCAACGCCGCCTTCGAAGGGACGAGCCGCGTGCTGGTGTTCGACGGCACTGCAAGCAATGCCCGGTGCATCCAGGATGGTTATGCGCAAGTGTATTGGCCTGACGGCCAAGAGAATCCCGCCTGGCATTTCGATACCGGCAAACTGAAGGCAGGCGATTACACGATAGTGGCATTCAAGCCCTCACTGAATGTAAGCGCCTCTCACCTAGGCGTGATCAAGCGACTCGCGTTTCCCTATGCCAGTGAGGACATTCGCATCGAAGACGAAGCTACCAGCGCACTTGCGCTTAGCGTTCCCGATTTCAAGGCGGAGGATGCCCTGGCATCGATCGGCGTGAAGTCCGTCACTGCGAAGATGCCTCAAAGCTCCGTTGTCGTCGACTGCGAAGCAATCTTTCAGATCAGCTACGAATTCGACCGATCCATGGATGCGACCCTCACGTTTGACATTCCCCGAAACGATTACAGCGACGCATCAGCCGCGTTGGATACGGGCGAGACCCTCGAATGCACATCGAGAGAAGGCGCTCTTTCCGTGAAGATCCCTTCTGGTGCCACCTCCGGGGTGATATCCATCGCATTGACACCGACGAAGGAACGGGTATATTCGATGCCATTCTCCCTTTCGGCTTCTGGGGCCACGGTGCCTGCGGGCAATCTTTCGTTCGCATCCCTTGGGATGAGCGTTGAGGTGCCGTCCGGCTATGTGGGCCAGAAGGGCAATAACGCCATCGTCTATGCAAGTCCGGGCGCAACCGCACAGCTTTCCATCAACGGGCAAAACGTCGGCGAATCGGTTACCACGAACAGCAAGGGCAAAGCAACGGTAGGCTTCGACCTGCCGGAAGGCCTAACGGATTCCCTTCTTTACGGAGACCGTGTGAAGGTGGATGCAACTGCTACCACAGAAGGAGCCACTTTCTCTTCCTATGCGGACTGCACCTACCGACCCCAGGCACAGATCTGGTCGTTTAAGGTGACGAATGAAGGCCGGACGCAGGATCTCATCGCCGACGGCAAGGAGAGCGACAAATGCCTGACCATCCATCACCAGCTTGCCCGGAAATCGTGCGCTTACTGGACGTTCGATGTCACCGTGAAGAAAGCAGGCAACGAGATCAACGCCGGCGACACCTTATGGATGTATGCGGTCATGCAGGACGACAGGACGGTCGCCATCCCGCTTACAAAGAAATCAAGCGACGAGCAATATACGCGCTTTGTCGGCGAGTACGTGGACGAAACTTATCTGCAGCTGCTGGCAGACAATCCCGACTCGGGGTCTTTCAGTATCTCCGAATTGGATGCCGAGGAGCTCTTCATCCCGCAGACCTATACGTTCAACAACTTCGCCTTGGCCTATGCGTCGAACGTGGACGACGAGGACTTCAAGGAGCGCATCAAGAAGCGCGCCGAACAGGAAGCCAAGGACAGATACCTCTACTTGGAGAATCTGTTCGGAGACACGTCGTCCAGCGGCAGCGAGCTGAGCAAAACCTGCGAAGGAATAGATGCGTCCTTACAGGCGTTCGAAAATGAGATAAAGCAGCGTGTCAAAGAAGGCACGCTCACCGAAGCGGAGGCGCAGGCTTCACTGGCTGAGATTGAGGCGCAGCGCGCGGATATCAGCCTAGACAGCCTCCGTGCACCCATAGATGCGGACGACACCTGGATTGCTGCGATCGACGACCCCTACTTCACGGGAGAAGACCCGGATATCGGCGAGTACTCGATTCCGACTGATGCGGAGATAGATGGGTGGTATGCGGGTCAGGATGCCGCAACGATCAAGGAAGTGAAGGATTTCTTCCACAGGATGAAGGAGTCCATAGACAACAACTATGCGTGCGGAAAGCTGACGAACCGCTCCATACGAAACAGCCTGGATGCCATGGGAACGAGCGCGGGCATCGGCAAGGTGAGCGCATCGGGCTCACCGTCGGCCCTGATGGACAACTGCCTTCAGGACAAGCTAGGCGGCGTCGTCAAGGTTTCCGAAGGCGACAGCGCAAAGGGCGTCCAAGTCCAGACCTTGGAAGACGGCCGCCTCGAAGCCGAGCTCTACGTCACCGACTCGCAGAAGAACAGTGCTGACGGCAAGACGGAAGGCGTCTACACGGGCTATTCGTGCTTGGTGACGGAAAGCGCACCCCAAGGAGCTACGGATCCGAACGCAAAGAAGCAGAACACCTACAAGGTCGATTTCTCAGAACATAAGGAGAAAGATGACCATATGCGCTCCGCCAAGGTGGATGCACTCAAAGCCGCCGGGTTGGATGGTTTTGGTATGGGGATTGACATGGTGAGCGGCGTGATCGACGAGGGCGCAAAGAGTGTGCTCGACAACGTGCTTGCGCGCCGCATCCTCAAGGACGTTCCGCCTGAGAGGATCACGCCCATGGTGAAAGCCTGGGCGAAGAGCCAGATGTGGGCTAAGGAGACAGAAGAGGTGGCCAATGAAATCTCAAAGTGCACGAATGTCAATCAGGTTCTGGGCGGCGTCGGCGTCATCGGAAGTGGTGTGGGGTTGAGATTCGCCATGGACTCATGGTTAGACAACATGGATGCCTTAGGCGTCCTTGAAGCCGACATCGAATCCATAAACCAATGGATTCTCTATTACAAGAAGCGCAACCCTTGCGATGGAGCATGCCAGAACTGCCTCAAGGCGCTCTACGCCGAACGCGATGCGGCCGAGAAGTACCGAGAGCTCATGGAGAACGAGGACGACCATAACTACACCGATGTAATGACCGGTTATTGGAACACGGTGGGATCGACGATCATCCTTGTCGCAACCATGGGGAGCAGCTCTGTAGTGACGGAGGGGGCTAGCACTGCTGGCGGCGTGGTGAGCAAGGCCTCGTTGGCGATCGATGCAGGATCCACCTCGATTCACCTGCTGCGCGCGCACTACCTCGACAAGGCAAAGAACGCCTATGAGCAGGCAACCGCTTACAGGAAGAGCGTTTGCAAGGAAGTTCCTAAGAAGAACAATGGCAGCGACGATGTCAGGAACATCATCGACTGGGACAAGTTCTACGGCATCGGGTCAAATGTGATCATCGACCCGTCGGGCATCGTATATGAGGCGCTGGATAGTAATCCCGTAGAAGGTGCCAAGGCGACCATCTATGTTGCAGACGATGCAAACGGCCGCAATGCACGGAAATGGAATGCCGAAGACTACGAGCAGGAGGGCACGCTGACCACGGGCGCAGACGGAGCCTTCCAATGGGATACGCCAACCGGCTTCTATCAGGTGAGGGTCGCCAAAGAAGGGTATGACGTAGCAAGGACGGACTGGCTTTCGGTGCTCCCCATCCGAACCGGGCTGAAGGTAGGTTTGAAGTCAACGCAGGCACCAAGCGTTGTAGCTGCGAATGCCTGCCCCGAATATATAGAGCTGGAATTCAGCCAATACATGAAAGCCGATGAGGGAGCAGGAACGAGCGCCCTCGTGGATGGCGAGAGCGCCCGTCTTGAATGGGTCGACTCGAAAGACGCCAGCGAGGCCGACGGAGGAGGAGCGCTTGCCAAGGTCCTGCGCATCTACCCGCAAGAACCCTTGTCCGAAGGAGCAAGTGTTTCGGTGAAGCTGAACGGTGCGAAGAGCTATACGGAGTGTTCGTTGGGCGATCTGTTCGGGTCATGGTCGAAGACGCTCACCGTCGAGAAACGTCCGGCGCAGCTCGTTGCGAACTATGAGAATGCCGTCGTCTTGCAAAGCGATGCTCCTGAACCTGTCCAAGTTGTGGCCTACGTGCGCTATTCGGACGGCACCCCTGTGGCGAACCAGCCGGTGACGGCACAGGTGGATGCGCCCAGCATCGCGGCGCTCGACGGTATCAGCGCCTTGGACGCTTCTGGCGAGGGCATCGCAACTGGCATGACGGATTCCGAGGGCAAGACATCGTTCTCGCTCTATGGTGACCTTCCCGGAATGACGGCGCTCACCCTTGCGGCAACTGGCACGTCGCTTTCCAAGGAGCTGGCGATTCGCACCACTTCTGATGCAGCGCAACCCGTGCGGCCCACCGCAACCATCGGAACGAACACGTTCGATGCGTTGGCTCCAAAAGAGAACAGCGTGACGGTACCGAAAGGTTCGAAGCTAACCCTGACAACCACCACCGAAGGAGCGACCATCTACTACACCACCGACGACACCTGCCCCTGCGATGCAAACGGGACGCGACGCGTTTACACCGGACCTATCAGTGTTACGGGAGATACGAAGTATCGAATCGCCGCATATAAAGAGGGGATGCCTTTTGATGAATACAGCGAGAGATTGAATCTTGCCGTGAGCGTAACCGATGACGGACGCGATCCGTCAGGTGGTGGCGAGCAGGGAGGCGGAGACAACGGTGGAACCAATCAGGGCAATAGCGGAAGCATGAACGGTGGCCAAGGGAATAACGGTGGTTCGGATGCACCTGAGGCATCAGGAGGTAACCAGGAAATCAATTCGGGTCAGACAGATAACGCGAACTCCGTCACTGATACTGATAAGCCTGCTAGCTCTTTAGGCTTTTTGGCAGAAACAAGTGACAGCTTAGGCTTGCCTGTGCGTATTGCTCTGATTCTCTTTTGCGCTTCTGCTATAGGACTGGCTTCTTTGCTGCTCTATGTCGGTCGCAGAAGATTCAATAGTCGCAGATAAGTACGTTAGAGAGATTGGGCGCCAATAGGCTGTGTGGGTTAGCGATACCCATGCAGCCTATTGGATATAAAAGATGCGCATCGCGAAATGACGCCTACTGGCAGAAATTGTTTCATGCTCTGCCGGCATCTAAGCAACTGTGGCTGATAAACGGACAAATCGTCTATCAGGGCTTGACAGCAATATCAAGCGCATCCTTAATGACCCCTGCCTAACGTCTATTCCCAACGACCGCCGACAACCCTCGTTTCCCAATGTCCCTCTTTCTTATGGCTAACCGTGTTGTAGCCGGTGACTATCTGACGGATTTCACTATGATGCCCAGATCCTTCACCGGCCTTCATGTGTTCTTTCGCATGGGCGGAGGTGTTGCCGGTGATGTCGGTCCCGCAGATGTTACAGTCAAATCATGATTTGAATTCTCTGAGCAGGGGTCTTGCACAATGTTGGGTTTGCGCGCACCAACAAATACAAGCGTTGTTGCAAATAGTCTCAAGTTGTTGCATACTGATGAGACTTCTTGAAACTATTTGCGGGGGTGGGCTATGGGCGTGTACGATTTCGATCTGGAGAGCTATATTGGTCTCGCCCGACGTCTTGGCACCGACACCGAGCGGGTAGAGGTGAAAGCGGCTTCTCAGGGGCTTCCGAAAAGCATGGCGGAGACGCTGAGCGCGTTTTCGAACACGTCGGGTGGCGTGGTGATTCTGGGGCTCGCGGAGCGAGCGGGGTTCCAAGGTGTTCCGGGCTTCAAGGCGCGTGCTGTGGCCGACGCGCTTGCCCAGATGTGCGGCGAGAAGATGGAGCCGCCCGTGCGGGCGTCAGTCGAGATTGTCGAGTTCGAAGGATCGCCTGTGGTGGTGGCCACGGTGCCCGAACTGCCGCCCGAGCTTAAGCCCTGCTTCGTCAAGTCGCGCGCAATGCATGACGGCTCCTATGTGCGTGTGGGGGATGGTGATCGGAGGCTGAGCCCCTACGAGGTGGACCGCCTGCTGGAGGGGCGTCGGCCGCCGCGATACGATCGCGAAGTGGTCGAAGGGGCTGCGATGGGCGACTTTGACGAAGAGCTTCTGGAGGGCTTCATGCGCCGACAGCGTGCCGATTCGCCGCGAGCGTTCAAGGGCATGAGCGACGAGGAGCTGCTTGAGGCGCTCTGCGTGACGGCTCGTGACGGGGAGGGGATTGTGCGACCCACATTGGCGGGACTTATGGCGCTCGGGCGCTTTCCGCAGCGTTATTTCCCGCGGGCCTGCCTTTCGTTTACGGTGATCCCGGGGACGTCGAAGGCCGATGTGAGCGCCGAGGGGCTGCGTTTTCTCGATTCTCGCGAGATCGTCGGGCCCATCCCCGTGATGATATCGGAGCTGATGGTGGCGCTGCGACGCAACGTGCGCGTCTCGTCGAAGGTGGAGGGGGCGTTTCGCATCGATAGACTCGAGTATCCCGAGACGGCCGTGCGCGAGGCGGTGGCCAACGCGCTCATGCACCGCGATTACTCGCCGGACGGGTGCGCCTCTCAGGTTCAGGTGACTATGTACGGCGACCGCATTGAGATATTGAGTCCAGGCGGTTTGTGCCGGGCTATGACGGTCGACCGTTTGGGCGAGCTTGGCGTTTCCTTCCCGCGCAACCAGGCACTGGCCAACATCCTGCGCGCCACCCCCTATGCCGAGGGGTTTGCCGAGGTGGGCAGCGTGGTGGAGAACAAGGGCACGGGTTACTTCCAGATTCGGGCCAGCTTGCGCGAGGCGAATATGCCGGAACCGGTAGCCATTGACCACATCACCGCTTTCGAGGTGGCGCTATACAAGGCCGGCGCTGGCGCGGAGGCAGGGCGGTTCGGGTTCGGGTTCGGCGGCCGCGCGGGGGGTGGCGGGCGCGGTGGCGTTCGGCTGCCTGAGGGCGCTGCGGGCGGGAAGATCGTGCGATCCGTCACGGAGTGGTCAGACGAAACAGGTCGCTTCCATACCATTCATGTGCTGGCGCCGGGTACGGTGGAGTGCGACATCGTCGACTTCTTGGAAGAGGCGCCCGCACCGGTGAGCTCGCGGATTCTTATGGACGCATTGGGTAAGTCGAAGGCAACGATCAGCCGCGCGCTCAATCGGCTGATGGACAAGTCTCTTGTGGAACGGCTGGGGCCGTCGCGCGGCCCGGGCGCCGTCTATCGGTTGGTTCAGTAGGCGCGCTTCAAAGGCGCGAGGAGCGCTTCGTAGAGGCGGTTGTCGTCGTCGAGTTCGGGGTGGAAGGCGGCGGCGATCTGGTTGCGGTGGCGCACGGCTACCGGTGCGTCGTTCAGGGTGACGAGGGGCTCGACGCCGGGGCCGGTAGCTTCGATGCGCGGGGCGCGAATGAAGGTGAGGGGAACCGGCTCGGAAGCGAGTGTGGCGCTGTTGCTCGAGTAGTCCTTCGCGTCTGCGACGCAGGTTGCTCCCGCGGCTTCTTCTGTCCCCTTCGCCCCTTCTTCCCAGCGACCCTCGGCGTGGAAGCTGCCGAGTTGGCGGCCGTAGGCGTTGCGGCGCACGGTGACGGGCAGGGTGCGGAAATGGTCGGCGAGCAGGATGAGGCCGGCGCAGGTGCCGAGGGCGGGGAGGCCCTCGGCGATGCGTTGGCGCAGCGGTTCGAACATTCCCAGGTCATGCAGCAGCTTCGCCTGTACGGTGGACTCGCCGCCGGGGAGCACCAGGCCGTCGAAGGGACGGGCGAGGTCGGCGGCCTGGCGCAGCTCGATGGTGGTGCAGCCGAGGGATTGCAGGCGCTGCTCGTGCTCGATGAAAGCGCCTTGCAGGGCGAGAACGGCGATGGTTGGGGACATGGGTTCTACTGCCCCCGCTCTTCCATGATGATCTGGATCTCCTGCTCGTTGATGCCCACCATGGCTTCGCCGAGGTCTTCGGACAAGGCGGCGAGCATCTCAGGATCGTTGAAGTTCGTGGTGGCCTTTACGATGGCCTCGGCGCGTCGGGCCGGGTCGCCCGACTTGAAGATACCGCTGCCCACGAAGACGCCCTCGGCGCCCAGCTGCATCATAAGGGCCGCGTCGGCCGGGGTGGCGATGCCGCCGGCGGCGAAGTTCACGACGGGCAGCTTGCCGGCCTCGTGCACCTCGCGCAGCAGCTCCACCGGCACTTGCAGCTCCTTCGCCGCTTCGAACAGCTCATCGTCGCGCAGGTTCTGGATGCGGCGGATTTCAGCGTTCATCCGGCGCATGTGGCGCACGGCCTGCACGACGTCGCCGGTGCCCGGCTCGCCTTTGGTGCGGATCATCGTGGCGCCCTCGGCAATGCGGCGCAGGGCCTCGCCGAGGTCGCGGGCGCCGCAGACGAAGGGGACGGCGAAGACGGTCTTGTCGATGTGGTAGGTGTCGTCAGCCGGCGAGAGCACTTCGGATTCGTCGATGTAGTCGATGTCGATGGCCTGGAGGATCTGTGCCTCGGCGAAGTGCCCGATGCGGCATTTCGCCATGATGGGGATGGAAACGGCCGCCTGGATGCCCTTGATCATGGCCGGGTCGCTCATGCGGGAAACGCCGCCGGCCGCGCGGATGTCGGCGGGGATGCGCTCGAGCGCCATAACGGCCGCGGCTCCGGCGGCCTCGGCGATGCGGGCCTGCTCGGGGGTGGTGACGTCCATGATGACGCCGCCTTTCAGCATTTGGGCGAGCTGGCGGTTGAGGGCTACGCGCTCAGCAGAGGTGATGGGAGTAGCGGGGTTGCCGGCCTGGTTAGCGGCGGGGGCGGTTTCGGTCATGAGGATCCTTCCTTTCGCAAAAGATATGAGCGGAAGGGTAAGGGATAACTGAGCTTAGTGTTATATTCAATTTGGGAAGTTTTAATAAGGTCAGTTGGAAGTGGCCTCGGTTTCGCAAAGAGCCGACGAGCTGGCGATCTGGCAGAAGACCAGGTGGTCGTAAAGGAGCAGCTCGTTCAAAGCGTGCTGCAGGAGGAGGAAGGGAAAGCGATGCTCACGTATGTGCTAAATCGCGGAGGGGAGACGAGCCTGTACGAGCAGCTTTACCGGGCGCTTCGAGCCGACATCGAGTCGGGTGCTCTTGCGGCCGGCGCGCGTCTCCCTTCCAAGCGGGCGTTCGCGAAGCATTTGGGAGTGAGCGTCGTCACCGTAGAGGGGGCCTTAGACCAGCTGGTGGCCGAGGGCTATGTGCGCGCCGTGCCCCGCAGCGGCTTCTATGTGCAGGAAATCGGCCCGAATTTGGCAAGTTTTTCGAGGGTTTCGACGCGTGAAACCGTGAAATCGCCTTCCAAAGCCGGTTTCGAGGGCAAAAGCGCGCTCGGCGTAGCCAAAATGGGGGTTTCGGGAAACGATGACGTCGAAACCCTCGAAAAACTTGCCACAAAAGACGAGTCCTTTTGTATAGCTTGTGGCGAAGGGGATGTTTTGGGGGTGCATTTGGGGCTCCGGGGCGAATCAGGCCCCCGTGGGTATGAGGCGAAAATCCGAAGCAACGGGGGTATCGAGGACGGCAGGGCCGGATGCGGGGCATCTTGGTGCGGCCAGAATGATGTCGGGCGCAAATGGCTCGCCGACTTCACAGGGGCGACGGCGCCGGAAGGGGTGTTTCCCTATGCGGCGTGGGCGCGGACGTTGCGGCGCGTGCTGGCCGACGAGAGCGAGCGCACGGTGCTGGAAGCCGCGGGGCCCCAGGGATCGCCTCGGTTGCGGGCGGCCATCGCGGCGCATCTGCGGGGCTTTCGCGGCATGGAGGTGCATCCCGACCAGATCGTGATCGGTTCCGGTGCCCAGTCGCTTTATGGTCTGCTCGTGCAGCTGCTCGGCCGCGACCTGGTATACGGTGTGGAAGACCCCGGCTATCCGCGGCTTGCGAGTATTTACCGGTCGAACGATGTGGCGGTGCGGCCGATCGCCCTCGACGAGGAGGGACCGTCGTTGGAGGTTCTTGAGCGCGCTGGCATCGACGTGCTGCATTGCACCCCTTCGCACCAGTTTCCCACCGGCATCACGGTGCCGGTGTCGCGTCGGCGCGCGCTGGTGGAATGGGCTTACGGCACCTCGGAAAAGTCAGAGAGCGTTCTGGCGCCACGCGTCAGTGATGGGCCCAGCCGGCCCTCTGAGGCTAAGTGGGATCCGGAAAACGCCTTGGTGGACGAGTGCGGGAGTGGGAAAGTCGGCGGGATGCTTGAGACCCGGTCGCGCTATCTTATCGAAGATGACTTCGACTGTGAGTTCCGCATGGCGGGACGTCCCGTGCCGACGCTCGCGACCCTCGATGGGGCTGGCCGCGTGATTTACGCGAACACGTTCTCGAAGACGCTCGGAGGTGCTTTCCGCATTGGGTACGTGGTGTTGCCCGAAGAGCTGGCCGAGCGGTTTCGCGACAAGCTTGGTTTCTATACCTGCACGGTGGGCGCGCTCGAGCAGCTGACATTGGCGCGGTTCATGGAATCGGGCGACTACGAGCGCCATGTCAATCGCCAGAGGACGCGCTACCGACGGCTGCTGGGTGCGCTGACGGAGGCGCTTGCGGCGTCCCCGGCTGGCAGCTGCCTACGTTTCGCCAACGTGGGCGCCGGGCTGCACTTTCTCATGGAAGTCGGAATCGGCGCAGGCGACGAAAGGGGCGAAGGCGCGAAAAGCGCCGAAGGAGACAGCGTGGCCTTCGAGGAACGCGTGGCTCGGCGCGCCGCGGTTCGTGGCGTGCGCTTGGCGCCGTTGAGCCGCTATCGGTTCAACGACCGCGGGACGAGTCGGCGTCGCCCCGCTTTTGTGATGAGCTTTTCCTCCGTAAAAGAAGAAACGATCCCGGAGGTGGCCGGGATCGTTTCCGAGGCAGTTATGGCCGAGCTGGACTAATCCGGCCGTCACAGCGGGTTTCGAGTTTTTCGCCGTTGCGATGGCGGCCGGACGCGATCCTGGTCGAGGACGTTGCCATGGGTGTTTGGGGCGACCTTAGCTAATCGATGACGTCGCCGTTGACGGCGAAGGTGATTACCTCGAAGGGGATGTCCTTGCCCGACTGGGCGCAGGCCTCGGCGGCGGCGCGCTCGAGGCCGCCGCAGCAGGGCACCTCCATGCGGGCGACGGTGACCGAGGTGATGTCGTTGGCGGCGATGATGGCGGCGAGCTTGTCGGTGTAGGAGCCCTCGTCCAGCTTGGGGCAGCCGATGATGGTGACGTTGCCGCTCATGAAGCGCTCGTGGAAGCTGGCGCAGGCAAACGCGGTGCAGTCGGCGGCGATAAGCAGCCCGCGGCCCTGGTAGTAGGGGGCCTGCGCCGGTACGAGCTTGATCTGGCACGGCCACTGAGCCAAGCGGTTCGGCAGAGCGGCGGCCACGGCGGAAAGCGCGTCGGTGGCGCCGGCAGCGGCCGGAGCAGCGGCGCGGCCGGCCGGCGTGGGGGCCGGTGCCGAGGCGCCGTTCAGGGAGCGGCTGCGGGAACCGGGGCATCCGCCCTGGTGCGCAGGCGACGGCGCCGGCTTCGGAGCGTCGTCGATGAGGGTGCGGGCGGCCGAGCCGGGACAGCCGCTGCGGTACTCGGCCGCGGCCGGAACGCTGCCAGCCGTCGCGCCGCCGTTGCGGGCGCCCAGGTGTGCCGCCACGGCAGCCTCGTCGTAGGGAGCGGCTTCCCGCTCGACGAAGGAGATGGCGTCGGTGGGGCAGGCCGGCAGGCAGTCGCCCAGCCCGTCGCAATAGTCGTCGCGCACCAGGCGCGCCTTGCCGTCGACCATGGCGATGGCGCCCTCGTGGCACGCGTCGACGCACAGGCCGCAGCCGGTGCACTTGTCCTCGTCGATGTGAATAATTTTGCGGAGCATGGAACCTCTTTCGCTTCGTGTCGTATTTCGGGAAGCATCATAGCGGGCCAACGCGAAAGCGCAAGGGCCTCCATGCAGATGATGGAAAGTTGTGGACGAACCCCTAATCGGTCAGCAGTGCCTCCACCTTCTCGACCTTGGTGTGCAGGGTGTCGCTGTGCTCCGGGCGGATGTCGGCCTTCAGGATTACCTCGGTGCGGATGCCCTGGTCGGCGAGGCGCATGGTGGCGTCGCGCACGACGGCCATGACCTCGTCCCATTCGCCCTCGATCTCGGTGAACATAGAGGTAGTGCGGTGGGGCAGCCCGGAGTCGCGGATGACGCGAATGGCCTCCGCCACGTAGGGGGCCAGCTCGTCTCCCACGCCGAAGGGGGCGATGGCAACGGCAACAAGCGTGTTCATAGGAATCTCCTTTTGTTTCTCGGCTTACGCGGCTGATGCGCTGGCAAGCGCCAGAGGTGCCTCGGCCACTTCCTCGGCGGTGAGGTTGTAGAGGGCGTCGAGGAAGGCGACTTGGAAGCTGCCGGAGCCGTTGTAGGTTTCGGCAGCGCGCAGGCCGGCCAGGTTGTAGGCGGCCGTTGCGGCGAGCGCCGCCACGAAGGGATCGGCCACGCAGGCGTAGACCGCGCACACGCCCCCCAGCGAGCAGCCGGAGCCGGTGATGCAGGTCATGAGGGGCGATCCGCCGGAAAGGCGCGCCACCTGGGCGCCGTCGGTGACAAGGTCGGTAGTGCCGGAGACGGCCACGGCCCCTCCCGTGAAGCGGGCGCACGCCACGGCGGCGCGCTCGGCGGCGTCCACAGAGTCGGTACTGTCCACTCCGCGGGGACCGTCGCCGGAAGCGTCTTCGGCCGCGTCGTCCCCGAGTCCCCACAGCTCAGCCACGGCGATGATCTCCGAGGCGTTGCCGCGCAGGATAGCGGGGGGATTCTCGCGCACAGCCTCGATGAGCTGGGTGCGCAGGCTGCCGATGCCGATGCCCACCGGATCGAGCACCCAAGGCTTGCCCGCCCCCGCGCAGGCGCGCGCCGTGGCGGGAACCGTTTGCTCGTAGACGGGCAGCAGGGTCCCCAGGTTAATGTACACGGCCCCTCCCAGGGCTGCGACGCATTCGCCCTCGTCGGGCAAATACACCATGGCCGCCGAGCCGCCGACGGCCAGCTGGGCGTTGGCGACGAAGTTCTGGGTCACGGTGTTGGTGATGGAAGGCGCCAGCGGGTTCGTCTCGCGCACCTCGTGCACGGCGCGGGCCATGAGCGCCCGAAGCTCTGCCTCGGTTCGGGTGCTGCGGGACGCGCAAGCGTCTGCAGGTGCGCTGATGGCGCAGGTGGAAGGTTCGGTCATGACGATTCCTTTCCGGAAGCTGAAGCGCTGGCCTGCGGGCGTGCCAAAAAGAAAGACGCTCCCTGCAGGAAGCGCCCCTTGTGCTTGGTGAGCATGCTCCCTACGACAGTGTTAGCTGACAGGTTCGAAGGGTTGGGCAAGCGCCCTCTCAACCGCATCGACGAGGTGGCCATGGGTTTGGCTCGCTTTGTCGGGGCGGTACCCCTGCATGGTTCCAGCGTAGCACGATTGGCAGTGGGCACGGGCGGGGATGCCTGTCTCGCGCTCCACAGGGCGGTGAGCGAGGGGAAGGTGGAAGGCGAAGACGCGGACGGAGCGCGATGGAGCAGGGAGAGAAGAGAGATGCTCCATGCTGTGCTATGATGCGCCCCATGACTTTCGGAAATGACAGAGGAACGGCCGCGGCGCCCGGGGCGGCCAGCGTGATGGCGGCGATGTCGGGAGGCGTCGACAGCTCCGTGTGCGCGTTGCTCTTGCAGCAGGCGGGCTACGACGTGCGCGGTGCGACGATGGTGCTACGCGGTGGCGAGGTTTTGGGCGACGCCGGGAAAGGCGAAGGGTCGACGTGTGGGTCGGCGCGCGATGTGGAAGATGCGCGGGCAGTGTGCCGGCGTCTCGGCATTCCCCACGATGCCTTCAATCTGCGCGATCGTTTCGATGCGGCGGTGGTGAACCCGTTCTGCGGGGCCTATCTCGAGGGCCGCACGCCCAACCCCTGCATCGCCTGCAACCGGTTCCTGAAATTCGAGGCGCTGCAAAAGCGCCGGCGCCAGCTGGGGCTCGATTACGTGGCCACGGGACACTACGCCCGGCGCCGCTGGGACGAGGCGACCGGGTGCTGGCAGCTTCTGCGGGCGAGTGACCCTGCTAAGGATCAAAGCTACGTGCTGTACCACCTCACCCAGGACACGCTCGCCCACATGCTGTTTCCTCTGGGCGAGCTGACGAAGGACGAGGTGCGCGAGCTGGCCCGCGCCCACGGCTTCGTCACAGCGGAAAAGCCCGAGAGCCAGGATATCTGCTTCGTTCCCGACGGCGACTACACGGGATTCATTGAAGCATGGTGCCGGGCGTGTCGTTGTGAGGGAGAAACCTTGTGCACGCCCTTAGGACTCGCGGGCAAGGGCGAACCAAGGTCCGCTCCTACGGAGACAGGTGCGAAGAAAACTTCGGTTGCTACTGCTTTTGAACCGGGCGAGATTGTGAACCGGGAAGGACGTGTTCTCGGGGAGCATGCAGGGCTCATCCGCTACACCATCGGGCAACGCAAGGGCATCGGTGTGGCGGCGCGCGAGCCGCTGTACGTGCTGGGGAAAGATGCGTTTGCCAACCAGCTTATCGTCGGCTTCAAAGACGAGCTGCTCAGCTCAGGAGTAGTGGCCTGCGATGTGAATCTCATCAGCGGAGGCGTTTTGGAAGGCCCGCGCGAGGTGCAGGTGAAGACCCACTACCGCCAGCGGCCCGTGCCAGCGGTCGCCGAGCAGACCGGCCCCGACGAGCTGACCGTCACCTTCGACGAGCCCCAGCGCGCCGCCGCCCCAGGCCAGGCCGCCGTCCTCTATGAAGGCGACATCGTCCTCGGCGGCGGCACCATCGTCCGGGCTTTCTAGCCCGCCCGAAAGGAGACAGGGGCTGCGGATGCTGTCTGCTGCTGCTTTGGGCTACAACCCCGCGAGGCCGATTTGGTAGCCTTCTACGAACAGGCTCAGCTTCTCGATGTAACTTTGGGCCAGAGGCGACAGCTGTCGCTCGTTGTGAACGATGTAGCCCACGCGCATGAGCTCTTTGGTCTGCAGGGGCACGCTGGCGATGCCGGTGTACATCTCGCTGGAGAGCACGCCGGTGGAAATGGTGTAGCCGTTGTGGTGAGCGAGCAGGTTCGAGAGGGTGCCGCGGTCGCTCACGGAGATGCACTTTGTGTGGGGCAGCTCGGCCAGGGGCTCCTCGGAGTAGAAGAACGAGTTGTTTGCCCCCTGCTCGAAGGCGTAGCGGGGGTAGTCCTCCAGATCTTCCACGGTCACCTCGGTGCGCGAGGCCAAGGGGTGCTTGTCGCTGACGAATACGTGGGGCTGCGCAGTGAACAGCAGGTTGAAGGAGAGGTTCGCGTCGGAAAGGGCGTGCCCGATGACGCTCTCGTTGAAGGTGGAGAGGTACAGCACGCCCAGATCGCTGCGGAAGTCGCGCACGTCCTCGATGACCTCGGAGGTGCGGGTCTCGCGCAGGCTGAAGTTGTAGCCGGCGCCCTCGTACTCCTCGGCCAGTTCCAGGAACGCCTCCACCACGAAGGCGTAGTGCTGGGAAGTGATGGATAGACGCTGCGCCGCCTCGCCGCCGCGGCCGGAGTAGCGCTGCTCCATGAGGTCGGCCTGCTCCACCACTTGGCGGGCGTAGCCCAAAAGCTCGATGCCATCGCTCGTGAGCGTGATACCGCGGTTGGATCGCTCGAAGATGGTGACGCCGGTCTCGCGCTCGATGTCGCGCACGGCCACCGACAGGCTTGACTGCGAGACGTACAGCGTGTGCGCCGCCGCCGAGATGGAGCCGTGGTTCGCGATGGCGATGAGGTAGCGAAGTTGCTGCAGGGTCATGGGAAGCTCCTATGGCGGGTTAGGATTCAAGTCTAGGGAACTGCTAGGCATTATACGACCGTCGGGCGGCGATGGAAGGGAGAACTTGACGGTGCGCCACGGTTTTCTCGGCCGCCTCGCCATCGGAAACCGCTATGGCGCGGGCCGTTGACGAAGTGGGGCTATTCAGTAGGATGGGGGCAATGCATCTCCTCGTCGGTCGGAGCCGCGCGGTATTCTGATTCGCTCAGACAGTCCTCGCTCTGCGAAACAGTCCACTGGACTGTTTCGTTCGCTGCGGAACTCGCTCGGTCAGAACACCCCACGTCTCCGACCGGTTGCCGGCTTTGTTTCAGCCAGAAAGGATTTCCCATGACCGTCCACGAGAACATCACCGAGCTGATCGGGCATACGCCGTTGGTGGAGCTGACCAACTACGAGCGCGCCCACGAGCTGCCCGCCACGCTCATCGGGAAGGTGGAGTCGTTCAACCCCACCGGCTCGGTGAAGGACCGCGCCGCCCAATCGATGATCGACGCCGCCGTGGAGGCCGGGGTCCTCGACGACGAGACGGTCATCATCGAGCCCACCTCCGGCAACACCGGCATCGGCCTTTCTGCCATCGCCGCCGTGCGGGGCAACCGCATCATCATCGTCATGCCCGAGACCATGTCCGTGGAGCGGCGCAACCTCATGCGCGCCTTTGGGGCGGAACTGGTGCTCACCGAAGGCGCCAAGGGCATGAAGGGCGCCATCGAGGAGGCCGAGCGGCTGGCGGCGGAGATTCCGAACTCGTTCATTCCCTCGCAGTTCTCCAACCCGGCGAATCCGGCCGTGCACGAGCGTACCACTGGCCCGGAGATCTGGGAGGACACCGATGGCGTGGTGGACATCCTCGTGGCCGGCGTGGGCACCGGCGGCACGCTTTCGGGCACCGGGGCCTATCTGAAGGCGCAGAACCCGGCCATCCAGGTGGTGGCCGTGGAACCGGCCGGATCCCCCGTGCTCTCCGAGGGCCGCGCCGGCGCCCACAAGATTCAGGGCATCGGCGCCGGGTTCGTGCCCGAGACGCTGGACACCGCTATCTACGACGAGGTCATCGCCATCGAAGACGAGGAGGCCTTCGAGGCCGGGCGCGAGCTGGCTGCCCATGACGGACTGCTCGTGGGCATCTCCTCGGGCGCGGCCGTGGCGGCGGCGGCGAAGTTGGCGCGCCGACCCGAAAACGTGGGCAAGAACATCGTCGTCATCCTGCCCGACACGGGCGAGCGCTACCTTTCCACGGCCATGTTCGATTTCTCGTAAGCCCTCCACGTTTCTCTTTCGTTACAAATTCGTGGGCTCATCGACAGCTTCGGGGGCGCTGGGCAACGGCCGTGGTAGCATACGGAAAGCACCTTTTCGACCGACAGAAGAAAGCAGCACATGGCAACCTCGGCGCCCTCCATATTCCCCGCTTTAGCCCAGCTCGACATCGGCGACGTTCTCGCTCATATGCCAGGCGGCTTTTTCATCTACCATGCTGATGGCGACGAGGCGGTGGTCTACGTCAACGAGGCCTGCCTGCGCATCTTCGGCTGCGCTGACGAGGAGCAGTTCGTCGCGCTGACGGGCGGCACCTTCCCCGGCATGGTGCACCCCGAGGACATCGAGGCCGTGGAACACTCCATCAGCCGTCAGATTCAGGCCGACCGGTACTCCATGGACTACGTGGAGTACCGCATCATCCGCCGTGACGGCTCGGTGCGTTGGATAGAGGACTACGGCCATCACGTCACGTTGGACGCGGGCGAGTTCTTCTACGTGTTCATCAACGACGCCACGGACAAGCTGCGCGAGCGGGCCGACGAGCTGGAGGCGGTGAACGCCCAGCTGCGCGAGGCCTATGTCCGCGAGCTCGAGCACCGCACCATGCTGCGCAACGCCCTTTCCGAGGCCGAGGCCGCCAACGTGGCGAAAAACACGTTCCTCTCGAATATGTCCCACGACATCCGCACGCCGCTGAACGCCGTGGTGGGCTACGCGTCGCTCATCTCGGCCCATGGTGGCGAGGCCGAGCGGGTGCGCGCCTACAGCGACAAAGTGCTGGCCGCTTCCGAGCAGCTGCTCGACGTGGTGAACGAGACGCTGGAGATCAGCCGCATGGAGGCGGGCCATGTGCAGCTGGCCGAGGCGGAATGCTCTCTTTCCGAGCTGGTTCTGCAGGCGCGCATGGACATGGTGGATCTGGCGGACCGCGCCGACGTCACCCTGGCCTGCGACATTGAGCCTCTGGCCCACGATCGCGTGCTCGTGGATGCCGTGCGCCTGTCCCACGTGCTCACCCAGCTGGTGGACAACGCCATCAAGTACTCGCCGGCTGGCAGCACCGTGCGCATCAGCGTGGCCGAGAACGCCGGCGCGCCCCAGGGCTTTGCCAGCTTCCGCTTCGTCGTGGCCGATAAGGGCGTAGGGATGGAGCCCGCGTTCATGGAGCGCATGTTCATGCCCTTCGAACGGGAGAGCAACACCACGGCTTCGGGCGTTCAGGGCACGGGACTCGGGCTCACCATCGTGCGCAACGTGCTCGATCTTATGGAAGGCGAGCTCGCCGTGGAAAGCGCGCCGGGGGAGGGCTCCACTTTCACCGTGGACATCACCTTCCGCCAGGCTCCCGCCGACGTGGCCGCCGAGGCGCCGCGTCCGAGCCGCGGGCGGGGCCCGGTGCACCGCATTCTGCTCGTGGAGGACAACGAGCTCAACCGCGAGATCGCCTGCTGCCTTCTGGACGATGCGGGCTATGCGGTGGACACGGCGGAAAACGGCGAGGTGGCCCTGGGGATGATCGAGGAGGCCGATGCGCGCGCCTACGACTTGGTGCTCATGGACATTCAGATGCCGGTCATGGACGGCTATGCCGCCACCCGCGCCATTCGCGCGCTGCCCGACCCGCTGCGCGCATCGCTGCCCATCATCGCCGTGAGCGCCAACGCGTTTTCCGAGGATCGCAAGCGCTCCCTGGAAAGTGGCATGGATGCGCATCTTCCCAAGCCGCTCGACGTGCACCGTCTTCAGTCCCTCATCGAGAAGGTCGTTCACTAAGATACGCCCGTAGGGGGCGACCTTGGTCGCCCCTGTTTTGTCGTGCATAATTGTCCCGCTTGCAGAGGGCTGACCAAGGTCAGACCCTACGGGGAAGGCGCGATTGCCCCGTCCGGGTGCGCGCGACGGGGCTAATAGCTGTCGGCGATGTCCCTGAGGTAGTCGGCGTACTGGCGGGCGAGGGCCTTAGGGGCCTCCAGGCGCACGGCGGTGCCGAACTGGGCGAGCCAGCCGAAGAAGACGGGGCTGGCGGCCACGGTGACGTGCACGCGGGCATGGGTCGCATCCACCGGCGCGCTTTCCACGTCCTTGCCGAAGCGGTCGATAATGGCGCTCATGACCGATTCCTCCACGAGCAGCGTCGCCGGCGTCGTCTCGCCGCCGAACATGGAGAACGTGCGAGAAGTGTAGGTCGCTGCATCGAAGGTGGCGATGCGTTCGTTGCGCACGGCCGCGTCGTCGGTGATGCGCAGCCCTTGCATGCGGTCGACGCGGTAGCTGGGGAAGGAGTCGTGCTTCTCGTTGTAGGCGATGAGGTAGTAGCAGCCCTCGGAGTAAATGAGGCATACCGGCGTCTCACGGTAGATGCGGCCGTCGCCCTGGGGTCGCGGCTGTTTGTTCACGTCGTGCTTCACGTAGCGGAAGGCCACCTGGCGGCGGCGCCGGATGGCCTCGTGCAGCGTGTCCACGTGATGGAACACCGACTCGTTCTGCATCTTGATGCGGCCTTCCACGTGCACGTTCTTGGAAAGCGCGGCGGCGTGGTGGCAGGAGCCCAGAGACGCCAGCCCTTCGGTGAGGCGATGGGCCATACGAACCGTGAGGAAGCGCGAGGACTGCACGGCGTCGGTGAGCAGCATGAGCTCGGCGGCGGTGAAGGTGCGCGAGACGAGGGCGTAGCTGACCGGGTGCGTGGGAAGCTTCGCGATGTCGAGACCGAAGTCGCGAAGGGCGTCCAAGTCGCGGTACACCGATTTGCGCTCGGCCTCGATGCCCGCCTCAGCCAGCCCGGCGATGATTTCGGGGCAGGTGAGGCCGTGACTCTCGTCGGTGCGCTCGTAGAGCATCTTGGCGAGGTTGAGCAGCTTCAGTTTCTGGCTCTCGCCCGCCATCGTGCGCCCCTTTCCCCACGATCGCCTACGTTGGCTGATCGTCTTCGTAATCGTGGTCGATGACGACATTGTAGGTGTAATCGGGATATTTTTCCTTCAGATGGGCGATTATTTTGTCGCGGATGGCGTCGTCGTCGGCCTTAAAGCCTATGACCAAATCGAAGTAGACGGTCGAGGTTTTCTCGTCTACGTAGAAGCCGTGCACCTGCAGGATCGCCGGGTCGCTTTTCGCGAGGGCGTCGAGGTCGGCATGCAGAGGGGCGAAGGCGCCGGTGGTGTTCTCGGCGTAAATGCCCACGGTGGTGAGGATGCCGAACTTCTCGGTGAGTCCTTCGCTGATCTGGCGGGTGAGGGCGTGGATGTCGCGGGCGCACATATCGTCGGGCACCTCGATGTGCACCGAGCCCAAGACTTCGTTGGGGCCGAAGTTGTCCAGCACCACGTCGTAGGTGCCGCTCACATCGGGGAAACTGTTGGTGTAGGCGATGATGTCGTCGACGAGCTTCTTGTCCTCCGGGCCGCCGATAAGCGGCGAGAGGGCGTCGCCGAGCACTTCGAAGCCGGCCTTCAGAACCACAAGCGAGATGATGAGGCCCACGGCGCCGTCGATGTTCAGGCCCCAGAAGTTCTGGGCCGCCGCTACCACGAGCGTGCCGGCCGAGAGCACCGCGTCGTAGTTGGAATCAATGCCCGAAGCGATGAGGGCCTCGGAGTTCGTCTTATCGCCGAAGCGCTTGAACATGATGCCGATGGCGATCTTCGCGAGGATGGCCACCACGATGACGATGATGGTGATGGTCGAGTAGCTGGGCGCGCCGGGGTGGATGATCTTGTCGATGGATTCGCGCAGGGAGATGAAGCCGGCCACGAGGATGATGATGGCGATGACGACGCTGGTGAGGTACTCCACGCGGCCGTAGCCGAAGGGGTGGTGGCGGTCGGGCCGGCGCCCGGCGAGCTTCGTGCCCACGATGGTGACGATGGAGGACAAGGCGTCGGTGGCGTTGTTCACGCCGTCCAAGATGATGGCGATGGAGTGGGACATGAACCCGACGGCCATCTTGAAGGCGACGAGCAGCACATTGCCGATAATGCCGTATACGCTCGCTTTGACGATTTCCCTCTCGCGGTTCATGACTCTCACCCCTGATGGTTTGCGCTTGTGCCTCTTGGGTCGGCGTGCCTCGCTGCGTTATGGGCGCCGTTGCTGCTGGTGCGGCCGTTGATGTGGCTGCTGCGCTGGCGCCGATGCCGCCGCTGGTGCCGCCACCGGCGCGGCTGTTGACGCCGCCACTGGTGCCGTTGGCGCGGGCGCGCGTTATCTCATGGGTCGATTATAGGTCTCTCTCCAGGTGGGCAAGTCCCCGCCCCGTAGCCTTTCCGAAGCAGTTCGGTAACTATCCTGCTCGCCGCCGCCGATTGCGGGCGCTTTGGCAGAGAAGATGGGAAGGCAAGCAGACGGCGTTGACCGCCTGCGGTTGCGCACCCATCCGTAGCCTGAGACGGTTTTCTGCCATCGCCGTTTCCCGTTTGCGACATTTTGGGCCCTCGGGCTATGCTGCTTTGGCAAAAACCCACGTCTGGCTACGGGTTTTTGCCCCTTTTTGAGTTTCGACCCGCAGCCAGAGGGGGCTTTTTGTCGGGAAAGCTGCGGTGGCCTGGCAAAAACCCCTCTCGTGCTACGGGTTAGCGAACGGTGCTCTGCGGGTGGATGGGGTATATGCGCCGATTTGGGGCAAGAGGAGATCGGTTCGAGAAAGAAAGGGAAAGAGAAAGGGAAAGAGAAAGAGAAAGAAAGAGAGAGAAAAAAAGAGAGAAGATCGTTCCAAGAAAGAGAAGGCCCTCCGGCTATAGAGTGGGAGGGCCTTCGTGGCGGGTGATGGCGGCAGCGATGTGGCTTGCCCGCGAGTCGAAGTTAGGCGGTGGGCTTGTCGTTGTCGGCGTCGTCGGTCGCAGTGTCGGCGGCTGCGGTGTCGGCGTCGGAGGAGATCTCCTCGACGACGGCTACGCCGGCCTGGGCGTCTTCGATGTAGTTGTCAGGCAGGACGATGGCCGGCTCGGCTGCGGCCTCGGCGGCTTCCTCGGGAGTCTCGGCCGGGGCGAAGGTGTCCTCCTCGACCGTTTCCACCACGGCGGCGGGGACGGGCTCGGCGACCGTCTCCTCTGCGACGGCAGCTACGGGTTCGTCTGCTGCTGGCTCGGCCGCGACGACCTGTTCGGTGGCGACGACTTCTGCCGCAGGGGCCGTAGCGGCCGTGGCGGGCATCACTGCGCCGGCAACGGCCTCGGCGGCCACGGCAGCGGCCACGGGAACAGCGGCGGCCGGGGCGGCAGGCTGCTGGGGCGCAGCGGCTGCGGGCTGCACGGGCTGCTGCGGGGCTACCGGTGCGACAGGCGCAGCGGCCGGGGCGTAGCCGTAGGGAGCGGCCGGAGCGGGGGCGGCGTACAGGGCGCGGTCCTTGTTGGCGAACACGGCCACGATGATGCAGAGCACGAGCGACACCCAGCAGCAGGAAAGGAGGCTCACCACGGCGGCGACGATGTTCCAGATCATGATGCCGCGCAGCTTCTCGGGCTTGGCCGCGCCGCGCACGCCGAGGATGCCAGCGACGAGGATGAGCACGGCGCAGACGATCACGAGAAAGACGAGGAAGCCCAGCATGCCGAGCAGCGCCGACACGTCATCGGTGGTGAAATAGAGGCCGTCTTCGGTGTAGAAGTAGTCGTAGCCGGAGCCGGAAATGGCGGCGCCGCCGACGCCGAGGCCTGCCCAGGCGATGAGCATGCCGAGAATGCCGAGGGCAGCGAGCACGATATTGGCGATGCTCATGCCCTTGATGGCCTTAGCATGGTTGGTGTTCATGGTGATCTCCTTGGATCGGGGACGATGCAATGCGACCAGTATAGCGGTGTATTGTTGAGTTGCGCGGTCGACGATCAATTGTGGAGCGATTGTTGACAAGCGTCAGCAATCGGCGCGCGGGCTCGACTGAGCGCCGATTCCGTGGTGCGCTTCGGCTAGTCGCGACTCTCGGCATCGAGCATCCGCTTGATGCGCTCGACCGCCTCCTTGGTGTCCTCGGCGTCGCCGAAGGCGGTGAGCCGGATATAGCCCTCGCCGGCCGGCCCGAAGCCGGCGCCGGGGGTGGTGATGACGTTCGCCTCTTCCAGAAGGCGGTTGAAGAAGCCCCAGGAGTCGGTGCCATTGGGAGTGCGGCACCACACGTATGGGCTGTTGTCGGCGCCGTACACCTCAAGGCCGGCAGCGGCCAGGCCCTCCTTGATCGTGCGGGCGTTGGTGCGGTAGAAGTCGATGGTCTCGTCCACCTGGGCCGCGCCTTCGGGGGTGTAGATGGCCGCCGCGCCGCGCTGGATGACATAGGAGGCGCCGTTGAACTTCGTTGTTTGACGGCGGTTCCACATCGCGTTTAGGCTCTGTCCCTCGCGCACCAAATCGCGCGGCACCACGGTGTATCCGCAGCGGGCCCCGGTAAAGCCGGCGGTCTTCGAGAAGCTGCGGAACTCGATGGCGCACGTCTTCGCACCGGGGATCTCGTAGATGGAGTGGGGAATGGCGGCATCGGCGATGAAGCGCTCGTAGGCGGCATCGAAGAGGATGACGGCGTCGGTGGCGTTGGCGAAGTCGACCCATCTTTGCAGGGCCTCGCGGGAAAGCACCGTGCCGGTGGGATTGTTCGGCGAGCAGAGGTAGATGAGGTCGACGGGCACGTCGGGCAGGGCCGGCGTGAAGTCGTTCTCGGCGGTGGTGGGCATGTAGACGATGTTCGTCCAGCGCTCGGTATCCGCATCGTAGTCGCCGGCGCGGCCGGCCATGGCGTTGGTGTCCACGTAGACAGGATAGACCGGATCGCACACGGCCACGATGTTGTCCTCGGCGAAGATATCGCCGATGTTGCCGCAGTCGCTCTTGGCGCCGTCGGAGACGAAGATCTCGTCAGGGGCGATGGCGATGTTCCGCGCGGCGAAATCGTGCTCGGCGATGGCGTCGCGCAAAAAGGCGTAGCCCTGCTCGGGGCCGTAGCCGTGGAAGGTTTCGGCAGCGGCGAGGTCGTTTACGGCGGCATGCATGGCGGCGACGACGGCCGGGGCGAGCGGGCGGGTGACATCCCCGATGCCCATCTTGATGAGGCGCGCTTCGGGGTTCGCCTCCTGGTAGGCGGCGGTGCGGCGGGCGATTTCCGAGAACAGGTAGCTGCCGGGCAGCTTCTCGTAGTTGCGATTGATGCGGGCCATGGGGCCTCCTTCATGGTGCGGTTTTCTGATGCGCTTAGGTTAGGGGGCGAATGTTTCCAATGGGAAAAGACAAGGAGAAACCTCATCAATGGGCAGATCAGCGCCGTAATCGTGGACAATTTGTGGGCATCTCGCCTACGGTGCGCGCTCGGGGTTTTTGAGCGCACGCACGACGGTCTCTTGTGTGAAAATGAAGGCTCTAAGAGACAGGGTGTGAATAGGCTTGCGCTAGCAGGACGCGGGCCTGTGCGAAGGAGACGTTCGTCCATGAAATTGACGCGGAGAGGCTTTCTGGCCGGCGCCGGCGCGGTGGCGGTTGGAAGCGCGGCATGGGGTTTGGATCCGAATCGAGCCTGGGCCGACGAAGAGGCCGCCGAAGAGGCCGCCGGCACCGACGAGGCGCCGGCCGAAGAGCCTGCGGCCCCTGCGGGGCCGGTCGTCGTCTGCGAGGAGTGTCCGGGCGCCTGCACGCTGGTGCTCGATGTGGAGGACGGGCGGGTGGCGGCCGTGCACGGCGACGGCGCGAATCCGTTCTCTGAAGGGCGGCTCTGCCTGCGCGCTCAGGCGCTGACCGACTTGTGGAAGGCGCCCGAGGGGACGACCGAGGACGACGCGGATGACGATAGTGGCAATGGCGCGGGCGGCAACGACGCCGCGAGCGAAGGCGCGACGACGACCAGTCCCGGGCGCTTGACCTCGCCCCGGGTGCGGCGCGCCGGGTCGGATGCGTGGGAGGACATCTCCTGGGATCGCGCGCTGGACGAGATCGCCAACCTGGTGAAGGATACTCGCGACGCCACCTTCGAAGAGAGCATCGAAGGCACGGAGGCCGACGATGAGACGCAGGGCGAGACGGGCTTCGACGAATGGGACTGGAGCGATCGCGGCGGCTACGGCGACGATGGCTACGGCGATAACGACTACAGCGCCCGGAAGCGTCCCCGCGGCGTGCCGGTCATGCGCACTCGGGCCATCGGCAGCTTCGGCGGCGCGCGCCTTGTGGCTGAGGAGCAGTTCCTGCTCGCCAAGGCGCTGCGATCCTGGGGCGTGGTGAACATCGATTCCGAGGCGGCCTTCGGGCGGCGCGCCTTCGCCGCGGGCGTGGCGGCCACCCTCGGCATCGCCGAGCCCGACGGGCTGTGGAGCGACATCGCGAACACGGACTGTCTGCTCACCTTGGGTGCCGACGTTGCCACAAGCCAGCCGCTGTCCCTGCGCTGGATCGAGCGCGCCCGGGACGCGGGGGCGCTGTGGATCGTCGTGGACCCGCTGCGCTCGGCATCGGCCGAGATGGCCGACATCCACGTGCCCATCCGGCCCGGCACCGACATCGCGTTTCTCGGGGGGCTGGCCAAGTACGCTATGGACAATTCCCTGTGGCAGCCCGAGTACGTGCTGAACTTCACCAACGCCTCCTACCTCATGGACCCCGCCTTCTCCTTCGATGCGTCCTCCGGCGCCTTCTTCGGCTGGGATCCCATGACCGGCACCTACGACAAAACCAGCTGGGGCTACCAGACCGACGGCTTCGACACGTGGAACATGCGCTTCGACGGCGAGTTCTCCTGGGTGCGCGGCGAGGGCGTCCCTGCCTGGGCCGTGCCGTCCCAGCCGCGCTGCGAGCGCAATATCACGCTGCAGGACCCGGCTTGCGCCTGGGTGCGCCTGCAGGAGTTTCTCGCCCGTTACGACTTGGACACGGTGGCCACCGTGTGCGGCGTGGAGCGGTCGCTGCTCGAGCGCGCCTATGGGGCCTTCGCGGCCACGGGCGCGGTGGAGGGGGCGGGCAAGGTGCTGGCCGGGCCCGGTCTCGTGCAGCACGGCACGGGGGCCCAGGCGGCGCGCGCGGCCGCCGTGGTGCAGCTGCTGCTCGGCAACATCGGTGTGCCCGGGGGCGGCATCTCCTACCTGGGGGCGCCGCGAACGAGGGGCTGGCCGACGCCATAGGGCTTTCGCCGGACATGTTCGGCGGCGATCTTCCCTGGCCCACTGAAAGCGAGACGACGCTTCAGGCGTGGCTCGAGGCCCATACCGAGCCGGCCGGCGCGGGCTCGCTGCGACCTCGCGCTCTGGTGTCGGCCCTGCGCGAGTGGTGGGGCGAGGAGGCGGCCTTCGACAACGACTACGGCTACGATTGGCTGCCCAAGGCACCGGCTGGCGGTGTGTCGTTCAGCGAGGCGCTGTGCACAGGCTTGCTGCAGGGGTGTTTCCTGTGGGGCGCCGATCTGGTGGGGAGCGCGTCTTCGGGCGTTACGGCCGACGACGTGGGGCGTCTAGCGTGGCTCGTTGTGACCGATGGCTCGCCGAACCTCACGGCTACGTTCTGGGAACGGGTGGAGGATCCTTCCCAGCAGCAGACGACGGTGTTCCAGCTGCCAAGCGTCCTCGGCTTCGAGAAGGCCGGCATCCGGGCGAGCGGCGGCCGCCTTCTGCAGCATGCTGCGGCGGCGGTTGAGCCGACGGGCGAGAGCCGCACGGACGCTGCCATCATTGGCGATATGTGGGAGCGCGTGTTCAACCTGTACGACACCAAGGGCGGTACGGCGACGGATCCGATCCTTAAGGCCCGCTGGGACTACGTGACGTCCGACAGCATCGATCTGGTGAAGGTGGTCTGGGCGATGAACGGCTATGTCGTCGAGGACAGCGACTGGGGCGGCGGCGAGCTGGTGCTTTTGGAAGGCGCCGACGGGCTGCGCGCCGACGGCTCGACGGCTTGCGGCGCGGCTTTCCTGGCGGGGCTGTGGTCGAACGGCGCCAGTGCGGCCGATGCGGCCGAGCAACCCGTGGGACGTCGCGACGGCGCCGACGAGAGCGGTCTGGGGCTCTTCCTCGGCTGGGGCTTCACGTGGCCCGGCAACGTGCGGGTGCGCGGCAACCGGGCGAGCGCGAATTTGGCGGGCCAGCCGTGGGTGCGCGAGCGCAATCTCCTTACTTGGGAGGGGGAGAGCTGGGCCTGCATCGACGCGCCCGACTTCCCGATTCTGCGCGACGGACGATGGCTCGAGCCGGACAACCAGGCCTTCCCCGGTACCTGGGAACAGGTGGGCCTTTTGGTGTCCGATCGACTGGGCGACGGGCCTGTGCCCGAGCACTACGAACCGTTGGAGTCCCCGTTGAACAATCGCCTGAACGGGGCTTACGCCTCTCCGGTGCTGCTGGCGGCCGCCGCGAAGATGCCCGGTGCCGCAGGCGATGACGGGGCGGTGGATGCCGCCGTGGCCGATGCGCTGGCGCCGGACTACTCCTCTATGCAGGCGGATCGCGCGGCCTATCCCATTGCGGCGGTCATCAACGGCGCGGACGGCCGCGACGGCGCCCGGCGCGCCCTGAGCGAGACGCTGGCTGCCGCGGAGCCCGGCTGCTTCGTGGAGATGTCGGCGAGCTTGGCTCGCATTCGCGGCCTGGCCACGGGGGAGTGGGTCCGCGTGTTCAACGAGCGCGGATCCGTGGAGGCGCCGGTGCTCGTCACCGACCGCATCCGCCCCTTCCAATGCGAGGACAACGAGGGCCACTATGTGTGCTTGAACGGCATGACCCTCGGCGACGAGGGCGCTGCGGCAGCCGTGTGGGGCGTTTTGGCCCCTGCGGCGGAAAGCCCCGTGGGGGCGGCCCGCGACGTCAAGGGTTTCCTGGTCGATATCGAGAAGGCGTAGGGGGCATCATGGCTGACAAGGCAATTCTTTTCGATAGCAGTCGGTGCTCTGCTTGCCAGGCGTGCGTCGCTGCCTGCAAAGGCCGCTTCGGCTTGGCGCCCTCCGCGTCCGATTCGTCTTCAGAGAACGAGACGGCGCGCGCGTTCGGGCGAGCGGCTGTGCTGGACGAGGAGGCGCCCCTGGCCGTGGCGCGCTTCGAGCGCACGCTGGCCGATGGAGGCGTGGTTTGGGAAGCGGCCCGCGCTGGCTGCGTGCACTGCGCCCAGGCGCCTTGCGCGGAGGTGTGCCCCACGGGGGCTGTGGCGTTCAACGGGGAAACGGGCTTCGTCGCGTTGGACGCGGCGCGTTGCGTGAGCTGCCACTTGTGTTCCATGGTGTGTTCGGCCGCGGCCCCGCGTCATCGGGGCGAGCGCGGTGAGGTGCTTTTGTGCGACGGGTGCGCGGCCGAGGTGTCCGAGGGGGGCGTGCCCGCTTGCGTGGCCGCCTGCCCGCTGGATGCTCTGGCCTTCGACGAGCGCGATGCCATTGTGTCCCGGGCCAATGAGCGCGCGGCGGCGCTGCGCGAGCGCGGCTGGGCCGCAGCCTCGGTGCTCGGCGTGAGCGAGCAGGGCGGACACCACGTGGTGCAGGTGATGAAGTACGGCGTGGGCGGCTCCATGCACGAGGCGCTGGCGTCTACCGGCGAGGTGGAATGGCTCGATGCCGTAAAGATGGCCGGTCCTGTGTCCGTGGGCGTCCTCGGCCTTGCCGCTGTGGGCGCCGTGGCGGGGTTGGCGGTCGAGTCCTCGCGCCAGCGCGCTGCCGAGGCCGAGGCGGCCGCCGCTTCAGCGGGCACCTTCAATCCGCTGCTCGACGAGGAGAATATCGAAGGCGGGGAGGGTACCGATGGCGATGCGCGCGAGGTCGTGGAAGAGACCGCTCTTCAGGCCGCTCTGCGCCGCCGCAACGCCCTGCGTTCCAAGAAGGGCGCCACACCGGCCGCCGCCGCAGCTGCTGCAGTGGCCGCCGTGCCGGTGGAGGAGTACCACTGGTACAACGCCGATGCTGTGGGCGACGATGAGGCGGAAGGCTTCGAGCCGCGCCTGGTGAGCTGCGGTCGTGCGCGCTTCGGCATGAAGGACTACGGCGTTGCGGACGGCTGGGGCGAGAACTTTGCCGGCGATGCGGACGACACCGGCGAGATTCCCGTGGTGGACGAGCTGAGCGACACCGGCGAGCTCTACGACGTGGAGGAGTTCAACCGCCTTCTGGCCGAAGACGCCGCCCTCGCCGCAGAAGCCGGGGAGGCCGAAGAGTCCGGCGACGCCGAAGAGCCTGGCGATCCCGAGCCGGCCGATGGGCTCGAGGCGATAGACGATTCCAAGCCAGTTGACGACACTGGGGAAGAAGAGTCGGCTACAGAGCGTTCATGACGAATCGTGCATCTTTAGACTGAAAAGATATACGCTCTATGATACAATGCGAAACTACGAGGGACGGAACCGAACCGTCCCCCGCAGGGTGTCAAGCCCGCTTGGCCTGGTCAGGATCGGCGGGCTTTTTTGCGCCCTTATGGACGCGAAAACCCACCTGATCGTTTCCCAGACGACTGCGGACGCGACACCCGCAAGCACTGAGGTGAAAAACTCCCTCCTCGGTTTCACCTCCTTCCCATGGCTCGGAGGTGTGTGCTTGTACGGGATTGACCCGCGCCCTGGCTCTCGCATCGAGGGACAGGGCGCGACTATCCCGTGGTATCCTACTTCCTGCGCAGCTGTTCTAGCTTGGCCTTGAGTTCGTTGTAGTGGCGCCGCTCCTCAGAGGTCCAGGGGCCGAAGAGGATGGTGCGCAAAGCTTCCTCGGCGCTATCGCCGGCTCCTTCGCGCGGGAATAGGCGCGTTTGGCTTCGGTCGTAGAGGGCGATCTCGTCGAACATTCCGCTTGCTTCCAGGACGCCGAGGTTGGAGACGATCTGATCGATGATCTTGTTGTGGTGCGCCGGGTCGGTGGCCCGGGGCATCGTGCCGGCTACGCGCATCTCCTCGTAGCGTATCTGGCAGCTGACGAGCGAGATCTCCGGCTTTACGGCCATAAGCGCGAGGGACACCCCGTAACCGCGCTGGCGCAGCAGCTCCGCTGTCTTCAGGGGCACTTCCGCCGTGCGCAATGTGCTCTCGATGACGAGGTTGTACCCGATGCGCGAAAGCGAGTCGATAAGCGCCTCGGTCATGCGTCCTGCCCATGGCGCAGTGTAATTAACGGCTTCGTCTCCGTAAATGCGTTGGAGTTCCAAGAAACGGGGGTGGAACTTTCGATAGTCGTCCCCGTTGATGCTGATGCCATCGCCGTCCAGTCGGCGATGGATGATCTTGTGGAGCGTGGTTTTCCCTGCCCCGCTCTGGCCCCCGAGCAAAAAAGCCTGAGGTGGCGATTCAAGGGTAGGGCGATAGGCGTTCAGGAGATTCCAGCGCAGCTCTTCGAACTTTTCGCTGAACTCCCTCTTCGTGTACTTCTCTTCGTCACTCATAGTTAGGCCGCCTTTGCGAGCTGGGTCGAGAGGAATTGCTGAAAGCCTTTCAGCTGCCCCCGTATCTCGTCGATAGTATGCTGATTGGCCGCCGACTCCGAGAGAATTTCGGGTACGAGCCGAGCGATCTGTTGCTCGATGTCGTCATAGATTATCGTCAGCTCGTCGTTGCCTTTGAGCTTCGCGTCGGCGCGCGCTCGGGAGATTTGCGCCATGATATCCCAGGCGGATTCGTTCAACACCTCCTGCTGCAACGTTATCTCGTAGATTTCCGTCATGGTCATGATGTCTCCTTCCTCGTCAAAGGTCACTTCCGCGTAGACGATCTTCTCGACCGATGCGCGCTGCTTGGGAGTGAGCACGTCGCCGTCGCGCTCGAGGCAGCCGACCATGAACTCGGGAATCATGGCGGCGCGAATGAGGTTGGCGTTGGCCTTGGTGGGGGCGATGCCCTTCTCGTAGCGGGTGATGCTGGCTTCGCCGATGCCGAGCAGCCGCGCAAAGGCCTGTTGGGAGAGCCCGTAGTGCTTCCGGATCTCCTTAATTTGCTGGGACATGTCGTGTTCTCTCATGATTATCCAATCTATAGATTGCCTAATAGGGGTATTATATCAGTTAGATTAGGACATATTCGACATGGATTCGAGAAAATGATAGAGAAAAACTCAGCAACATATCAATCAAAAGATAGAAAGAGGGCGATCCCTGTGAGACCGCACTCTTCGATGGGGGAATATGATAAGTGCGCCCTCGTCGGCCCCAGGGCCACTGTCGGCGCCTAGTCGCGGGTTAGTTTGCGGTGGAGGCGGTGGGGCTTGGCGGCTTCCTTGCCGAGGCGTGCCTCGCGGTCGGCCTGGTAGGCCTCGAAGTTGCCCTCGAAGAAGTGCCAGCGGCCCGGGTTCTCGTCGTCGCCTTCCCAGGCCAGAATATGGGTGGCGATGCGGTCGAGGAACATGCGGTCGTGGCTGACCACGACCGAGCAGCCGGGGAAGTCGAGCAGCGCCGCCTCCAGGCTGGAGAGGGTCTCCACGTCCAGGTCGTTGGTGGGCTCGTCCAGAAGGAGCAGGTTGCCGCCCTCCTTCAGGGTGAGCGCCAGGTTCAGCCGGTTGCGCTCGCCGCCGGAGAGCACGCCTGCGGGCTTCTGCTGGTCGGCTCCCTTGAAACCGAAGGCGGCCACGTAGGCGCGGGAGGGCACTTCCGTCTCGCCGACCATCATATAGTCGGTGCCGCCGGAGACGACTTCCCACAGCTTCTTGTCCGGATCGATGCCCGCGCGGTTCTGGTCGACGTAGGCGATCTTCACCGTCTCGCCGATTTCCAGCTCGCCGCCGTCGAGCGGCTCTAGGCCCACGATGGTCTTGAAGAGGGTGGTCTTGCCGACGCCGTTGGGGCCGATCACGCCCACGATGCCATTGCGGGGCAGCTCGAAGGACAAGTCGTCGATGAGCACGCGGCCGTCGAACTCCTTGTGCAGGTTCTTCGCAACGAGCACCTTCGAGCCCAAACGAGGGCCGGCGGGAATCTGGATCTCCGCGAAGTCGAGCTTCTTCGCCTTGCCGGCCTCGGCCACCATGGCGTCGTAGTTGGCCAGACGCGCCTTCGACTTCGCCTGACGGGCCTTCGGCGAGCTGCGCACCCATTCAAGCTCGCGCTCCATGCGGCGGGCGAGCTTGGCCTGGGCCTGTCCCTGGGCGGCCATGCGGGCGGCCTTGGTCTCCAAGTAGGTGGAGTAGTTGCCCTTGTAGGGGAAGAGCTGCCCGCGGTCCACCTCGCAGATCCACTCGGCGGCGTGGTCGAGGAAGTAGCGGTCGTGGGTGACGGCGAGCACGGCGCCGGGGTAGGTCTTCAGGTGCTGCTCGAGCCAGAGCACCGATTCGGCATCCAGGTGGTTGGTGGGCTCGTCGAGCAGCAGCAGGTCGGGCTGTTCCAGAAGCAAACGGCACAGCGCCACGCGACGGCGCTCGCCGCCGGAAAGGATGCTCACGGGCGCGTCCGGGTCGGGGCACTGCAGCGCGTCCATGGCCTGGGAGAGCTGGGAGTCGAGGTCCCACCCGTTGGCGGCGTCGATCTCGTCCTGCAGTTTGCCCATCTCGTCCATGAGCGCGTCGAAGTCGGCGTCGGGCGCGGCCATCTCCTCGCCGATCTGGTTGAAGCGCTCCACTTTGGCCAGCACATCGGCGAAGGCCATCTGAATGTTCTCGAGGACGGTCTTGTCCTCTTCAAGCGGCGGCTCTTGCAGAAGAATGCCCACGGTGTAGCCGGGCGTCAGGCGCGCCTCGCCGTTGGAAACCTCCTCGAGGCCGGCCATGACCTTCAGCAGGGTTGACTTTCCCATGCCGTTGGGCCCCACGACGCCGATCTTCGCGCCGGGGTAGAACGACAGCGTAACGTCGTCCAGAATAACCTTGTCGCCCACCGCCTTGCGGGCCTTGTACATTTGGTAGATGAACTCTGCCATGATGCTCCTGTTCCCTCTGCTCGGTTCCTCGGTTCGCAGCGCGAGGCGCGTACGGGAAGGCCGTTGCTCCGAGCGAGCCGTCCAATGCTTGGGCGGTATTTTCCCAGAAGTAACCGACGGGTGCTATGGCGCCTTCGCGATACTGGAAGAAAACCGCGACTTGTGGCTTAGGGCGATGGGGGTTGCTGTGAGATAATATGCACCGTATCTTTTAAACAATCGGTCTCCTTGCAAAGGCTTTCCCCATGACCCAGTCTCCCATTCGTGTCCTTTTCGTCTGCCACGGCAACATCTGCCGATCGACTATGGCCGAGTTCGTGTTGAAGGACATGGTGGCGCGGCGGGGGCTTACCGAGCAGTTCCACATCGAGTCGGCGGCGACGAGCACCGAGGAGATCGGCAACCCGGTGCATCCGGGCACGGCGGTGGTGCTGCGCGAGCATGGTATCGGCGGCTTCGAAGGCAAGCGCGCCCGCCAGCTGCGCCGCGCCGATTACGACGCCTTCGACTTCATCATTGGCATGGACACGGCCAATATTCGCAACATGAACTGGATCCTCGGCGGCGACCCGGACGGCAAGGTGCTCAAACTCTTGGAATTCGCCGGCACCAGCCGCAGCGTCGACGACCCCTGGTACACGGGTGATTTCGAGACTACCTACGCCGACGTGCGCGACGGCTGCGAGGGGCTGCTGGCGTATTTGGGGATGTAGTCTCGCCGAGGGACGAGAGGGCGTCGGCCTTATTTCTTTAGCAGATGCCGGATGGCAGCGATTGGGTGGCGCGTGATCATGCGCGGACCGGCGTAACGCATGATGGCGCGGATCTGCTCGCGCTGGGCGGGGGCGTAGCAGTGGTTGCCGCATTCCTCGCAGCTTGTTTTGTGGGCCATGGACCGACAGCGCTCGGTGCGCAGGACGCAGTAGTCGTCGATGGCCTTGCACGCGGGGCAGAGCGCCTCGCCGGCATGGCTGGTCTCGGTGCGTGCGGTCGCCTCGTGGTTGCCGGCGCAATAAATCGCCACCATGTTCGAGATGGTGCGCTTCTCGCGCTCGCGGCGGCGAGCGACTTTGGGGGTGTCAGGTATTCTTGCCATGGTGCGCACTTTAGCAGATTTCCCGCTGATGTGCCGTTCTTGTTAGCTCCTTCAAACTTTCGCCAAAAGAGCGAGCAGCCGCAAAATGACGATGTTGACGTCACAAGCGTCATTTTGCGGCTGCATTTCTCTCAAACGGGGCTGTTTTGGTCTCCGGTCAGTCACGAATTGACGCTTGTTACGGGAAGACCGTGAATTCGCGGCTGGAAAACGGTGGGGACGAGGGTGCGTCTGGGCTAGAGGCGCTGCAAAATGAGGTAGCGGTTGAGGTTGCCCTGCTTGCCGTCGGCGGAGAAGCGGGCGACCTCACGCAAGGGGAGGGAGGCGGTGGACGCGCAGCTGCTGGCAGAAGGTGCGCTGGGGTTGCGGATGGGGGCGAGGAGGGCATCGATTTCCTTCTCGGGCGTATGGTGGCAGAAGCGGTAGACGCCCTCTGCGTGCTGCCAACCGAGGAGAAAGTCGTTTTCTTGGAAGGTGGGCAAGCCGTGGGCGACGCGGCCCTCGGCAGTGGCCGCGGCGGCCTTGGCGGCCAAGCGCGCATCGTTCAGGAACTGCCAGAACGACACGATGGCGAAGCCGCCGGGCCTCAGGGAACTAAGGAGCCCTTCGAGAACCCGGGCCCGCAGGGCGCCTGTCGGCAGGTGGTGCATGAGTCCGAAGGCGACAGCGAGGTCGCAGGAGTTGCGCGGGAGACGATCGGCGAAGGTGCCGTCGAGGAGGGATTCCACGATGTCGAGGGCGCGGAGATCTACGGTGGTCTTTTCGGGGAGGTTCGTGCCCTGTCCTGAAGCATCCCCTCCTTTCGTTTTGGAAGCAGCAGAGGAGCTGCTAGGGCTGTGCGGAAAGGCGGCAGATAGGGCGCCGATTGCGGGAGATGCCAGATCGGGGCAGTTGTCGAGGGCGGTGATGCGCAGGGGGGCGTTCGTGTGTTCGGCGAGGAAGCGCTCGAAGCGGAGGTTGCCGCAGCCAAGGTCGAGGATGGTGAGGGGCGCCCCGGAATCGCCGGCACTGTCATCGGGGACGCGGGCGGCGTGGCTGGGGAAGGGGCCTTGCACGGCATCGTGGGCCGTGATGAGCTCCCAAGCCTTCTCCCAGCCATGCCAAGGGGCTTGTCTCGTGGCCGAGAACGAGGCGGCCTCGCGGGCGTAGAAGTCGCTCGTGAGGGCGTTCAGCTTGCGGATGACCTGGGGGGAGTAGGCGCCGGGTTGCGAGGCGCTCTGCGTGGTCGTTGCTCCAGATGCGGAAACGCGTTGCTCGTCGGCGATGCTCATGGCAGCGGCCGCTTCTGATAGAGCCCGGCGTCCTTAAAGCCGAGGTTGCGGTAGTAGACGCGGGCGCCCACGGCGCTGATGACGTTAATCGCGGTGTACCCGGCCGCCGCTGCTTGGGCGCAGGCCTCTTCCACGAGCGCCCGCCCGAGGCCCAGATGCTGGGTGCCCTCGCCGGTGCGGTGCAGGGCGGCCACCTTCCCGTACACATGCACTTCGCGGATCATGGCCTCCTGCGGTGCGGAGGGGGAAGCAGGCGAGGAACCCCTCGCCTCGCTTTGCTCGCTCTTGATGGGAGGGGTAGCAGGCTCGTTGGCGGTGTCGCGGGGAAGTGGCGTCGGCAGCGACAGGCGGCAGAAGCCGGCGATCTTGTTCTCGGGGGTGATCCACTCAAGGAAGTGTTCTTCGGTGGCGGCGGTCTGGTAGGCGATGGTCTGAAGGGAAAGGTCGCCCACGGTGGCGCCTTCCACGGAGATTTCGCGGGAGCGAATCTCGGCAACCTCCTCGTCTGTGGCATCAACGGCGGCTTCTACCACTTGGCGCAGGTTGGTCTTCTTGTTGCCGGCGAGGATGTCGGTGGCGGAGATGTCGCGGATCATGCGGGAGATGCGTGTCCAGGGCGGGGTGGCCAGCACGTCCTGGACGAGGACTTCCACGAGCTCTTCCTCGGTGTAGGGGCGCCAGCAGCCGTCTTCGAAATAGTCGGTGAGCCGGGCGCTTTCCACAAGGCAGCAGGGGTACAGCTTCACCTCGTCGGGCAGAAACGCCGGGTCGGTGACGAGGCGGCGATAGTCGGCGGCATCGGCAGCGGGGTCGGCGCCGAGCAGGTTCACCATGAAGTGCACGTGGCTTTTGAAGCCGAACTGCCGCAGCAGGGCCATGGCGTCGGCGATACGCGCGGACGTGATGGCGCGGCCGTTGGCGGCGAGCGTCTCGTCGTTCAGGCTTTGGATGCCGATCTGCACCTTGGTGCAGCCCAGCGCGCGCAGAGTGCGGCAGGCCTCGGCGGTGACGAGGTCGGGGCGCGTTTCCACCACCAGCCCGACGACGCGCTTCGGTGCCGTTTCGTTGGCGCGATGCAGGGCGAAAAGATCGTCCCAGGAACAGCTTTGCGGCACCTCTTCCTCGCTGTAGGCCTCCCGCCACGCCTCGTTGTAGGTGAGCTCTCCGGCGTCGATGCGCTGTTGAAGCGGGGCTGCCGCGGCGGCCAGGGCATCGCGGTCGCGGGGGAGGCCGCGTCTCTCGTACCATGTCCGGCGCTCAGTCGCCTCGCGGACGCGCTCCTCGTCGGAAAGGTTCAAGGCGCGGAAAAGCTCGCCTGTGAACCAGCGCTGGTAGCTTTCGGGGTAGTCGCTCCAGGTGCCGCCCAGCACGATAAGCTCCACTTTGTCGGTGACGTGCCCCATGGCGGTCAGCGTCCGCAGGCGCGCGGCCACTTGGAGGAAGGGGTCGAACCAGCATCGTTCGGCCCGCTGGCAGGCCGGCTCGTCGGAAAGATAGCTCTTCGGCATACGGATGTCGTTCGGGCAGAACACGCAGGCGCCCGAGCACGGCCAGGGCTTCGTGAGCACGGTGATGGTGGCCACGCCTGAGGCGGTGCGCCGGGGCTTGGCCTGCAGAAGGCGCACGAGGGCCGCGTCGGTCGCCTCGCTCACCTTCCACGCCGCCCACCGCTCGGGCTCCTCGGCCTTCACGCGCAGGTAGAAGGGGAGGAGCCGCCGCTTGGCTACCTGGCGCGTGCCGTCGTGAGCGGCGCGGTTGTACCGTCGCACGAGCTTGTCGAGCCACGCGGCGTCAACATCCTCGCCTGCTTCCAGAGCAGCGATTATTTCTAAGAGTGCTTCTTCCATAAGAATGCAAAAGATACCAGGTTCGCCCAAGGAAGCCAGCGAGGTTCCGACAGGTGCCTGCAATTCGCTTGAAGCGCGGCCGGGCGGCCTTTGGGCCGTGAGGGAAAGCGCTGAACGCAAAGGGCAGGCGCTTGTCGGAACCGCAGCGTCGACGGATCCGTTCGTCTCGTTAGGGCGAACGGAACTAACTATAGGGCGGCCTTGATGGCGGCCAGCAGCTCGTCGTAGGTTTCCAGGGCCGGCAGCTCCGGGTACTCGGCCTTGATGGCATCGGTGGTGCGGAACAGAAAGCCGGCCTTCGAATCCAGGATCATGCCCAGGTCGTTATGAGAGTCGCCGGCGGCGATGGTTTCGATGCCGCAGGAGTGCAGCGCGCGCACCGTGGTGAGCTTACTTTCGGGGCAGCGCATCGTGAAGTCGGTGATGGCGCCATCTGCGGCTACCACCAGCTCGTTGCAGAACAGCGTCGGCCAGCCGAGCTTCTCCATGAGGGGCTTGGCGAACTGTTCGAAAGTGTCGGAGATGATGATGACCTGGGTGAGGCTGCGCAGCTCGTCCAAAAACGCGCGGGCGCCGGGCATGGGGTCGATCTTGGCGATGACCGCCTGCACGTCGGGCAGGCCCAGCCCATGCTCGGCCAGAATGTCGAGGCGCCACTTCATGAGTTTGTCGTAGTCGGGCTCGTCGCGGGTGGTGCGCTTAAGCTCGGGGATGCCGGCTTCCTCGGCGAAGGCGATCCAGATTTCGGGAACCAGCACGCCTTCCAAATCGAGGCATACGACGTTCATAGGGCACTCCTTCCGTGGGCGGCGCCGGGGCTTAAGGCCTGCGCGCCGCAGGGTTTCGTCGGCAGAAGCGTACCCCACTGAAGGCGCCTTGCCGCCTCGGAAGCGGAAAGATGGCGCAGGGGGCGACTTCAGCGGTAGCGCGGGCGCCCCTCTTGCTATACTGGGCGTTCCAAAAAGAAGGCGTCGGTGCGGCGCCGAAGGCGGCAAGGGCGAGGAGTACGGCTGTGACCAAGGTCATCAAGAGAGAACATGCGGAGCGGGCGCGGGCCCACGAGAGCGTGCTTTCCGTGCCCGAGGTCATGCGTACGGCCCCCGGCATCGCCATTCAGGGACGCAAGATCCGCTCGCTCGTGTTCTCGACGGATCTGGCCGTCATCTGCCACTGTGACGCCGATGCGGTGCTCGCGGTGTACCCCTTCACCTGCCAGCCGGCCATCACCCAGGCGCTCGTGGCCGCGTCCCAGCGCCCGGTGTTCAACGGGGTCGGCGGCTCCATCACCCAGGGCGAGCGCTGCGTGGAGGCGGCCCTGCACTCCGAGATGTCCGGCGTGGCCGCCGTCGTGGTGAACACGTCCATTCCCGTGGAGTCCATCTCGGCGCTCGTGGAGAAGGTGGCCGTGCCCGTGTGCGTGACGGCCTGCGCCGCCGATGACGTGGTGCGCCGCCAGATTGCGGCTGGCGCCTCCATCGTGAACGTGGCCGCCGGCTCGCGCACGCCCCAGGTGGTGGAGGCTTTGCGCCGGGAATATCCCGACCTGCCGATCATCGCCACGGGCGGCCCGACCGACGACGCCATCCGCGCCACCATTGCGGCCGGGGCCGACGCCGTCAGCTGGACGCCGCCGGCCATTGCCGATCTGGAGCGCGAAGTGATGGAGAAGGCCCGGCGCTTGGCCGCCGAGCTGTTGTAGAGCCCTGCAAGTGCGATCCGTAGGGGGCATCATTCCGGTTGGGAGGGCTGACCAAGGTCAGCCCCTACGGGATGTGAGGCAAGCGAGGTTGACCGGCTCCACAGGGTAAACCGGCGGGGCCCTAAAGCATGTGGGTGACGAGGTAGCCCTCGCGGATGCCGTATTTGCAGGGGATAACTTCGGCGGCGCCCAGCTCCTCTGCGAGTGTGCGCACGATGATCATGCCGGGAACGAGGCTGTGAACGCGGTCGGGGGCGGCTTTCACGGCGCGATGGGCGAAAACGGAGACGTCGCCCTGAAGGAGATCGGCGAGCCCTTCCATGTCCTTGCGGCTGATGCTCTTGGGCCGAGTGTCGTCGCCCCACACGGCGGCGACCATCTTCGCGAGGGCGCGCACCGATCCGCCGATGCCGTAGAGCCGCTCGCTTCGGTACCCCTCCAAATTCGGTAGCGCCTGGAGTTCTTTGCGGAACGCGTCGGCGATGGTGCGGCATTCGGCCGGGGTGGGAATGACGCAGCGCACGTAGTTCGCGTAGGCGAGCACGCAGCCGAAAGGTATCGAGATCCCCGCATGGTCGCCATCGGCCGCAAGGGCCGTCAGCTCCGTCGAGCCGCCGCCGACATCGATGAGCGTGCCTGCTGCAAGGGGTGTGCCGATGGAGGCGCCGACGAACCCGAGGTGGGCCTCCTCGCGGGCGGAGAGCACGCGCACCCTATGGTTGATGGCTGTCTCGATGGCCGCAGTCGCCGCTTCGGAATTCGCGCAGTTGCGCAGCACGGCGGTGGCGAAGATATCGACGCGCGCGCAGTTGAGGTTGTCGGCCAGCTTCAGCAGGTCGCCCAGCACGGTTACGGCTCGTGCGATGCCCGCGCTGGAGAGGGCCCCGTCGGTCACGTAGGCGGCAAGGCCGGCCATCTTCTTCTCGTCGACCAACGTGCGGAAGGGCTTGGCGGCATCTTCCCGCTTGGTCTCGTAAACGACCAGGCGAACCGAATTGGAGCCGAGGTCGATAACGCCGAGGCGTGCCATGAGGGTCCTTTCTCGAGGGTGCATTCCGCAGTGATTCCCTAGGGTAGCGCAACCTGCCGGCAAAGAGCCGCCCGATCGGTATGACCGGGCGGCTCGAAAGAGGGGGGGGCGGGTCGCGCGCTCGTCGCTAGGCGGCGATGACCACACGGTAATGGGCGTTGTCCCCGCAGCATGTCTGCAGAATGATCGACTCGCCGTAGTCGGTCACGCGGGACTGGATGTCCTCCCAGTAGGTGTCGTCGGGCACGATGAACTCGTCGACGACGGAGTAGGTGCGCGTGTTCCTATCGGAGTCGCACACGGTGACGGGATCCCCGTTCTTCAGGGTCATGACGCAGGTGAAGTCGCCGGGGTTGTGACCGATGAAGTAGCCCCAGCTGCCATCGGTGGTGCTATCGGAGCCCATCCACAGTCCCGCACCGGAGGCGGGAGCCGAGGCGCTTTCGTAGGAGGGGACGTAGGTGACGATGTCCCCGTTCACGTCGATGGAGTCCGCTACCATTTCATCGCCTTCGGGGGAGATGGTCTCGAGGGGCTCGGTCACGTCGACGGCCTCCACGTCGATGGAATCGTCGGAGCCTTCGGGTGTCTCGCCGGCAGCGCTCGCGGCGGTCTTGGCTGTGGCATCGTGGCTCGCGCTGTGCTTGGCGGACAGGGAGGCGCGGCTGGAAACCGCGTCCATGGCCAGCTCGTCGTGGATGTCGTCGAACTCGGAGGCCATGGCCACCGCCTCTTCCTGATCCTCGTAGACGATGATGGAGGCCACCTGCTTGACGATGGACGTGTCCTGGGCCGCCTCGGGCATGGGCAGGGTCGCCGGATCATGATCGGGCTCCATGGCGTAGGCGATGCCGCCGACCAGGGCGAGCGCGGCGGCGCCGGAAACAACGGCGGCTATGAGTTTCGATGCCTTCATGACGCTTCTTCCTTTCACGAGGCCTATCGACGGAGTCGCGGACGGGCTTCTTCTTTGCGAGGCGAACCCTCTCGTGCGGTAAGGGCCAAGAATGGAACTTGACAGTGCCTATCTTAGGGTGTCCAGGTCACAAATAGGCTCTGAACTGGGCATTGTTGGAATCGCGTATGCGTAAGAGAACTTGTTCGGAAGAAAGAAGCCGCCTTGAAATACGCCCGTTTCCATCCCGTCGCCATTGTTGACGGCATGCAAGCGGAAACGGCGCGGGTTGCGCAGAAGTTGTGGGGGCCGCTGCCGTTTGGCTCCCGTAGGGGGCGATGTTGGTCGCCCCTTGCTGCACGTGTTGAGGTTTTCGCCGCTGCCGATTGTTGAGGTCTGAGGGCTTTTCGCGAAGAGGGGAGGTCGCAAGGCGATATTTTGCCTATAATGAGCCCACCTGTATTTCGATGGACACAACCGCACGCAAGCTGCTTTGGCGGCCGGCGTGCTGCCACCAAACGAACACGCGAAACGCACGACGGAAACGAACACGAGGTTGATCATCCATGGGAATGAACCAAGACCCCCGAGGGGATGCCTACGGCCGCAGCCCCGAGCGACCCGATGCGCCGGCTCCGGCCGGACGGGGACCCCAGGGCTCGCGGGGCAAGATCACCACGCGCCCCTCGCGAGAGAGCATTTTGCAGTCCTACGCGACCCAAGACGAGATGCGCGCCCGTGACGCGCGCCTGCGCTCCCAGCAGGCGTCCCGCGCCTATACGGCCAGCGCCGCCCAGCGCGATGCCGATCGCGCGGCCCGGCGCGAGGCCCTTGCGGCCCAGCAGCGCGAGCAGGAGGCTCGTCGCGCCGCCCAGCAGCGTCCCGCACCCGCAACCCCGGCCCAGCGCGCCGGCCAGCGCCGAACGCGCGTGGTGCCGCCTTTGTCCTCCCAGGAAAGCTACGACCTCACCCGCTCCTCCATGGAAAGCTACGAGCGCGCCCGCGCCTCTCGCGATGCCCTGTCGGAAGCTCGGCGGGGCCGCGCGCTCAACCGCGAGGTCATCGACGGCCGGGGCAGTATCGACTCGCGCACCTTCAACGAGAGCCACCAGATTTCCGCCTACTCCCGCGACGACCGCGACCGCCACGACCCGATGATCGATGTCATGGACAACCGCACCTGGCATTCCCGGGCTGGGCAGGGCTTCGTCGCGCCCGCCGAGGGGGCTCCCGGCGCTCCGGCGCCCGCGCGTCGTCCGCGCGGCTCGAGCGCCTCCGACGTCGGATTCGCCGGCGTCATGAGCGGCCGGGCCAACTACGGCGGCACCCAGGGCGGCTCCGGGGTGCCGATGTTCGTCAAGATCGCCGTTCCCCTGATCGTCGTTCTTCTTGTTGTGATCGTTTGCCTCTTAGTGTTCTAAGGGTTCTAGAAAAGGCATTACATGTACGCGAAACCGACCTGTCCGACTCCGCTGAAGATCCTTCTCGTTGTTGTTATTGTTGTCGAACTTGCGGCTATTGGGCTCTTGCTCGCTGGCCGTGCCGGTGCCTCCGAGGGTCGGGACTCGGCCGTCGAAGCTTCGGCGTCGACGACTCCGGCGCCAACTGACACGCCGGCAGCTCCGGCTGCCTCTGACGGCGGAGAGACGGCCGGCGGGGACAAGGCGTCTTCCGAGCCCGTGACGCTGACCGTCACCTTCGCCGGCGACTGCACGCTCGGTACCGACATCAACTACGAGAACGAGCGGTCCTTCAACAGCCGCTGGCAGGCCGAGGAGGGCGATGCCACCTACTTCTTGCGCAACGTCGCCGACCTGTTCGGCTCCGACGACCTTACCGTGGTGAACATGGAGGGTGCGCTGACCGAGGGCGGCGAGCGGGCCGACAAGAAGTTCGCCTTCCGCGGCAAGCCGGAGTACGCCAAGATCCTCTCCAGCGCCTCGGTAGAGGCGGCGACGCTGGCCAACAACCACTCCCAGGACTACGGCCAGACGGGCTACGACGACACCATTGCCGCGCTGGACGCCGAGGGGGTGCAAAGCTTCGGCTACGACCGCATCGCGTATCTGGATGTGAAGGGCGTGAAGGTGGCGCTCATCGGGTCGTACTTCCCCGAGGACAGCGCCGAGAACACCAAGGAGATGACCGACAACATCGCCGCGGCCCGCGCCGAGGGCGCCCAGCTCGTGATCGTGTACGTGCACTGGGGCCAGGAGCACGAGTACGACATCACCGAGGGGCAGCAGACCGCCGGGCGCGCCGCTATTGATGCGGGGGCCGATGTAGTGGTGGGCTCGCACCCGCACGTGGTGCAGGGCTGGGAGGTGTATCAGGGCCGCTACATTGTCTACAGCCTCGGCAACTTCTGCTTCGGCGGTAACACCAACCCCGACGACAAAGATTGCCTCATCTTCCAGCAAACGTTCACGGTGACCGGTGACGAGGTGGCCAAGAACGACGACGTGGATTTCATCGCCGCCTCGGTTTCCACGGAGACCGACCGCAACACCTACCAGCCGGTACTGGCCGAAGGGGATGAGAAGGCCCGCATCGACGCGAAGGTGCAAGAAGCCGCCGACCGCATTGCGGCTGCCTCCTAAAGCATCGATTAACCTGTCCGGCCGCGAGAAGGCGGAGGGGCGCCGTGCTCAAACAGCTTTCTATGGCAGGGTTCGTCGGGAGCTGCCGACATTTCGTTATGCCATAGAAAGAACTGCGCGCGGCACCCCTCCGCCTTCTCGCGGCCTACTGAGCCTTAGTTGCTGGGGTTGCGGGCTAAATGCGGATGACGCAGGAGCCGGCGGTGAGGCCGCCGCCGAAGGCGGTCATGCAGGCGATGTCTCCCGGCTGCAGCTTGCCCTCGCAAAGCGCCTCGTTCAGGGCGATGAGGGCGCTCGCGCCGCTGACGTTGCCGACGTGGTCGATGATCACCTGGAAGCGCTCCATGGGCAGGTCCATTTTCTTGGCGGCGTAGCGGATGATGCGCTCGTTGGCCTGGTGCGGTGTGAACAAGGTGACGTCGTCGGTGGTCAGCCCGGCGCGGGTAAGCGCCTCCTCGGTGCAGCGCATCATGGCGGAGGTGGCGAACTTGAACACCGCCTGGCCGGCCATGCGCATATAGGGGTCGCTTTCCGCATCGGCAGCGGCGAGGCGCGGGGCAGCGGTGGCGGAGGTGCCGGCAGCAGCGGTCGTGCCGTCGGCGGCGAAGGGCACCTCGCGGGAGGCGAAGGCGCTGTCGCACCAGAGGGTGCGGTCGACGTCGTCGGTGTTTTCCATGTACGAGGAGAGGATGCCGGGCGCATCGGCTCCGGCGGCTCCGGCAGCTCCGGCGGCTCCGGCAGCGCCATCGGCGCCGGCAGCACCGGTCTCCGCCTCGTCGCGCCATTCCAGCACCACGGCCCCGGCGCCGTCGCCGAACAGGATGCACGTGGCGCGCTCTTCCCAGTCGACGAGCTTGCTCAGGCGCTCGGCGGCCACCACGAGTACGCGGCGCACGTCGTTGCAGCGCAGAGGCGTCCCGGTGCGGGCGGCTTCCTGGCGCGCGAAGGCGGCGCCGGCCATGATGAGGTCAGCGGTGGAAAGCCCGTAGACGCAGCCGGAGCAGGCGCAGGACATGTCGTAGCACACGGCGTTTGTGGCACCGATGCGCTCGCGGATGCGGGCGGCCTCGGAGGGGAAGTGGGTGTCGGCGGTGAGCGTCGGGCAGATTATCATGTCCAGGCTGGCAGCTTCGATCGCTCCCGCCTCGCGCTGCCAACCGCCTTCCTCAAGCCCCAGCGCTCGCAGCGCGGCTTGGGCGCCCAGATCGGTGCAGGTCTCCTCGATGGCGACATGGCGGGTGTGAATGCCCGTGCGCGGGACGATCCACTCGTCGGTGGTGTCTACGATTTCCGAGAGCTCGTCGTTGGTGACGATGCGCGCGGGCAGCGCTCTGCCCGATCCGATGATGACGCTGCCCAAAGCCGTTCCTTTCCGTAAGTGATGCCTCAACCTGCTCTATGATGCCCCATATCGCCAAGTTTTCTGCTCAACGATGAGATGTTTGGTGAAGATTTTAAACGCGCGGTCAGTTTTTGGGGCGAATTCCTTAAGATTTCTCAGATAGTTTATCTCAAGGCGCGTGTTGCCGCAGCGAAAGAGAGGACGAGCTGCTTTCATGAAGACCCGTATCACAGAGCTTTTGGGCATTGAATATCCCGTCGTGCAAGGGGCCATGGCCCGCATCGCCGACGGAGGGCTGGCCGGCGCCGTAAGCGAAGCCGGCGGCTTGGGCATCATCGCCTGCGGGGGCGCCCGGCCCGAATGGATTCGCGAGCAGGTGGCCCGCGCCCGCGCCCTTACGAGCAAGCCCATCGGCATCAATGTCATGCTCATGGATCCGCGCGCGAGCGAGGTGGCCGAGCTCGTGTGCGAGCTGGGCGTGGAAGTGGTGACCACCGGCGCCGGCAGTCCCGCCAACTATATGAAGATGTGGAAGGAAGCGGGCGTGAAGGTGGTGCCCGTGGTGGCCTCCTCGGCGCTGGCGGCCCGCATGGAGCGCCTCGGCGCCGATGCCGTGGTGGCCGAGGGCACCGAGGCTGGCGGACATATCGGCGAGCTGACCACCATGGCCCTTGTGCCGTCGGTGTGTGCGGCGGTTTCCATTCCCGTCATCGCCGCCGGCGGCATCGTGGACGGCCGGGGGATGCTCGCCGCCTTCGCGCTGGGCGCCGAGGGCGTGCAGTGCGGCACGCGCTTCCTCACCGTGGAGGAATGCGGCGTGCACGAGGCGTGGAAGGAGAAGGTGCTGAAGGCGAAGGACTCCGACACCATCGTCACCGGGCGCGGCACGGGGCATCCCGTGCGCGGCCTGAAGAACAAGTTCGCCCGCGAATGCCGCAAGATCGAGATGGCCGCCACCTCCGGGGAAGAGCTGGAGGGCATGTACGCCGGCTCGCTCGCCCGGGCCGTGGCGGGAGACGTGGAAAACGGCTCGGTCATGGCGGGCCAGGTGGCTGCGCTGGTGACCGAGCGCGGCACGGCGGCCGGCGTCATTGCCGATATGGTGCGCGAGGCCGAGGCCCTGGCCGGCCGCTCATTGGGCGAGTTGGCCGAGCTGAACAGCCGCCGGGCGCGCGTGTAAGGAGGCCGCCATGCTTGATGAGACCCCCTTGGCGCCTTTGGGCCCGGCTGGCCTGGTGTTCATGGCCTCGGGCCAGGGCTCCCAGAAGCCCGGCATGGGCGCCGATCTGTTGGACATCCCCGAGGTGGCGAACGTGTTCGCTTGCGCCTCGGACGTGCTCGGCCGCGACGTGGCAGCGCTGGTGCGCGACGCGTCGCCCGAAGAGCTGAACGACACGCGCAACGCCCAGATCGCCATCGCGGCGCTGTCGGTCGGCATGGGGCGGTCGCTTGAGGCGCGCGGCATCGAGCCGGACGCGCTGCTCGGGTTCTCTCTCGGGCAGATTTCCGCCATGGTGCTCGGCGGCATGCTCGCCGAGGAGGACGCCTTCGCGCTCATCGCTGAAAGGTCGCGCCTCATGGGGGAGGCGGCCGACGCGAATCCCGGCGTTATGAGCGCGCTTCTGAAGATCACGCTGCCCGAGGCCGAGGCACTGTGCGCTCAGTGCGCCGAGGACGAGGTGCTCGTGCCCGCGAACCTGAACGGCGGCGGCCAGATCGTCATCGCCGGCACGCCGGCGGCGGTGACCCGCGCCGAGGAGGCGTGGGCCGCGAGCAAGGGCCGCTTCTCGCGCTTGGCCACGTCCGGTGCCTTCCACAGCCCGCTCATGGCGCCGGCGCAGGCGCCCTTCGCCGACTACCTGGCGAAGGTGGAGTTCCGCGAGCCGGTGGTGCCGGTCATCGGCAACGTGCACGCCGCGCCGCTTGACGTCGCCGGCGCTCGCGAGGAGCTGGTGGCGCACTTGGTGTCGCCCGTGCAGTTCGAGGCCAGCGTGGCAAAGCTTCAGGCGGTCGGCGCGAAGATGTTCGCGGAAGTGGGCTTCGGCGGCGTGCTCGCCAATCTCGTGAAGCGCATCGACCGCAGCGCGCCCCGAGCTGCCATTCAGGATCGCCCCTCCTTCGACGCCTTCGTCGAGGAATTCGGAAAGGAATAGATGTGACCGAATCAGAGAATCGCCGTTGCGCCGTGGTGACCGGCTCCACCCGCGGCATCGGACGCGCCGTGGCCCGCGAGCTGGCGGCCGCCGGCATGAACGTGGTGGTGAACAGCTCTTCTGAGCGCAGCCTGCCCGCCGCCGAGGCGGTAGCCGCCGAGATCGCCGAAGAGTTCGGCGTGGAAACCTTGGCCGTGGCCGCCAACGTGGCCATAGAAGAGGAGGCCAACGCGCTTATCGCCGCTGCGGCCGAGGCCAACGGGCGGGTGGACGTGCTCGTGAACAACGCCGGCATCACTCGCGACGGCCTGGCCGCCCGCATGTCCGACGACGACTTCGACGCCGTCATCGACATCAACCTGAAGGGCACCTTCCATTGCTGCCGCGCCGCCGCGAAGCTGATGATGAAGCAGCGTTGGGGTCGCATCGTGAACATGTCCAGCGTGGTGGGCGTGTACGGCAACGCGGGCCAGGTGAACTACGCCGCCTCCAAGGCCGGCGTCATCGGGCTCACGAAGTCGCTCGCCCGCGAGCTTGCGCGCCGCAACATCACGGCCAACGCCGTGGCGCCCGGCTTCATTGCCACTGACATGACCGACGCGCTTTCCGATGCCCAGCGCGAGGCCATCGTGAGCCGCATCGGCAGCGGGCGCTTGGGCGAGCCGGACGACATCGCGCATTTGGTGCGCTTCCTCGCCTCGGACGAGGCGTCCTATATTACCGGTCAGGTCATCTGCGTGGACGGAGGAATGTCTTTATGAGCGAGAACGAGAGCATCCAGACCCGGCGGCCCGACGGCACCCATCGCGTCGTCATCACCGGCGTGGGCGCGGTGACGCCGGCCGGTGTGGGCGCCGAGGCGCTGTGGGAGACGCTCATGGAGCGCGGCTGCTGCATCGCGCCCATCGAGCGCTTCGATACGAGCGAGTACGAGGTGCACATCGCCGGCGAGGTGCGCGACTTCGATGGCACCGAGCACGGCCTGACCAAGAAGGAGGCGCGCCGCTTCGAGCGCTTCGTGCAGTACGCCATCGTGGCGGCCGACGAGGCGCTGGCCCAGTCCGGCTTGGAAGTGACCGACGAGAACCGCGATCGCATCGCCGTGGTGTTCGGCACCGGCATCGGCGGCATCGACGAGCTGCAGAAGAGCTTCGCCACCTTGGAGGAGAAGGGCCCCAAGCGCGTGAACCCCCTGTTCATTCCCACAATGATCGGGAACATCGCCGCGGGCAACCTGGCCATCCGCTACGGCATGCGCGGCGAGTGCCTGAACGTGGTGACCGCCTGCGCCACCGGCGCCCATTGCATCGGCACGGCGCTGCGCGACATCCGCCACGGCTACATCGACGCGGCGCTCGTGGGCGGCACGGAGGAGTCCGTGAGCCCCATCTGCATCGCCGGCTTCACGAATTTGTCGGCCCTTACCCGCGCCGAGGATCCCAAAGAGGCCTCGCTGCCCTTCGACGCCCGCCGCGGCGGTTTCGTGGCCGGCGAGGGGGCGGGGGCCCTGGTCATCGAGTCGTTGGAAAGCGCGCTCGCCCGCGGGGCTGCGCCCATCGCCGAGATCATCGGCTTCGGCAGCACGGGCGACGCCTATCACATGACCGCGCCCGACCCGGAGGCCACCGCCATCACCGCCGCCATGGCCGCCGCTCTGGCCGAGGGCGGCTTCACCCCGGCCGATTTGGGGCACCTGAACGCCCACGGCACGGGCACGCCGGCCAACGACGCCACCGAGTCCAAGGCGCTCGCGAACCTCATGGGCGGTGTGGAAGCGGCTGCTTCGGTGCCGGTCACCTCCGTGAAGGGCACCACGGGCCACATGCTCGGCGCCGCCGGCGCGGTGGAGGCCATCGTGTGCGCCCTGTCCGTGGCCCGCGACGCGGTGCCCCCCACGGCCGGCTTCGCCGAGGCCGCCGAGGACTGCCCCGTGGCCGTGGTCACCGAGGCTATGACCGACTACCCGCAGAAGGTGGCCCTGTCGACCTCGCTGGGCTTCGGCGGCCACAACGCCGCTTTGGCCTTCTCGCCGTATCGCGGCTAGGTCGCTCCGCGAGGGGCCTTCTCGGTGGGTTGATCCCCGTAGGGGCCGACCTTGGTCGGCCCTGGGATCGGAGCCCGATGGGGCTGACGTGAAGCGCCGACGTCCTCGCGAACGAGGGCCGACCAAGGTCGGCCCCTACGGAAGGCGAGATGAGGATCGAAAGATTGTTGCAAGGAGAAACGTATGACTGAGGAGAACGCGATGGCGCCGCTGCCCTGGGGGCGCGAGGTCATCGAGGGGATTCTGCCCCATCGCGATCCGTTCGTGTGGGTGAGCCGCATTGTGGCCATCGAGCCCGGCGCTTCCATCGAAGGCGAGCTGGACGTACCGGCTGATCTGGATATCTTCCGCGGGCACTTCCCCGACCATCCGGTGCTGCCCGGCGTCATCATCATGGAGGCGCTCGCCCAATGCGCTTCCATCGCGGTGCTGCAATCGCCCGAGCTGCGCGGCTGCATCGGCTTTCTCACCGGCATAGACGCGGCGAAGTTCCGCCGTCAGGTGGCCCCGGGCGACACCGTGACGCTGCGCGCGACCATCGTGAAGTCGTCGCGCCGCCTCGTGGTGGCCGAGGTGGAGGCGTCCGTGGACGGCGAGATCTGCGCCACGGCCACCCAGAAGTACGTGCTCGCACCCAAGGAGTAACTATGGCCAAAGCGGCTTCCAAGTACATCAGCTTCGACACGGCGGGGAACTTCGTCTCCGAGCTTGAGGACGGCTCTGCGGCCCCCGAGGCGACCGAGGACGGCTCGCTGAAATCGGCGATCTCCTACGCCCTGGACGCCATCGTGGAAGCGGCCGGCACCCTGCCGGACACGGCGGCGGCCCTGGTGGGTGTCCGTGCCGGCGCGTCCCATCGCGACCCGGAGGAGAAGGTGGCCGACGTCTCCGAGCACGTTCGATCCACCATCGGCGACGACTTCGCCGTCGATGCGGCGCGAACCGCCGAGAAGCCCCGGGCCCTCGTCATCGCCTCGGCCAAGAACGCCCGGGCCTTCGTGGTGCCCATGGAGCAGGCGGGCCTCGATGTGGTCTTCGCCACGGTGGACAACCGCTCGCTGGACGGCTTCGCCCGGCGCATGCTGCCCACCTACAACCTGGGCAGCACCACGGCCGACGTGGACGCCGACACGCTTTCCGCCAACATCTACACAGTGCTCTCGGCGGCCAAGGCCTGCGGTGCCTCGCTCATCTTCCTCGACAGCGCCAAGGCGTCGCTCGCGGAGGACGCCTATTTCCTGCGTCACGCCGCCAAGCGCGGCCTGCGCGTGTTCGCCCCGGCCACCGAGGGCACTCTGCGCACCGGTTGGGTGGAGCTTTTGCCCGCCGGCGTCGCGCCCGCGCTCGGTGCGGCGTCGCCCTCCGAGGCGCCCTGGGAAAACGAGCCGGCTCGGGTGGCGGACGACGACGAGGGCCCCACCCATTGGCGCCGCTGCCACAAGTGCAAGCTCTTCTTCGACAAGGAGGAGATCATCGAGCTCGGCGGCTATTGCCCGGCTTGCGGCACCCTGCAGCGCCTGCGCTCCGACGAGCGCCTGGCCGCCACGGTGGACGCCGGCTCGTTCGAGGAGTGGAACGCGGTCATGCCCGACTCCAACCCGCTGGACTTCCCGGGCTACCCGGAGAAGATCGCCGATCAGCGCGAGAAGAGTGGCCTTGAGGAAGCGGTGCGCACGGGACGCGCGACCATCGCGGGGCTGCCTTTGGCCGTAGGGGTCATGGAGTCCGGCTTCTTCATGGGCTCCATGGGACACGTGGTGGGCGAGAAGGTGGCCGCGATGATCGATCGCGCCATCGCCGAGCGGCTGCCCGTCGTCGTGTTCTGCGCCTCCGGCGGCGCCCGCATGCAGGAGGGCCTCATCTCGCTCATGCAGATGGCGAAAGTGTCCTGCGCCGTGGAGCGTTTGGGGGCGGCCCGTCTGCCCTTCATCACCGTGCTCACCGACCCCACGACCGGCGGCGTGACGGCGTCGTTCGCCATGCAGGGCGATATCGTCTTGGCCGAGCCCGGCGCGCTCATCGGGTTCGCCGGCCAGCGGGTCATCCGCGACACCATCAAGCAGGAGCTGCCCGAGGGCTTCCAGACGGCGGAGTTCGCGCTCGAGCACGGGCTTGTCGACGCCATCGTGGAGCGCTCCCAGATGCGCAGCGTGCTGGCCCAGCTTCTGGCCCTGCACGCCCCGGCCGACGACCCGGGGCGCATCGTCACCTACCACAGCGTCATGGACGCGCTGTCGGTGGGCGCGGACGCCTACGGCTCGGTGGACGTGGCGCCCGAGGCCCGAGCCGTTGGCGAGCGCATCCGCGACGAGGAGGCCGCGGGGCTGTGGCGCAGCCTGGCCGAGTCGGTGCCGGTGGTGGGCGAGCTCATCGGGCGCCCGGAAACCCCCGAGGAAGCCGAGGAGGCGTCCCGCCGCGAGCTGGAGCGCCATGCCCGGCGCGAGGCCCGCAAGTCCGGGGTGAGCTGCGAGGCCGCTTCGGGCAGCGCCTGGGAGTCCGTGCAGATCGCCCGCAACGTGCGCCGTCCCACGGCCCGACGCTACCTCGACGGCATCGTGGAGGGCTTCATCGAGCTGCACGGCGACCGCGCCTTCGCCGACGACGGGGCCATCCTCGCCGGCATCGGGTGGATCTCGGGGCATCCCGTGACGGTCATTGCCCAGGAGAAGGGCGTGAACTTGGCCGACCGCGTGGCCCGCAATTTCGGATGCCCCCAGCCCGAGGGCTACCGCAAGTCGCTGCGCCTCATGCGCGAGGCGGAGAAGTTCGGCCGGCCGATTCTCTGTTTGGTTGACACCCAGGGCGCCTTCTGCGGCACCGAGGCCGAGGAGCGCGGCCAGGGCAACGCCATCGCCGACAATCTGGTGGCCATGGCGGGCCTTACCGTTCCGGTGGTGAGCGTGCTTCTGGGCGAGGGCGGAAGCGGGGGCGCCTTGGCGCTGGCCGTGGGCAACCGCGTGGCCATGCAGGAGCATGCGGTGTACTCGGTGCTCTCGCCGGAGGGCTTCGCCTCCATCCTGTGGAAGGATCGCACCCGCGCGCCCGAGGCCGCCGAGGCCATGCGGATGGACGCCGCCTCGGTGCTGGAATGCGGCATCATCGATGCGGTCATTTCGGAAGGGGAGGGCCCGGCCCACGAGAACCCGGAAGAGGCCGTCGCTGCTGTGCGCGATTACGTGCGTGGCGCCTACAAGGAGCTGGCCGATCTTTCTCCCGACGAGCTGGTCCGCCAACGCCAGGAGCGCTTCGCGAAGTTCTAGCCACCTCTGCCGCGTCTTGCTCAGCCTGGGACAATCTCTGTGCCGTTCTGGGTGCAAAATTTCGAGTTGTTAGACATGGTCGGGGGCGGTTTGGGGAACCAGGGTGGAAAGACAGACCGAGAAGGGGCCGGAAGGCAGGAAAAGGACTCGTATTGAGTCCTTTTCTTTTGTCTTGCAGGGCGTAGAAGTCTAACAACTCGAAAATATGCCCCCAAATTGAGGGGCAAGTTGTCTCGGGCGATGAAAAAGCGGACCACCCGGTGGGCGGTCCGCTTGTTAATGAGCGCGCGTGTTCGCTGGCGCTGTTGGGCGCGCGGCCTTACAGCATCTTCGCGCGGAGCTCCTCGGGGGTCATGGGCGAGAGCAGCGCAGGCGCGATGTCGAAGATGGTGCGACAGCCCGTCTCGCCCGCGCAGGCCATGCGCCAGCAGGCGCGGGCGCAGGCGACGAGCACGCTGCCGGTGAACTCCGGGTTGGAATCGAGCTTCAGCGAGTACTCGATCACGTGGGTGTTCTCGCCGGCGGCACCCGTGGTGCCAGTGCGGATGACCGAGCCGCCGTGGGGAATGCCGGCGTGATCGCGGTCGAGCTCTTCCTGAGAAATGAAGGTGACCGTGGTGTCGTAGTCGGCGAAGTAGTTCGGCATCGTGACGATGGCCTCTTCGATGGCAGCCGTATCGGCACCCTCTTCGGCCACGACGAAGCACTCGCGGGTGTGCTTCTGACGCGTGGTCAGCTCCGGGTTGGCACCGGAGCGCACGGCCTCCAGCGCCTCGGGCACGGGCACCGTGTACTGGCGGGCGTCGGCCACGCCGGGGATGCGGCGGATGGCGTCGGAGTGCCCCTGGGAGACGCCGCGGCCCCAGAAGGTGTAGTCGGCGCCGTTGGGCATGATGGCGTTGGCGTAAACGCGCGAGACCGAGAACATGCCCGGATCCCAGCCCACCGAGATGACGGCCACGTGCCCCGTCTCGCGGGCCACCGCATCGACGGCGGCGAAGTGCGCCGGGATGTTGGCATGGGTGTCGAAGGAGTCGACCACGTTGTAGAGCGCAGCGGCTGCCGGGGTCTGCTCGGGCAGGTCGGTGGCGGAGCCGCCGGCGAGCATGAGCACGTCGATGTCGTCGGTATGGGCGGCCAGCTCCGTGGCGGGCCAGACGGCGACGTTCTCGCCGAGCGGATGCACGGTGGCCGGGTCGCGGCGGGTGAACACGCCCACCAGTTCCATATCGTCGTTGGCGGCGACGGCCAGTTCAATGCCGCGGCCGAGATTGCCATAGCCGAGAATGCCGATGCGGATGGGGTTCAATGGTGCCTCCTTGGGTGTTCGCTGAGTAGGAAAACGGCGCTTCGGGCTGACGCTCGCTTTGGTTTTGAAGCTAGCGGGACAGGCCGCGCCGCCGGGGTGTCGCATCATTATCGCGTACCGTCTTACGCGCGGGAACCTGTCCATGGCGAGCGTTACGAGGATTTAACGGAGAGGTACCTTGGCGCGGCGCGTGCGTCCGTTCGCCGACGGGGTGCTGCGGATTCGGACGGGCGGAGGCCCCGCGGCGCGTCGTCGCGGAAGGCGGCGTGGAAATTGCCCGCACGCCCGCCGGCCGCGCGGTGCGGGGCGGCACGGGCGCAACCGGCCGCTGGAGGCCCTCGGGCGCGCCCGGGATGCGCGGCGCGGCGGCTGCTCCTTCAATCTCCTCCCCCTGGGTGGGAATGCGCAGGGTGAACACGGTGACGCCGCGCTCGCTTGCCGCCTCGATGTCGCCGTGGTGCGCCACGACGATTTCCCTGGCAATGGCGAGCCCCAGCCCCGCACCGCCCTTCTTCGACGAGCGCGCCCCGTCTTCGCGGTAGAACTTCTCGAAGATGGTCTCCAGATGGGCGTCGGATATCTCGCGTCCGCGGTTGGCTACGGTGATGGTGGTCGTGCGGGCGTCCTGGCGCGCGGCGATGGCGATGACGGAGTTCGCGTCGGCGTAGGCCACGGCGTTGCGCAGCACGTTGCCCAGCGCCCGGGCGAGCTTGTCCGGGTCGATGAAGAACTGGCCGGCGCCGGCGGCGTCCACGGTGATGCGGATGTTGCGGGCGGCGGCCTCGGGGAAGAACGCCTCGGCCACCTGCTGGCAGAACAGGCGCACTCCCACAGTCTCCCGCTCGATGGGAATGGCTGACAGGTTGTAGCGGGTGATCTCGAAGAACTCGTTGATGAGGCTTTCGAGGCGCTCGGCCTTCGAATAGGCGATGTCGGCGTACTTGCGCAGGGTTTCACGGGGCAGATCGGTTGTCTCGCGCAGCAGGTCTAGGTAACCGAGCACCGAGGTGAGCGGCGTGCGGATGTCGTGGGCCAAGTAAGCCACCAGCTCGTTCTTGCGCTGCTCGGCGGCGTGGGCGGCGCGCTCGTCGGCCAGCGACTGCGAGCGGATAACCGCCAGCTCGTTGCGGGCGATGGACAGATCGGCCGGCAGCTCGATGGGGGCGTCCTTGTCGGCGAGCAAGCGGCCCACGGCCCCGGACAGCTCGTCGAAGTAGCGCAGCGACCGGTTCAGGGCCCGCAGGATGATGACGAGCCAGCCGGCCACGAAGACGAGTAGAGCCAGCGGGAGCTTGAACGACTTGACGAACGTGTAGGTGGCCACGTCGCGCATGCGGTAGACGCCGTCCTCGCCGTACTGGATTTGCCAGACCGGGTTCTCGTCGGAGACGCCCAGCGCCCGCGCCTCCTCGGCGGAGGTCAGGTCGAGCCAGGCGCTGTAGGCCTGCTCCTGGGATTGGCGAAAGGCGCTTTGCAGAAGGTCGTTTAACGTTGGCTGATCGTAGCCCAGGACGGCGGCGCTGACGAGAATCCGCGTGGCCACGTCCACCGTGGTCTCCGGCGGCATGAACGTTTGGGCCTCGGGCAGGGAAAGCCCCAGCTCCTGCAGGGATGCTGATACGCGCAGCGCCGCCATGGCATGGGCGGCGCTCGCCTCGTCGGTGAAAATGCCCTCGGCCGTCAGAATGGTCTGATAGGGAAGGAGGGGAACGGCCCAGAGGGTCTTGTCGTCCGGGGCGCCGTCGGTCTCGGCATCGAGGGGCGCCACGTCATCGATGAAGGTGCTCGTGTCGCCGATGGCCGCGGCGTTGGTGCCCGAGGCGACGGCCACATCCGCCCCGAGCTTCTCAGCCCGTTCCTTGGCGTAGGCCGCGGCCGCCTCGGCGTTCTCGGGCGAGTCGGCCATCATGCTTGCATACTCCGCCAGGGCGTCTTCCATCTCGTTCACTTCGCCTTGAACCTCGGCGATAGTGCCCGCATCGTTGGAGTAGCCGCTCTCGACGGCCTCGTTGACCCAGAGGTCGAAGAGGTTGGCATCGTCGAGCAGTCCCTGGTCGGTGAGGATCTGCTGGAACTGCTCGGAGGAGTTCAGGGTGCGCCAGGACGAGGTTGAGTCGGCTACCCAGTTCGCGATCGAAGGCACCATGAAGGTCTCGATGACCAAGCAAGCCAGGGCGAAGGCCCCGCTGAACAGCAGCAGGTTGCGAATGAGGCCGCCGAGCACGCGCCGGCGCAGGACGCGGGCCTGCTCGCTTTTAAGCGCCATGGCCGGTGTCGCCGGGCGCGCCGCGCAGCTTGTAGCCGACGCCCCAGGCGGTTTCGATGAACGTCGTGGAAGCGTCGATATCGGCGAGCTTCTTGCGCAGGCGGCGGATGTGCACCATGACCGTGTTGGCCGCCGCGTCGTCGAAGCGCTCGTGCCAGGCCCCTTCGAACAGATCGGCCGCCGAGACCGGTGAGCCGACCGACTGGGCCAGAATCGCCAGAATGGCGAACTCCTTGGGGGTGAGGTGCAAAGGCTCGCCGTGGAGCGTGGCTAGATGTGTGCGCAAGTCCACCTCGATGGCGCCGGCGGAAAGCAGGGTCGAGGAAGCCTGGGGCGCTGCTTGGCGTCGGCGTAGGCGCGCTTTCACGCGGGCCACCAATTCGCGGGGCCGGAAGGGCTTGGTGACGTAGTCCTCGGCGCCCAGGGTGAAGCCGACGACTTGGTCGGCCTCCTCGTCTTTCGCCGAGAGGAAGATGACGGGAATGTCCCGCATCTGGCGCATGCGAACGCAGAGTTCGAAGCCGTCGATGCCCGGCATCATGATATCCACGATGGCCAGGTCGAACGGCGTGCGGGCGAGCATGTCCAAGGCCGCCTGTCCGCTGTAGCAGGCCAGCGCGTCCATGCCCTCGGCCACGAGCAGGTTGACAACCAGATCGGCAATGGCCTGCTCGTCGTCCACCACCAGTATGTGCGCGCGTTTTTCCATAAGGGCTATTGTACGCGATTCGCCCCGGGTTTTGCCAACAGGCGTGCCATCCCGTGACAGCTTCAGGAAAAGTTAAGGTGCCCTGCCGGAAATGTCAGATTTCGCTATGGGACGCGTAAGCCGGCTCGTCGGTAAGGTGGAGGTGCAACGTAAGGAGAGATTTATGGACACTGCTGCCTACCGTTTCGACGAGGGAAACTTGTACGAAGGGGACGCGCCCTTAAGCTGCGCCGGAAGGGCGGGCGCTTCGGGCTCTTCGGGTGCTTCGAGGGTTGCCCCCAATCCCTACGGGCGGGACGCTTGGGCGCGGCCGCAGGGCGCGGGGAGTCGGTCGGCTCGTAGCGCGGGTTCGAAAACCGCCCAGGGTGCATCGCCGCAGCGGCGGCCGTCTCGCGGGTCGGCGCGGGCGTTCGCGGCTTCGGCTGCCGTGCCGGGCGTGGTGAGGGCCATGCTGGGCGGTCTGGCCCGCACGGGCCGCGCCGCGCGTGGCCGCCGCATTGGGCGACGGCGCTGGCATCTGTGGTCGGTGCTGAGCGTGGCGGCGCTCTCCATTTTCGTGCTGGTCGCTATCTTCCAAATGGCGAACCTGTACGTCGAAGGGCTGGGGCTTACGGGACCGGGCATCGCCTCGCCCACGGCGGATACCGCTCCGGCCGCCGCGGGCGCGGACGAGGCGGACGATCCTGCCAGCACCCCGCGTGACGAGTGGCGCGGCGGCCATCTGCCCTTCCTCTACCAGACCGATCCCCAGTACCGCGATGCGCCCTATGCCGGTACCACGGTGCGGGAGGCCGGCTGCGGGCCGACGAGCCTGGCCATGGTCTACATCGCGCTGACGGGGAAGACCGACAAGGATCCCGCCGCCATGGCCGCCTTCAGCGAGGCCGAAGGCTACGTGGAAGGGGGACTCACCGCCTGGCGCCTCATGACCGACGGCGCGGCCGAGCTGGGTCTTTCCTCCCATGAGGTGCCGGCGGACGCGGGGCGTCTTGCGGCGGAGCTCGCTGAGGGGCATCCCGTCATCTGCAGCGTGCGCCCCGGCGACTTCACGGACACGGGACACTTTCTCGTGGTGGCCGGCGTGGCCGACAACGGCGAGCTGGTCATCCACGACCCCAACAGCCCCGCCAACAGCGCCCGCACCTGGGACGTTCAGCGCGTGCTCGCCCAATGTGCCAACCTCTGGGCCTTCGAGCGGGTTTAACGGGGGCGGGACGGCGCGCTTCCAGGGTTTTCGCTTTTGGAGCAAAGCGCCTCCCTCTTTTTGGCAAGAATTTCGAGTTGTTAGACTTAGTCGAGCGAATGAGAGGGCGATCTCGCCATTTTGATGGCGGTTTTGCCTGAATTGCTGATTTGGAGCGGCTGGTTTTCTGCGCGCGAACTCTAACAACTCGAAATTCTTTCTCAAAACAAGAGGGTGCATTGTCGATGCCTTCGGAAACGCGCTGCATGACTGATTCGTCCATGCGTCCATGCGGTGGGAAGGTCCATGCGCCTATGCGGCGGGAGCGATTCGCTCATTCGATGGGGTTCCCGCTTGGCCGTTGGCGTCCGTGCTAGGATGGAGCCAGTGATTCCGAACGATGAGGAGGCTTCCCGTGGATGCCTTTGTCCCCGAAGTCGCGCCGCCGCCCTTGCTCGAGTGCCGCGACCTCACTAAGCGCTATGGCGCCACGGTGGCGCTCGACCGCTTTACTGTCAGCTTGGCCGCCGGCCGCATCGTAGGGCTGCTCGGCCCGAACGGCTCGGGCAAGACCACGCTGCTGAAGATGATCGCCGGCGTGGCCCATCCGACGGCGGGCGACATTCGCGTGGCGGGCTATGAGGTGGGCCCGGAATCGAAGGCGCTCGTCTCCTACCTGCCCGAGCGGCTCTACTTCTCCCGTTCCATGCGCGTGCGCGAGATGATCGCCTTCTTCGCCGACTTCTACGAGGACTTCGACGCCGCCTTGGCCCGGGACATGCTTGCTCGGCTCGGCGTTTCCGAGGGCGCCCCGTGCGCGGCGCTTTCCAAGGGCACCGTTGAGAAGGTGCAGCTCACGCTCGTCATGGCCCGTCACGCGGCGCTGTATCTTTTGGACGAGCCCATCGGCGGCGTGGATCCGGCGGCCCGCGATTACATCCTGCAAACGGTTATTCGCGCCTATCGGCCGCAGTCGTCCATCATCCTTTCCACCCACCTCGTGCGCGACGTGGAGGCGTTTCTGGACGACTTCATCCTGCTGCGCTATGGCCAGATGCTTCTGCACGCGCCCGTGGCCTACGTGACCCAGGGGAAGGGCACGACGCTGGACGCGTTCTTCCGAGAGGAGTTCCGATGCTAGGAAAGCTCTTCGCCCAGGAAATGCGGGCGCTTGTGAAGCCTGCGGCCATCATGCTGGCCATTATGGTCGTCGCTGGCGTGGTGGGCATCGGCTGCATCGAGGCCACCGACGCCGTGAGCCGCGCGGCGGGATTCGCCTCCCGTTATGTCAACGAGGCGTCGGCCGCTTCCAACCTGACCGTGGTGCTCGTGATGGCGGCGCTGTTCTGCGCCTTTCTCGTGTGGGCCAGCCTCGTGGCGGTCTACGTGTTCATCGCCATGCGCTTCTATCGCACGATGTTCACCGACGAGGGCTATCTCACGCTCACGCTGCCGGTGCGCACGGGCGCGCTGGTGACGGCGAAATTCTGCGCCGCCTTCCTGCTGGCGGCGGTGTTTACGCTTGCGGCCTGCGCGCTCGCCTCATTGGCCGTGCTCGCGATCTCCGACGGCGATGGGGACATGGTGTCGGTGGTGCTGTCGCTTTTGGGCGGTTGGTCGGCGCTGACGGGCAGCGGTGGTGTGGCCTCGTCGGTCATAGGCGTGGCGAACGCGCTCGTGTCCGCCGCCTACACCGTGGGGCTGGCGTTCCTCTCGCTGACGCTGGGCGCATGGTGGGCGCGGCGGCATAAGGTGGCCGCGGCCGTGGCGCTGTATGTGGGAATTGGCTGGGTGATCTCTCTTCTGTTCTCTATCGTTGGCGTGCTGGCCATGATGGGCGACACGGGCACGGCATCGTTCATGCTCGGCACGGTGTCCGTCATGCAGACGGTGGTGAACCTTGCCGTGGCCGCGGGCGGCGTCGCCCTGTCCGCCTACCTCGTGCGCGCCAAGGTCGATCTGAGCTAGGGAAAAATTGCCGTTGCCTTAGCTGGCAGCTAATGAAACGGTTAACGAGAACGGATACCCTTCTTCCTTGTCCGTTAGGAATAGCGCGTTTAGAAGAAGGGAATCATCTATGGAAACGCAACCTCGCTCGGCCATGGCCGTGGCTTCTCTCGTATTGGGAATCGTGGCACTGGTCACTTCGATTCTGCCGATCATCAACAACCTCTCCTTCCTTTTGGCCATCCTCGGCATCGTCTTCGCCATCGTCGGGTTGGTGGGCGTTTCGAAAGGGAAAAAGAGCGGTAAGGGCTTAGGCGTCGCCGGCCTCGTGCTGTCTGTGATCGCCTTCATCCTTGTGCTCGTGATGCAGAGCGCCTTCAGCGCCGCCCTCGACCAGGCCATGGAGGAGAGCGGGCTTGATACGGCGACGGCGCAAGGCGTAGCGGCCGGAGATTCCGGATCTGCGGCCGAGCCCCAGGCGGCCGAGCAGAGCGAGGCGACGCAGGCCGCTTACGGCGTCACCATCGACGACTGCCGCGTGACCGAGGACTATCGGGGAAATCCAGCTGCCGTGGTGACCTACACCTTCACGAACAACTCCGACGAGGCGACCAGCCCCGCAGTGGCGGTTCACGCCAAAGCTTTCCAGAACGGAACCGAGCTCGAGCTGGCTGTGGTCGCCGATGCCGAGGAGTCCGGCAAGTCGATGAACGAGGTGAAGCCTGGCTCCTCCATCACTTACGAGTCGGCTTACGAGCTCGCCGACATGAGCGATCTTACCGTCGAGGTGGAAGAGCTTTTCAGCTTCAGCGACGAGCTCATCGCCGAGCAGACGTTCTCGCTGAGCTAGCGTGCCCGATGGCGCATGTCTCGGGCGCCCGTCTTCGAAGGCGGGCGCTCGGGGCGCTACAATAGGGGCTTCGTGATATGGGTCGAAGGAGAAAGAAGCGCGTGGAGGAACCGCTGACAGAGGACATGCTGGCCGAGCTCTTGGATGCGCCGGATCCGCGGGCGTTCATCAAGCGGCGCGAGGTGGGCGAGCGTAGTCTGGCGGAGTACCTGAACGCGCTTCTGGCGGAGAAGGGTCTGAAGCGTGCGGCCGTGGTGCGCGAGGCGGGCATCAACGAGACCTTCGGCTACCAGATATTCACCGGCGCCCGCCGCGCCTCCCGGGACAACTTGCTGAAGATCGCCTTCGCCATGGGATGCACGCTGCGCGAGGCGAACCGCCTTCTGCAGGCGGGAGGCGCCAACGAGCTGTACTGCAAGAATCGGCGGGATGCCATCGTCATCTTCGCCATCAGCCATGGCTACACGCTGCAGAAAACCGAGGAGGAGCTTTACCGGTTCGACGAGGCGACCATCAGCTAACTTTGGTACCATGGCATCTATGGAAAACGACCCGCTTGCCGCATACCTCGCCGCCCTTGCCCGCGATGATTGCTATCGCGTCGATGAGGTGTTGAAGACGGTGCCCCACGAGACGACCGAAGTGGTGTACTTCGTGGGGGCCAATGCGGCGGAGCTCGGGCCGTTCGTCCGCAAGCGCATCGCGGTTGATGCGGCCATGGGGGATGCCTACGGCCACTTGTTCCGAGCGCAGCGCGCCGGGCGGCGTTTCCGGCATCTGCCGCGCATCTACGACGTCCATACCACCGGCGACGAGCTGGTGGTGGTCATGGAATACATCCAAGGGCGCACGCTGCGGGACGAGGTGTACGAGCGCGACGGATCGCTCGCCCTGGCGGCGCAGTGGTTCCCGCTCCTGTGCGACGGGGTGATGGAGCTGCACGAGCAGTTCTCGCCGCCGTTGATCCATCGCGATTTGAAGCCCACCAATATCGTGGTGAGCGATGCGGGCCTTACGATCATCGACTTCGGTATCGCCCGGGTCTTTCGCGAGGGGGCCGACGGGGACACGGCTCATTTCGGCACGCGCTGCTACGCGCCGCCCGAGCAGTTCGGCTACGGGCAGACCGACGAGCGCAGCGACGTGTACGCGCTGGGAATGCTGCTCTACTACCTGCTGGCCGAGCGCGATCCGTCGCCGTCGGTGGCTGCGGCGGGATTCGCGGGGCCGGAAGTGCCTTTCGCGCTGCGCCCCGTGCTCCAGCGCGCCTGCGCCTTTGATCCGGCGGCCCGCTTCCAGACGGTGCGCGACCTGAAGGCGGCGTTCCTCGCGGCGCTCGCCCCAGCCGGGGCTTCTCCTGCAGACCGGGGTGTCGTTGTGACCCAGGTCGCCGGCGCGGGTCGGGTTTCCCCTGCGGATTGGGCCGCGACGGCGGTGAGTGCCGCAGCTCCGATCGATGACAGACCGCATGGCGTAGTCGTTTCTCGGGTAAGGCGTGCTTTCTCGACGCTCTCCTCCGGTGAGACGGCAGGGCTCGTGGTCGATGTCGCCCTCTTGGTGGTGTGGCTGCTGTTCATGGCAGTTCTCATCGCAATGCCGTTCACGCCCGACGAACGTTACGCCACCTGGCCGTTCTGGCTGCTCGCCTTTCAGTATTGGACGTTCGGTATTCCGTTCTTCACGGGCTTTCTTTTCATTTTGACCGACGTCCGCGTTTTACGTCGGGCGGCTCCGAGGCTTCGCCTTCTGCAGGGAGCTCGTTTGCGAATCTTGGGCATCGCGCTGGTTGTCGTGGGCGTGATAGCCGTGGGCGTGACGATGGCGATCGCGAACGCCATGGGACTTCCGACCGGCTCGTAGGGGGCCGAGCTTCCGCTCCATCCGTAGGGGGCTACCTCAGTCGCCCCTCACAAGAGGGATAACCTTGCCTGATGAGGGCTGACCAAGGTCAGCCCCTACGGGATGAGGCTGCGCGACGCTAGTCTTCCCAGCTACGGGATGTGGCTGCGCGACGCTAGCCTTCCCGGCGGGTTTCCCAGAAGGCGACGGCGCTGGCGGCGGCGACGTTCAGGGAATCGACCCCGTGGTGCATGGGGATGCGCACGGTCCAGTCGCAGGCGGCGATGGTGGAGGCGGCCAGGCCGTCGCCTTCCGTGCCCAGTACGAGGGCCAGCTTGTCGGTCGCCTTCAGGCGCGTATCGGCGATGGAAAGCGCGTCGTCGGCCAGGGCCAGGGCGGCTGTGGCAAAGCCGGCGTCGCGCAGGCGCGCCACGCCCTCGCACGCCCAATCGCGCGCGCTGCCGATGCGGGCCCAGGGCACTTGGAACACCGTACCCATGGAAACGCGCGACGCGCGGCGAAACAGCGGGTCATGGCAGGCCGGCGTGAGCAGCACCGCATCGATGCCGAGGGCGGCGGCGCTGCGGAAGATGGCCCCGATGTTGGTGTAGTTCGTGACGTCCTCCAGCACGGCGACGCGGTGGGCGCCAGTAAGCAGGGCGGCCAGGTCGGGCTCGGGCGGCCGGTGAAAGGCGGCCAAGGGCCCGCGGGTCACCTCGTAGCCGGTGATGGAGCGCATCTCCTCCGAGGAGACCACGGCCACGGGGGCGGCCGGATTGGCCGTGTGCACCTTTTCCAAGAGCACTTCGGAGGCGGCGAGCCAGCGCGCATCGGTGAGCACGGCGAAGGGGACGCACCCGGCGTTAAGGGCGCGGTCGATGACGTTCACGGACTCAGCGACGAACAGGCCCGACGCCAAGCGCTCCGGCGCGCCCTCCGGGTCGATGGCGCGGGCCAGGCCCACGAGCTGCTTGGGGTCGCGCAGCTGCCCGTCGGTCATAGACGAGAACGGCGCCAGATACGGGTCGCCCCCCGCCAGGAAAGATGTTTGCGACTTGTTCATGGGCCCTAGTATACGTTAGTGCGGCGTCTTCCGGAGCATGGTGGCCGGCGCGGGCGGCAGATAGCGGGCCGGATACACGATGATGCCGGCCTTCCCAAGGCGCGAAAGGACGGCCATGATCAGCACCGGCATGCCGTAGCAGACGAGCGCCGCCCCCACGGCCGCCATCCACGGTGCTGCTGTGACGGAGATGCCGGCCGCCTTCCAAAGATGGAAGTACAGAGCGAGGCAGATGCCGTGGAAGAGCCAGATGGCCATGGTGTAGCGGGTCACGAAGTCGTAGAAGCGGTTCTGCCGCCCGCTGCGGAACACGGTGGAGAACAGGGAGGTCGCCCACAGCACGCCGAGCGCGTCCAGAACGGCGTGGGACGTCTCGCCGGTCCAGCCGGCGTAGAAGGCGATCACGCTGGTGGCCACCCACAGGGCGCCGAGGGCCCAGGCCTTCTCGGATCCGCGCACGAGGGGCAGGCCCCGGTAGAGCGCCATGGCCATGCCGCCGGCGACCCAGATCCAGTTCTCGGCCACGGAGGTGACGGCGTAGGGGAGGCGCGTGGCCATCTCGGCGGTGGCGGGCAGCGAAGCGAGCGCCACGATGGCCGCTTTCGCTGCGACGGCGGCGAACAGGAGGCCGCTGGCGTTGCGGCGGCTCTTCACGGTGGGGGTGATGGCGTAAATGATGAGGCAGGTATAGAAGTAGCCGACGGGAATGACGGGCTCGATGAAGAGCGCGCGGAGGAGATCGGCGACCGACAGAGGCGGCTTCGCGCCGACGGCCGAGTTCGTGAGCAGCACGAGCACGGTGAACGCCGCGAAGGGGATGCCCATGAGCGCCAGCTCGCGGCGGAGGTTCTGGCCCCAGGCGCGAGGGGTGCGCGTCGTGCGGTAGCGCTGGTAGAGAAAGCCCAGGCAGAAGTAGAAAATCGGCAGCTGGAAGGGAACGAGGTACTCGAGAATCCACCGACTGGCGGTCGAGGGGGTGAAAAGGCCCTGGGCGCTGCAGGTGGTGATGAGGGTGCCGAAGGCGATGAGGAGGGACGCGGTGGCTTCCACGTTGTGCGTCCAGACGTCCTTGGGGCCGCCGGAGCCGTGGCCGTGCATCTCGCCTTCGGGGACGTCGGGCGTCTTTCGAGAGCGGCTTCCCGCAAATGTTGCCGAGTCTTTCGGGCGGCCGTCAGGGGAGGCGGTCGTTGCGCTTTCGAGTTGCGGCGATGCAGGGCACGCTATGTCGGCGAAGTTGCTCATGGGTTCACGGTAGCACGCGGGCACCACGACGAAGGCGGCGCGCGGGCGCCTGTTTCCCCAATGATGACCTCTCGCGGACGCGCCTGCGAGTGCCGGCGCCGCCTACCAGATGTGCGGGCGCGCTAGCGAACGGCGCTGGCTATGGCCGTCCTCCCTCCTGCCTGCCGTGGCGCAGGGCCGCCCTGCTGCGGAGGGTCGTGGGGCTGCCAGCGGGACGGTCGGGATCTCCGCGCTCTTGCTCGCTGCCAGGGTTTTGCGCGGGGAGGCCCGTCGCCGGGTTGTCGGAGCCGCCCCCGGGCAAGCAGGTATTTTGGCCGCAGAGGGCGCATCCGGGGCGCGCGGCGCCTCGGCCGTCGGGCGGTGTCGTTTGGTTGCTGCGGCAGCAGGGAGTGTCGCGGCGGCCCCCGTCGCTCCGGTCGTCGTTGCGCTCGTCGGCCAGGATGACACGCTCGAAATCGCGCCGATTGCTGACATAGGCCTTCCGGAAGATATTCGTGGCATGGAATTGCACCGTGCGCACGGCCAGGTGCCGCTCGGCGGCGATGGTCGCATAGCTTTGATGCTGCAGGATGAGCTTGGCAATGGGCATCTCCTTGGGCGTGAGGCCCAGACTGTCCAGCTCTCCCTGGATCTGCTCGGCACGGGTGACGCGGCGCATTTGCTGCGTGCGCAGGCTTCTCTCCCGCAAGGCCAGCATCATGCCGAGTGCCGCCAGGGCGCAGGCCGCTGCCAAGGATCCGAACACGAGGGTCGACTGGTCGAGGTTCGCCGGCGCTGGCGCTCCGGCGGCGAACGAAACGGCAGCGCCGATGAGCACGAGAGCTAGCCCGAAGGAAGCCACGGCGCCTGCGAACAGGAGCGCGCCCGTCCGGTCGGTGCGCTCGCCGGTGTTTTCGCGGTTGAGCGGGGAGGGATGGAGGATGGGCGGGATCAGACCGCCGGGGTGGGCAGCTTTCAGCATGATAGTATCCTTTTGTCGGAAGGGGGAGACCCTTCGGTTGGTGGGCGCATCCGTGATGAGGCAAGGACGTCCGTGCGCCGCGGGTTGTGCCGCAGTGCGCCTGAGCGCCAGGAAGAGGGCGAGGCCTGTTGAGTTGAAAGCTGCGTTTGCCGGGCCGGAAAAACATTTCGCTTCCGGTCTCTCGCGGGTGTCCCATGATACCCCAATGGAACTGACATCGTTGGTAAAAGTGCGATCTTCGATAGTTTTATTACCACGATGCTTGGTGTTCGTTGGCGCATCGTTGCTTTCGAAAAGAGGATTTGAGCAGGGAAAACGAACCTGCTTGCTATGTTGTATCTGACATGAAATCGGCTACGTGCACAAGCCATGGTGGAATGGGCGGCACGCGCGACACGACGGGTTGTGTCGCGCGCTGCGAACGCTGGGCTGGCCGGCGCCTCGGTAGACCAAAGTGACAAACGTGGACTTTCTCCGTAGGAATCCTGACGATTCGCAGTGCCGTGATAGCATTTCCGAGGCTCGAAAGAGGGAGTGCCCCTTGTGCGCTTTTCCTCGTGTTGGCGGCGCGCTCTGGCCTGGGTTGCCGCTCGCCGCTTGGGCCGACAGACAAGCAAATCGTACGGAGGCAGTTTCTGTGGACATGTTCATCGAAGTTCTGAAGGCGTTCTTCATCGGCGTCGTGGAGGGCATCACCGAATGGCTGCCCATCTCTTCCACGGGCCACATGATTCTCGTGGACGAGTTCGTGAAGCTGAACGTGTCGGCGGAGTTCCTGGAGCTGTTCTTAGTGGTCATCCAACTGGGCGCCATCATGGCCGTGCTCATCCTGTACTTCCATAAGCTGAACCCGTTCTCGCCGAAGAAGACGTCGGCCGAGAAGCGCGGCACGTGGCGGCTGTGGGGCATGGTGGCCATCGGCTGCATCCCGGCGGCGGCCATCGGACTTACGCTGGACGACTTCTTCAACGAGTACTTCTACAACGCGTGGACGGTGGCCATCGCCCTTATCGTCTACGGCGTCGTGTTCATCCTGCTGGAGCGTCGCAACCGTCGGCGCGAGGCAGCCTATCTGGCCAGTCGCGCCCCCCGGCGTCCCCGCGGCGCCCATGCGCGTCCCGTGCCCGAGGTGGGTCCGGGCGACGATGGCGACGACGCCGAGATGGCCCTGTTCCGCGTGCGCACCGTGGACGAGATCGACTGGAAGACGTCGCTGAAGATCGGCTGCTTCCAAATGCTCGCCATCATCCCCGGCACGTCGCGCTCGGGCTCCACCATCATCGGCGGCATGCTCTGCGGCTGCTCGCGCACGGCGGCGGCGGAGTTCACGTTCTTTCTCGCGATTCCCGTCATGTTCGGCTGGGGCGTGCTGAAGCTCATCAAGTATCTGATGGCCGTGGGTCTGGCCATGACGGCCACCGAGATCGCCGTGCTCGTGGTGGGCATCGTGACGGCATTCGTGGTGTCGGTGATCTCCATCAAGTTCCTCATGGGCTACATCAAGAAGAACGACTTCACGGCGTTCGGCGTCTACCGCATCATCGTGGGTTTGGTGGTGCTCGCCTACTTCGGCGTGAAGGTGTTGCTGTAGCCGACGCAAAAGCGGCGCGATTTCAACGTGAATTAACCGTGCGAATCGGGAACGAAGGCCTTCTCGGAAAAGCTTGCCGTCGGATTCGGGCTGTTTTTTCGAGTTGTTAGACTTTAGGTACGCGCGATGGTTCGCTCAAAAACTGTGGCAGAACAAAATGTGTAAGAAAAGTAATAAAATACGATATATGAGAAGACAAGATGGAAGCAGGCAATCACCTGCGAGCGCGTTGGATGTCTAACAACTCGAAATTCTTGGTGCTGCTCTCCCTGAATCTTTCCTGACGGACGCATCGCTTCTTCGATTGTCTTATGATAATCTTAACGCCGGAATGCGGGGTCGGTGGGTTCCGTAGGCATTGTCTAGGGCAAGAGGAGGAGTCGTGTTCAGCGAACTGGTGGTTGCTTACCTCTTTCTGGGAGGGACAGGGGCGGGCGCGCTCTTGATTGCCGCAGTGCTGATGCTCCTCGCTGACGAGAGAGCCGTGAGCCGCGGAGTGGTTGTGCGCTTCAGAGACAACGGAAGCGCTGCCTATCGCCGACTGTTCGTGCCGATACTCGTGGCCTCGCTGGTAGTCTTAGTGCTGGGGGCCCTGTGCCTTGCGGCTGATGTGGGGCGCCTCGATCGCATCCTTTTGCTGGCGGTTTCATCCCCTTCGAATTATCTGGTCGTAGGATTCTGGGCACTTTTGCTTTGTGGCACGTTGGCGGCAGCCATGCTTCTTGTGTGGCTCGGGGTGCCGTCGGTGTCTCTGCCTCTATTCAGAGCGCTCGCTGTCTTGCTTGCGGCGGTGTCTTTCGTCGCGGTGATCTATACGGGACTGTTGCTGTCGGGTATGCCGTCGGTGCCGTTGTGGTTCGGCCCGTGGCTGCCGGGGCTGTTCGCGATCTCGGCTCTCTCGTGCGGAGTGGCGCTTGTGGGCATGGTGGCAGTATTTTCGGGAATGGCGACGGTTTTCGGCCGAACGATGCGGCAAGTCGTTCGCGCCGATATGGTTCTCCTTGCCCTGGAGGCGGTCGTCGTGGCGCTGTGGCTCGGTGCAGCGTGGCTGGAACACGGCGGCTCGGCTTCCTCGGGGGCAACGCCTACCGATGCGGCCGCGTTGGCATCGGTGGCCTCCGTATTGAACGGTGCGTGCTCTCTGCCGTTCTGGGGCGGCCTTGTGCTCGTTGGCCTTGTTGCTCCTTTTGCGATAGAGGCTGTCCTCGCGCGTTGCAATGCGAGTAAGGACGTCGCCGAGGCGTCTCTCGCCTCGCGCGCGTTGCTCGCCAGCGCCGGTTGCGTTCTTGTTGGCGGCGCCTGTTTGCGCGCGGTCGTAGTGGCGGCCGGGATGCTGCCCGTTGTTTCCGTTCCCTTCTAGTCCTTGAGAGAAAGGTCGTCCATGTTTCCCTTCGAAGTTGATCCGACAAGCGACTTGCCCCTGTGGGTGCAGCTGCGCAACCGCATCGCCTACCTCATCAACGACGGCACCCTGGCGCCCGGCGACAAGCTGCCCACGGTGCGCGGCCTGGCTTCGGAGATCTCCATCAACTACAACACGGTGAACAAGGCCTACCTGAGCCTCGTGTCCGACGGGTACCTGGAATCGACGCGGGGTCGTGGCGTGTTCGTGACCGATTTGGGTGCGAAGATGGGTGCGGAAGGGGAGGGTGAGGCCGATGCGGTGCTAGACGAGTGCATCGCGTCGTGCCGCGAGCTGGGCATGGGGCTAGATGACATCGAGCGCGCCATGAGCCGAAAGATCAAGCGCCTGAAGTACGATGAGGCCCGCGAGCGCGGCGAGGTGTCTGCCCGCATCATCGATTTCGAGAAGCCCGGAGCCCGGGCCGAGAAGGGAGCCTAAATGTCCCGCAAGGAGAAGTCTTCCGGCGAGCGCCGGTTCCGCGTGGCGCCCGATGCGGCCACGGAGGTGGTGGGGGAGCGTGCGTCCTCGACGGGCGTGCTGCTGTTCTCCGCCGTGCTGTTCGTCGCGGTGCTCGCTGCGGTGCTGGGCATCGGCTGGCTTACGGTCGGCCGTGTGACGTTGGAGGTCATCGTGGTGGCGGCCCTCGCGGCGCTGCTCGCCATCGGCTGCTGCCATGTCGCCCAGCAGTGGGAGCGCGTGGTGGTGCTGCGCCTCGGGCGCTTCAACCGCGTGTCGGGGCCGGGGCTGTTCTGGACCATCCCCGTCATCGAGTCGAACACCATGCGGGTGGACACGCGCACGCGGGTGACGACCTTTTACGCCGAGGAGACGCTGACGGCCGACCTGGTTCCCATGAACGTGGACGCCGTGCTGTTCTGGCACGTGTGGGACGCCGCCGCGGCCTGCACCGAGGTGGGCGACTTCACCCGTGCTGTGGAGATGGCCGCCCAGACGGCCCTGCGCGACGCCATCGGGCGGGCGAGCGCCGCCGAGGTGGCCATCCGTCGCGAGCAGCTGGATCGGGAGCTCAAACGGGTGCTGGAGGAGAAGGTGGCGCCCTGGGGTGTGACCATCCTTTCGGTGGAGGTGCGCGACATTCTGCTGCCGAAGGAGCTGCAGGAGGCCATGAGTCTGGAGGCCCAGGCCGAGCAACGCAAGAAGGCCCGCATCATCCTCATGGAAGCGGAGCACGACATCTACGAGATCTTGGACGAAATGGAAGGGCTCATCGGCGACCACGAGGCGGTCTCGCGCCTGCGCACCATGCACCTGCTGAACGAGTCGCTGCGCGAGGGCAAGGGCACCGTCGTCATCCCTAGCGCCTTCGCCGAGGGCTTCAACGAGGGCCTGGGCGACCTGCTCAAGGGCTAACTGTCAAAAATATTTGACAATCACCTCGTTTTCCAATCTATCAAGAATATTTGACATTTTCCCGATATCGGCTAATATCAAGAAAAATTGATATCCGATGGGAGATGTACGATGAAGTGGACCAATGTGTACGGCCTTGACCAGCTCGGGTCGTTTCTCCAGAAAACCCGCAAGGAAAAGGGGTACACCCAAGATGAGTTCGCCGAGATCATCGGTGCCTCCCACGCCACACTCTCGGCTCTCGAAAACGGCAAGGGCGTCAGCTCCCAGACCCTCATGCGCGCCATCAGCGATTTGGGCTTGAAGCTGGTGGTGCTCCCCAAGGGCGCTCAAGCCGAAGTGCATGATGCCCCTGCGTCGGTGGTGTCGCTTCTGCGCTCGCGCCAAGAAGGGGGTCAACAGTGAATTCCGAGACCCTTGAGGTTCGCCTCGGCGGCGAGAAGATTGGGCATCTGGCTCGCACGAAGAATGGCGCTCGTTTCGCGTTCTCGGAAGAGGTGGCCTCGGCGCATCCCTTTTCGCCTCTGCTCTCAACGGCGCTCTGCGTGCAAGAGGAACCCTTCGATGCCCAGCGGACGTTTTCCTGGTTCTCGGGGCTTTTGCCCGAAGACGCGAGGCTCGATGAGCTGCAGCGGTTCTACGGTGTTGCCGAGGGCGACTATTTTGGATTGCTCGCCCAGATTGGCTGGGAGTGCGCCGGCGCCGTTGAGGTGATGCCCTCGGAAGATTGGGCGTTGGCGCGTGCGAGCCAGGAGCTGCCGCGCGAGAAGCGATTGACTCCCGAGGAACTGTCGGCACGTCTGGCGGCATTGCCGTCGCACCCTTACGATGACGCATCTTCTCTGCGGGTGTCGCTTGGCGGCTTTCAGGAGAAGCTGTGCGTGACTGCGAGACCAGAAGACTGGGCTGCGGCTGAGCCAGGCCACAGGGCCTTAAGTTCCGCGGCGCTTCCTTTGGACGGGGCTCCTTCGACGCATATATTGAAGCCGCAGCCCCAGGGTCGGCTTGCGGGATTGGTCGAAGCGGAAGCATGGGGAATGGAAGTCGCACGACATGTGACGGAGACGGCTGGCTCAGCCATTCTCGATTTGCCCGACGCGCCGTCTACGCTGGTTGTGGAACGCTTCGACCGAGTTGAAACCGAAAGGGGGCTCGTTCGGCTGCATCAAGAAGACTGCGCGCAGGCTCTCGGCATAGAGCCGGGACGCAAGTACGCGGCAACGGCGACGCCCACGAAAAGCGATCCAACCTATAAGGGCATTGCCGAGCTGCTGTCCCGCTATGCCGCCGACTCGCTGGAAGAGCGCAAGCGGCTGCTGCGGCATCTCTTCGTGAACACCGTTCTGGGAAATACCGACGCTCACGCCAAGAACTACGCGCTGCTCCACGGGGGCGACGAGGTGTGCCTCGCGCCGCTCTATGACGTCGTGCCAGCCCTTGAGATTACGCCGAACGTGCTGTTCATGGGCTTGCGCATCGATGGCCGCATTCGCATCGATAGGATCGAGCGAGAGAATATTGTAGCTGAGGCCCGCTCATGGGGCCTGCCTGCTCGCGTCGTAGACGAAGTGCTTGGAAAGGCGGCGGAAGATGTTCGCCTCGGCATCGCGATTGCCTCCGAGCTGTATCCCGAAGCCGGCGCCCGCCACGCCGCGCCCGCTTTGGAGCGGTTGAAGGCGATGGGATTCTAGATTCCTACAGGCAGGCAGCTTGGTTGAAGGGACGGATTCGCTTGAGTTCGGGGGCGGGCTTGCGCCTCGTGACTTCCAGGTCGTAGGCTTCCTGGGCGCGAAGCCAGTAGCCATCGGTGAGGCCGAAGAAGCGGCAGAAGCGCAAATCAGAATCCGTTGATCTATGGAACTGAATTTGATATTGAATAAGGTATCGATTTTGAGTACTATATAGATACCTAACTAAGAACTTTAAGGAGATTGCCATGCCAGTTCCTGCATATGAGGCACCAAGGGCTACCCCTATCTACTCCTTTGCCGCCTTGAAAACCAAGCAAAGAGAAATTAAAGACAGGGCTGCTGAAGAAGTGGTCCACATTACCGAGAACGGCAATGCTGCTTACATCTTTTGCTCCGAGGATGTTTTAGCGCAAGAAAAAGCGCGTGCTGTAGAGGAGGCGTTGTACGAGCGAAGAGTTATGGAAGTGCTCGAGAGGGGAGAGGCCGATTTTGCGGCCGGGCGTGTATTCCATGGCGTAGCGGAAGCAAGAGCCGAAGTCGAAAAGAGGCTTGGTCGTGGCTAAAGTCGAGGTCTCTGAAGGCTTTGTTGAGGATATGACCCAGGTATACATGGACTCAAAGCGCGAGGAGATATGGTATGCGGTATCTCTTCTTGAGTTTGCGCCCGAGATGGGGTCGAGGATACTGCCCACTTCAATCAAGCGACGCTTCGGCGACACGGTTCGCAAAGTCGTTGTAGACCCCTTCGATATAATCTACCGCTATTTTGCTGAGCAGGATTTGGTCTATGTAGTGGGCTTAGTGCACCAGCGCGCGGCTCAATAGATAAACTATCCTCAAAATAGATAATCTGCTTTGAAAATTGTCCTATGATAATCCTTGCATTGTCATAGGACAATTTGCTATAGTGCTTCCCGTGGAATTTGGCCAATTCTCAAGGATTACCAGAAGAGGGGATAGCGACCTGCGCAGTTGAGGAGACGCAGGCGCAAAGAGTCCAAGACCCACTGGCGCGGCGACATTGTCGCAATCCATTCGCGGCGCATGCATTCGCCGCAGGTGCGCGTGGCGTCCCACGGCTCGATCCCTGGGAATTCAAAGGAGGAGAGATGTCCGAAGCAACCCATCCCACGGGCGGACTCACTCGACGCGGTTTCTTGAAGACCACCGGCGCCGCAGCCGCGGGCCTCGCCTGCGCGGGCGCTGTGGGCGTGGCCATTGGCGGCGGCGCGCTGGCACCGGCGAGGGCCACAGCTGACGCCGGCGAGAAAACGATTTACACCCTGCACCAGTTCATGTGCCAGGGAAATTGTTCCATCAAGTGCACGGTGCGCGACGGCCATCTGGCGAAGATCGAACCGAGCGATGCCGTTGATCCGAAATATCGGCGCTGCTGCATGAAGGGTCTTTCCGAGATAGAGCATGTGTATAGTCCGCTGCGTCTGCAAACGCCCCTGAAGCGCGTTGGCGAACGTGGAGAAGGTAAGTTCGAGAAGATCAGCTGGGACGAGGCTATGGAGATCGTCGGCACCGAGCTCAAGCGCGCCTGGGACGCTTACGGCAAGGAGTCGGTCTACATTTCCGCCTCTAACGAACCGCGCTTTGGCATGCTCGCCTCGATTCTGGGTGCCGGCACAGGTGTGGAGCCGGGTATCGATCGAGGTATCGGCAACGGTGTGGATCCTGCCATTGGCGGCGGTGGCTTTGCGTCGTGCTCCAACGAGACGCGGGACTGGGTGAACGCGAAGACTATTATCTTGAGCGGTATCAACTTCCTGGAGACCTCACTCATGCGTTCCGATGATTTCTTCGACGCAAAACGAGCCGGCGCTGAAATCATTGTCGTGGATCCGCATTTCTCGACTACGGCATCGAAGGCAAATCAGTGGATTCCTCTCAAGCCCGGAACTGATGGCGCGCTGTACTTGTCGATGATCTCGCATATCATCGACAACAAATGGTACAACGAGGACTATATGCGCGCCCATACTTCTATGCCGTTCCTCTTGGATCCGGCTACCGGCGAATTGCTACGTAGCGGAAAGACGCCCGAGATCGATCCTGCCACCGGCGAGGCCGCCGATCCCGCCGACTATCTCGTATGGGACACGGCGACTAATGTGGCTGTTCCCTATGACGCTCCCGGTGTTTCTGCCGCGCTTGAAGGTATCTATGAGGTCGCAGGCCAGAAAGTCGTTCCGGTGTTCGAGCAGCTTAAGGCCAGTCAGAAAGACTACACCACCGCCTGGGCCGCGGAGAAATGCGATATCGATCAGGAGGTCATCGAGGCGCTGGCGGAAAAGTACGCTACCGGCGGTCCTGCCTATCTGTGCTTCGGCTACGGTGGTTCGGACAAGTTCTCGAACCCCGATATCCAGGGTCACGCCATGGTAATTCTCACGGCGCTCACGGGGCAGATTGGTAAGCCTGGTGCGGCTTTGGGGCACCCCGGCGGCGGTCAGGGCTATGGGGCGGCGCTGGCGGCGTGGCCCTTGCCGGAAGATATGGTGCCGGCAGACATTCCCGTGCGTGCCGATCGTTTCGCCGATGCGGACGCGGGCGTGCATGTCATCATATCGCTCGGCAACACCTTGCAGCAGTACTACGCGAACATGAACAAGACGCGCGAATGGCTGCCGAAGCTCGACTTCATTTTGCATGTGGGCATGTACGACGAGGATTCCGCGGCTTTTGCCGATGTGGTGCTGCCGGTATGCTCGAAGTTCGAGGACACGGTGGAGCACAGCATTGTGCGAGGCGGCTACAACCATATTCAGCTGTCGCAGAAATGCATTGATCCGCTTTTCGAGTCGAAGCCCGATTACGATGTCATGTACCTTATCGCCAAATCGGTGGGTCTCGAATCGGTGCTTCCCGAAGACGCCGAGCAACTGGCCCGCTTCCAGATCGATGAGGCGACCGATCCGCTGGTGGCCGGCATCACCTTCGACGCTCTCGTGCAGAACCACAATACGATGCCCCTGGCGGGAATCGAGGAGCCGCGCATCGGGTACGCCGATCTCCAATTCCCCACGTCAACGGGGCGTATGGAGATCTACTACGAGCCCCAGCACCATTCGGGTCAGGCGCTTCCCCAGTGGGAGGAGAACAACGAGGTCTTCGACGGCAATCCGCTTATGGAAAAGTATCCGCTGCAGCTTGCCCAAACCCGCACGCGATTCTTCGTGCACTCCCATTTCCGCGGTGCGGCGTGGCTCGCGCAGTTCTACACGCCGCGTATCGAGCTGAATCCGCAGGCGATGGCCGAGCGCGGACTTGAGGATGGCGATGCCGTGGAAGTCTTCAATGATCGCGGATCGTTCAGTTGCCAGGCTTTCGGGAACAACGCCATTCGCCCCACCTCCGCGCGCATTTACGAAGCCGCGTGGTCGAAGGATTGCATCTCGGGGAATCCGCAGAACGTGACGAACGATCATGTGAACGAACGCGACGCCGACCTTCTTACCGGCGCCCCCATTCCCTTCAACGACACGCTAGTGGAAGTGCGAAAGGCTTAAGGTGACTACCATGACGAAACTGGGAATTGCCATCGATCTCGAGCGTTGCGTTGGCTGCCATACCTGTGCGAACGCTTGCAAAATGCAGAACAACGTGCCCACGGGAATGCTTTGGAACCGCGTGACCACCGAAGGGTGCGATGTGATCGACGGGGCCGTCGGCACCTATCCGAACCTGACGCGCACGTTCCTCCCCGTTGCCTGCCAGCATTGCGAGAATCCTGCCTGTCAGCGCGTGTGCCCGACGGGTGCCACTTACAAGGACGAGATGGGCCGCGTGGAGATCGACTATGACAAGTGCATCGGCTGCCGCATGTGCATGGCCGCCTGTCCCTACAATGCGCGCTCTTTTAACTGGGAAGAGCCGGTGCGCGACGTGGACTTCAACTACGGCGATGCGGAAGTGCCGGTGCGTCCGCGCGGCGTGGCCGAGAAGTGCACGCTGTGCCGCGAGCGAACCGATCGCGGCGAGGAGCCCATGTGCGTCGTGTGTTGCCCGACCCATGCCCGCATCTTCGGTGACCTGGACGATCCGGCCTCCGAGGTGTCGAAGGCCGTCGTCGAGCGCAAGGCTCACGTGCTCCTCGAAGAGCAGGGCACGCGTCCGCAGGTCTACTACTTCGATTAATGCGATCAATGCGCGGCGGGGCGGTTGCGCCGACGGCCTGATAAGCCGGTTCGGCAGCTCTTTTCGGGGGTTTGACGAGGCCCCCTGGGGAAGTGTGGCCCCTTGTGGCTGGCGCCCCGCCTTCTCTCCCTCATTCTGAAAGGTTCGAGAAATGGAATTTCTAACCAAGAACAAGCTGCTCACGGCGGTACTTGCGGTGCTGTCGGTGGCGGGTATCGGAGCCTACATCTTCCAGCTGGCCGGCGGTTTGGCGGTGACGGGCATGTCCAACGGCGTATCCTGGGGCCTGTACATCACCATGTTCATGTTCTTCGTGGGGCTTTCTGCCGGCGGTCTTATCGTGGCCTCCTCGGCGAGCGTGTTCCGCATCAAGCGCTTCAAGGCTGTGGCTATGCCGGCAATCATCCTGTCGACGGTGTGCATCTGTCTGGCGGGTATGTTCGTCCTCATCGACCTGGGCGGCATCCAGCGCATCTGGCGTATTGTGACCGGCCCCAATCCCACCTCGCCTCTGGTGTGGGACATCTGCGTCATCACGCTTTATCTGGTGATCAACGTGCTGTACCTGGTGAACATGCGCCGTGGCAACGACCACGCGGTGTCCGTTATCTCGCGGTTCGCCCTGCCCTGCGCCATTCTGGTGCACTCGGTGACCGCCTGGATTTTCGGTCTGCAAATTGCTAAGGAGGGCTGGTACTCGGCCATTATGGCGCCCATCTTCGTGGCCTCGGCCATGGACTCGGGCCTGGCGCTTCTGCTGTGCGTGCTGGCCGCGCTGAAGAAGGCGCGCCTGTTCGAGACCTCCCGCGAGCTTATGGCATCGCTGGCTGGGCTTCTGGCCACCTGCATCGCTGTAGACGCGTTCTTCATCTTCTGTGAGGTACTGACCATGGCCTATCCTGGGGCGGCCGGTGCTGAGACGCTGGCCCTCATGACGAGCGGGCCTACGTCGCCGTTCTTCTGGTTCGAGATCGTCGGCGGCTTGGTTGTCCCGTTCCTTGTGCTGGTGTTCGCAAAGAACCGCGAGCGCACGGGGCTCGTGGTGGGGGCGAGCGTGCTCGTCATCGCCGGCGTGCTCTGCAAGCGCCTGTGGCTTTTGTTCACCTCGTTCATCGTGCCGAACGTGGAGGGCGCCCCGGGCATCATGTCCGACGGCGGCTGGGCGCTTCTCGGCTCCTACGCACCGACGGTGCCCGAAGTGCTGATCGTGCTGGGCGTCGTGTCGGTGGGCACGCTGGGATTCATGGCCCTGGGCTCGAAGCTGCTCGTGCCCGCGACCGAGACCGAGCGCGTCTCCTCTCGCGCCGCTGCAGCGGTCGAGCCCGATAGCGACTTCGAGCCGCTGACCGCATAAGCCACAAGTAGATAGCAGCATTAATCTTGGGCGACCCGTCAATAGCTGGCGGGTCTCCTTGTGCTATACTCGCTTGGAAGCTTGGTACCAAGCGCTTGGTGAGGAGGAAAGCATGGCGGAGGCGGCTCGCATGGCGCCGCAGCGGATCAAGGTGTCCAGCAAGCGGCAGATCACTATTCCGGCAAAAGCTTACAAGGATATGGGCTTCACCGAGTACGCTCTCATCGAGCAAACCGACGAGGGACTGCTCATCAAGCCGCTGAACGTGGAGGACGAGGGAATGTCCCTTGACGTGCTGCGCCGGCTTATCGCCGAAGGCTACGAGGGTGAGGCGCTGGTCGAGCGCTACGCTGCCGTGTGCCCTCATGTGATTAAGTTCGAAGACGCACGGGCGTGCACGGCCGTGGACGGGGGCGACGCGAGCGAGGCTAAGCGGTTGAACGAGGCCGCGAATAAGGACTGCGTGTCCCATTTTGGCATGGCGCGCGAGGTCTGCGAGACCGAAAGGGCGCATGTGCTTGAAGCTGTCGCCTCTGAGTGTGCCCGTTTCGCCGCCATCACGAAGGGCTACGTGTTTGGCTCGTTCGCCCGCGGGGATTTCGCTGCCGAAAGCGACGTGGATGTTCGCCTCGAGTACGATGGGGCGGCCCCCTTCACCCTGTTCGAGGTGTCCCAGTTCCAAAAGCACCTCGAACGTGCCTGCGGGCGCGCCGTCGACGTGGTGACGGCCAAGCAGATAAAGAATCCCAACCTCGCCGCGGCCATCGAGCGGGAGAAGGTGCTGGTCTATGAGCGCTAAGGCCACTGATCTCGCCCGCATTCAGGAAATGTTCGATCTCATCACGGAGACCCAAGGGCAAATTGAGCGTTTGGGCATCACCGAGGAGCGCTTCAAAAGGCCCGCTACTGATGCGGATCGGCTTTTCTCGGAGGCCATCATGAATCGGGTGCTCCGGGTGACTGAGGAAGCCGGTTCGCTCAGCGACGAAGCCCTTGCGCACTACGAATTCGAGCGCCGGGCTATCAAGGGCGTTCGCAATCGGCTTGCCCACGCCTATGGTGATGTAGACACCGATATTGTCTGGGATGTGGTGCAAGGGGACTTTCCCAAGTTGCTAGAAGGTTGTCAGGCGTACTGCGATGACTTGGGTCTGGAGCTGGAGTCTGCGCGACGCTAGAGCTATCCCCGCTGTTAACAAGATGGCAACAGCATTATTTCGCGCGGGTGCTCTTGTTGACGGAATGGTGGCAAGCTTCATCTCTGTTCAACCGATTGTTTTCAAGGAGCCCCCGACGGGCTTGGTTTTGTGCGCTCGCTTTACCATGACGCCCATAGGAGATAGCTTCGATGTCGAGTGCGCCATGGGAGGGGCCGGCGCCCGTCGGTATCGGATCGAGGCGAGAACGCCGTACGGGTCGGGCGATAGGAGCAGCGTCATGGAGAAGTTTCTGAACTTGGTGCGATCGAATAACATGGTGCAGGCGGTGCTTTGCATCGCATTCGGTCTGTTTCTGATGATCTATCCGTCCATTACCGTGCAGGGTATCATCTTGCTGTTCGGCGTGGCGCTCGCGGTCATGGGCGCGGCGGGGCTTGTGTCGTACTTCCGTCAGCGCAGTGTGCGCTACCGCGATTCGGGCACCCTTATGTCGGCGGTGTTCTACGTCATCATCGCGCTCATTGCGTTTATCTTTCCGAAAGTGATCGCCGGGTTCTTTTCGGTGGTGCTCGGCGTGGTGCTCATTTTGCTCGCTATCGTGAACGTGGTGCGCGCCTTCGGGCTGCGCGCTTTCGGCAGCAGCATCTGGATTGCCGTGCTGGCGACGGCGGTGCTGGTGGGTATCGGCGGCGTGCTCATCGTGGTGAACCCGTGGGGCGCCTCCATGACCTTCGTGCTCGTGCTGGGCGCGACGTTCATCGTCAACGGCGCGGTAGATCTGTTCATCGAGTGGTACACCCGCGATTCTGAGAAGAAGGCCGGCGGGATTTCGCGCCGGTAGACGTCTCTGCTGCGGGGCGAGCACCTCGCGGGACAGCGCGCCCCTGGGCCGCCTCGGCGCCGTGCAGCGTGGCAAATCGCGCAGGTCGGGATCGTCTACACCCTCGGCGCCGACGCGTTGGACACGCCCTTCGTTTTTGCCGATGCCTGCCCATTAAGGGCTTCTATATCCGTTTTCCCTTGCGACCCCCGTGCGGACGGGGGTCTTTGCTATCATGAACGCCACGCGAGGGCGGCGGCGCTTTAGGGCGGTGCGGCCAGGCTCGTTCAAGTTTTTGGTACACGAAAGGAAAAGCGATGTCTGAAGAGAACAGCAATCTTGCCGAGATTCAGAAGCATCGTGAGCAGATCGATGAGATCGACCGCGAGATCGTCGCGCTTCTGAACAAGCGCGCCGGTCATTCGCTGGTCATCCGTGGTCTGAAACCCGGTGCGCATCTGGGTCTGTACGACGCGCGCCGCGAGGAGGAAATCTTCGCGCGGGTGGATAGCTACAACGAGGGGCCGCTCTATAACGAGAACCTCCGGGAGATTTACGCTACCATCTTGAAGATCATGAAGGAGACGCCGTCCGTATGAGCGAAGTGAAGATTGCCCCCATCCCCGATCTCGGCCAGCGCACGGACGAGATCACCATTTACGCCGGGCCCTGCTCGGTGGAATCTGCCGAGCAGTTCGAGGAAGTGGCCGAGTGCGTGGCCGATTTGGGCTTGCACTGGATTCGCGGCGGCGCGTTCAAGCCGCGCACCAACCCGCATTCTTTCCAAGGTCTCGGCGAAGAGGCCCTGAAGATCATGAAGGCCGCCGGCGATAAGTACAACCTGAAGACGCTCACCGAGGTGATGGACTCGGCCCATTGCCAGCTCGTGAGCGATTATGTGGACGGCCTGCAGGTGGGCGCCCGCAACTTCCAGAACTTCAGCCTGCTGAAGAAGATCGGCCAGGTGACCGCTGATACGCATCAGATGGTGCTGTACAAACGCGGTTTCGCCGGCACCATTGCCGAGTGGCTCGCCGCCACCGACTACATCACCGATTGCGGCAACGACAACGTGGTGCTCTGCGAGCGCGGTATCCGCACCTTCGAGACGGCCACGCGCTTCACGCTGGACATCGCCGCCGTGCCGGTCATCCACAAGCAGTCGCTGTACCCGGTGTGCATCGACGTGTCGCATCCGGCCGGCCAGCGCGATTTGGTGCCGGCCTTGGCGAAGGCCGCCGTGGCTGCCGGAGCCGACTCGCTCATGATCGAGGTGCACCCCAACCCGCCGGTGGCGCTTTCCGACGGTCCCCAGCAGCTGACGCCGGCCCAGTTCCGCGAGCTTGTCGCCGAGCTGCGCGAGTTGGCGGCTTGCCTGGGCAAGAAGATCGTCTAAGACGCTTCGACCGCCTTCTGGAATGGAAGCGGCCGCCCTTCCGAGTGGAGGGCGGCCGCTTTGTGCTTAGGGGCTCGACGTGGGCCGAGCGCATTGAGCGGGCTCGGCGCGCTACTTGTCTTTGCGAGCTTCGCGACGGGCCTTCCGAGCCTCCTTGCGGGCCTCGCGGAGCTGCTTGCGAGTCTCGGCGGCCAACGAGTCGCGCAGAGCCTCCCCGCGTTCCACCTCCGCGTTCACCTCGTCGGCGTCCCAGCGGTAGATGATGCAGGTCTCGTCGAACTGGGCGTCCAGAGCGTCCTCGCTGTCCTCCTTGGCGAGCATCACGAGCGCCGTCGCGCCCGGCGTAAGCTCGCTCGCGCAGTATTCCATGAGGGAATCGTCGTCATCGATGTCCTTGTCATCCATGGCCATGCCGGCTACAAGACCGATGCCGGCGCCCAGAAGCACGCCGACCGGGCCGCCGAGCAGGCCGACCACGGCGCCGATGACCCCACCGAAGGCCGTGTTGTCGGTCTCGTCGTAGCCGTCCTGGTATCCGTCGGGCACCATGATGGCCCCGTCGACGTTCTTCACCACGGCCATCTCCAAAATGGTGAAGTCGGCGGTCGCCTCGTTGTCTTTCAGTCGGTTGAACTCCTCGTAGGCCTTCCCCTCGTCTTCGAAGGTGACCAAAACCACGTTATCCATGAGCGCTCCTTTGTCTCGCTGCGAATGGGCCGCCGTGCTGCGCGCGTCGCATGGGCGGCACGGCCGGCGGGCAATGCGACGGCGCCGCAGAGCGCCGCGCATCTTCGAGTATAGGGGAGCGAGGAGGTCGAAAGAGTCGCTGCCCTCGTCTGTCACGAGAGCGTTGCGGGGACGGGCGAGAGGTTCTGCGCGCATTTTTTTTTGCGAGGGCCTGCGCCAAGCCCCTCGGTGCTTCGTGTGCGAAATGGGCAAAACGGGGCACTTATCGTAGTTTTCGAGGAAGCAAGGGTGCTCTCCTTCGACGGACTGAACGAGAAATCCCTGTTCAGTGTCATCGCGAGGATAAAGCGTCCACTTTTGGGCTACGAGAAGTGCCCCATTTTGCACATTTGGAGCCGACAGCGCATAGGGCGGTTGCAGACGCGGGCGAGCCGACTGCGGAGGTGCAACCCCAGAGGCCGCAACCATGAGTGAAACGGTTGGCACAGCGGAGAGTTGGTGAATCTGCCGTTCGTGCGTCCTCGATACGCCTGGGCCGTTAAACTGCCCTGCATGCGATTCGTTCTCTACGGCACATCCTCATTCTCGTATTGGCTGTCGGCCCCTTGCCGGCCGTCGTCAAAGAGCGCTGTGGGAACAAATGCATTGAAGCGGTGTGTCCCGACGGCGCGGACGGTTGCTTATCTGGAGAAGATTTTCCCTCAGATTCCGCAGCCTTATCACGCGCTCGTACCCGATCATCGCAAAAGCACCGTTCCCCAGGCAGTAACTCATGTGTCGATTTATCCCTATCGGGAAAAGCCGTTCGTTCGCATCGCTGACGGCGTGTATGCAAGTTGCCCCGAGTTGTGCTTCGTGCAGCTCGCACTTGTTCTTCCTTTGCACGAGCTTTTAAAAGCGGGCGATGCCCTGTGCGGGACGTTCTTCGTCGACCCGTCATCGCGCAACGGACTGGGCAGTAGAACGCCTTTGACCTCGAAACGTCGCATCGAGTCGTTTGTCCGCCGCAACGCTGGGCTGCGTGGATCGGCGGCAGCGAAGTCGGCGCTGCGATTCGTGGCGGATAATGCCGCTTCACCGCCAGAGGCGTTTCTTTGGTCCGTGCTGAGCATTCCCCATCGTTATGGCGGCTATGCCCTCCCCGGATTGGAAATGAATCGACGCGTGAGGCCGAGCAAAAAAGCGCGCAAGATCGCCAAAAGGGAAACACTCGTCCCCGACCTCTGTCACAGCGAGTCGCGCCTGGCGATCGAGTACGATTCGAATGCCGAGCATCTTACTTCGCGACAGATCGCGAAGGATTCCTCGAAGCGGTTGGCGTTGGAGGCCGATGGCTACAAGGTGATATCGGTGACGACACGACAGCTGTGCGATCGCAGTGAGATGCGCAGCGTGGCCCACGAGGCGGGATCTCGCATGAGCAGGCGCATTCAAATTCGCGCCAAGAGTTTCGGGAACGCTCAGAGGAAACTGTATGCGACAGGATGGTCTCTGAGGGCCTACCATCGTCGCGAATGGCTGAAGGGGGAGGTTTCCGAAGGCGGGTTGAAGGAGTGCGTCCAGAACTCCGAAAGCGGATTGGAAGATTGTATCTGGGACGGATCTGCCTGGGATTGAGCGGCGGCTGTCTCGGGGTGTTCTTGTCGAGCGCGACCGAGGCGATCTGTTGGCTGCGAACCGCGATGGCTTGTCGGTTTCGGGCGGCGACGATCTGCGAAGCGGTACTCGCATTGCGAGGAGGTGCCTCGTTTTGTGCAAAATGCCCCACTTCTCGTAGCCATTTGGACTAGATGGGGCGACGCGGACAATTTCGACCTGGGAAAATGGTTCCGTTTTGAAGTTGAGCTGATCCTGGAGTCTGGTAAAACTACGAGAAGTACCCCGTTTTGCACATTTTTCGCTCTACTGCTTGGGCAAAGTTCTTTGTCGGCGCAACGGGTGAAAACTAGAGCCCGATGTGCCGGTTCGTTGGCAGGTTGCCGAATTGAGGGGTTGCGCGATCGGGATTCTGTGCTAAAGTACGCAACCAGCAATTGAATATACCTTAAACCGATGAGGCGAAAGTCAAGCCATCCGGGCACTCACAGAGAGCGGGCGCAGCTGAGATTCCCGCAGAACGCCAGAGGGTAAATGGATCGCCGAGGGAAAGGGGAAAGGCCCGCCGTCGTTTGTTCCGATGAGGCCGAGTATCTGGACCGTGAGCCTGCGTTAAAGGCAGAATGGGTGATGGCCCGTTCATGAGAGGGTTCGCATCGTGCGAATCAATTAAAGGTGGCACCGCAGATCAAGGGATCTGTCCTTTAAGCGAAGGACAGATCCCTTTTTTGTTGGGGTCGGCTGGGAACCTCTCGAAAGGCGTCGGCGAAGGAGCAATTGCTACGGAAGAGGACGCCCGCAGGCGCGGGCACGAGGGGCGGTGAGGAACCGCCCGAGAAAGGACTGATCGACATGGCAGAACTCCGTATGACCGCCGACGCTGAAGCCGCGACCCCCGCCGCTGGCGCCAAGCGCACCGTGGCCGCATCCGAGAAGAAGGGGCTGGCCATTCAGGATCTCATTCTGGTAGCGGTGCTTTTGGCTGCCGGTGCCGTGCTGAAGCTCACGGTGGGCAGCCTTCTCGCCTCCTTCGGCATGAAGCCGAACTTCATCATCGCCGCCTACTGCTTGGCTATCATTCTCATTCGCCCGACGATCGCCCAGTCGCTCGTCATCGGCCTTATCGCCGGGCTCGTGTGCCAGATTCCGATGCTGAACGCCACGCCGCTGCTCAACATCCCCTCGGAGCTGCTGGGTGCTCTGGTGTGTGGCCTGCTCATCCGCGTGCCCATGAAGATCGGCAAGCTGGATGTGAACCCGCTTGTGAACACCTTCGTCTCCACCTGCGTGTCCGGCTTCACCTTCGCGGCGCTGTCCGCCTACATCAACGTCGTGTCCGTGGGCGGCGACTTCGCCGTGGCCATGGCGGCCTACGTGGCCATCGTGCTGGGCACCGCCACCTTCAACTGCATCTTCGTCGAGGTGCTGGCGACGCCCCTGAAGAAGGTACTGAAGCGCTAAACTGCTGGTTCGGCGCGAGCAAGAAAGGTCATCATGATCGAGTTCAATGAGTTCAGTTTTCGGTATCGGGAAGGGGTCGAGCCCGTGGTGCGTGACATCACGCTCGCCATTCCCGATGGCTGCTTCGTCGGCATCACCGGGGCGGCGGGCAGCGGAAAGTCCACGCTCACCTACGCCATCAATGGCATCATTCCGCACTGCTATCCGGGCGATTTCTACGGCTCGGTCACGGTGGAGGGCCTCGACACGGTGGACGCCTCGCTCACCGACCTGTCGCGGCTGGTGGGCAGTGTGTGTCAGGACATCGACTCGCAGATGGTGTCCACGGTGGTGGAAGACGAGATTCTCTACGGCCTGGAGAACTTCGCGGTGCCACGTGAGGAGATTCCCGCGCGCGTGGACGAGGCGCTTGACGCCATGGGCATCGCTGATTTGCGCGACCGCACCATCGACAGCCTGTCCGGCGGCCAGAAGCAGAAGGTGGCCGTGGCCTCGGTGCTGGCGCTGCATCCCAAGGTGCTCGTGCTGGACGAGCCTACCGCCGAGCTGGACCCGGCCTCGTCGGTGACGGTGTTCGATCTGCTGGCCCGCTACGCCCGGGAACACGGCACCACGGTCGTCGTGGTGGAGCAGAAGATCGCGCTTCTATCCGATTATGCTGACATGCTCGTCATCGTGGACGAGGGCCGCATCCGCTTCGCCGATACGCCGGATGCGGTGCTGGCCCACTCCGAGGAGCTGCTGGCGCTCGGTGTGAACGTGCCGCGCTCGACGACGCTCATGAACGCGCTTTCCGCCCAGGGCCTGTACGCCGGTCCCACGGTGCGCAACGTGGCCGGGGCGGCCGCAGCGCTGAAGGAGGTGCTCGCATGATCGAGTTCAAGAACGTATCGGCGTCCTACGACGGCGAGCTGGCGGTGCTCGCCGACGTGAGCTTCACGGTGAACGATGGCGACTTCGTGGCCTTTGTCGGCACCAACGGGGCGGGGAAGTCCACCACGATGCGCCTGGCCAACGGGCTTCTGAAGCCCACCTCCGGGGAGGTGCTCATCGATGGCGTGCCCACGACCTCTCTGAAGACGAGCGAGCTGGCCCGGCGCATCGGCTTCCTCTTTCAGAACCCCGATCGGCAGATCTGTTGCAACACCGTGCGCGAGGAGCTCATGTTCGGATTTGCGGCCCTCGGCGAGAAAGGGCCCGAAGCTGAGGCGCGGGTGGACGCCATGATCGAGCGCTTCGGCTTCGACGCGGATGCCGAGCCCTACCTGCTGAACCGCGGTACGCGGCAGCTGCTCGCCCTGGCCTCTATCATCGTGCTGGCGCCGCCCACCATCATTCTGGACGAGCCGACCACGGGCCTCGACTTCCGCGAGTGCGTGAAGGTGATGGACGTGGTGCGCGAGCTGAACGAGAACGGCACCACGGTCATTATGGTCTGCCACGACATGGAAGTGGTGGGAGACTTCGCTCGCCGCGTCATTGCCATGACGGCCGGGCGCGTGGTGGCCGACGGCCCCACCTTCGAGGTGCTGCGCGACGGGCGCGTGCTGAAGGAGGCGCACATCCTGCCGCCCCAGGTGACTGAGGTGTCGCTCATTCTCGGGCGCGAGGCAGGCTGCCCGGCGGCGGTGGCCGAGGCGAACACCGTGGCCCAAATGGTGACGGCGGTAGCTCAGGCATGCGATAGGGAGGTCGAAGACGTGGAAGTGGAGGCGATCGACTAATGGCCAAGTTTCTGGAATATGTGCCGGGGGAGAGCTTCCTGCATCGCATGAACCCCTGCGTGAAGCTCGTCGGCGCGGTACTCATCGCCATTGCCTGCTTCGTGACGAGCAACCTGGTGTTTCTGCTGATCCTTCTGGCCGCCGCGCTCGTCATGGCCGCCTCGTGCGGGTTGGGCCGCGAGACAGCGGGGCTGTGCAAGGCGGTGTTCGCGTTCTCGCTCATTCTGGCCGTGGTCATCCTGCTCACGACGCCCCACGGTATGCCGCTCGTGCCTCTGCCCTGGGGATACATCGGCACCGGCAGCCTGCTGGCGGCCCTCACGGTTGTCGTGCGCCTCATGGCGGCGGCCATCCCGTTGTTCCTCGTGTTCTACGTCACGAAGATGAACGACCTGACGAACGCGGCCGTCAAGCAGCTGCACGTGCCCTACAAGTACGCGTTCACGTTCACGAGCACGGTGCACTTCATCCCCGTGTTCATGAACGACATGGCCGGCATCATGGAGGCCCAGACGGCTCGCGGCGTGGAATTCGACGGCTCCTTTGCGAAGAAGGTGCGGCTCATGATTCCGCTGTGCGTGCCGCTTCTGGTGAGCTCGGTGCGCAAGACGAACTCCGCCGCCATCGCCGCCGAAGTGCGCGGCTTCAACCTGCGTACGCGCACGAGCGGCTATAGGGACTACCCGCTGCATGCCGAGGACTTCGTGGCCCTGGCCGTGTGCGTGGCGGTGCTGGCCGCCGCCATCGCGCTGGCAGTGGTGGGGTAGGGACTGGAGGCGGGTGGCCTACCGCAGCGAGAACAGCTTGCGGGCTTCGGCGGCCAGTTGCTTGCGGCCGACCAGGAGCAGGATGGCCAGCAGGGCCGCAGCGGCGGTGCCGGCGGCTATGGCCAAGGGAGGCCAGGTGATAAGGCCCGCGGCTAGAAGCGCCAAAGGAACGAGACCGAGCAGCATCTCGTAGATGAGGTACTTCGCGTAGCCGGTGACGAACGATCCTCTGAAGGCGATGAGGAGCACCGCGTTGAACGCGAGGGCCAGCATGCACAGGCCCGGCACCACGTAGGTGGTGACGATGAGGTTTCCCGTGGATGCGAACCACAGCCCCGCCACGGCCAAAAGCACGAGGAAGTAGCGCTCAACCACGCGGATGAAGTCGGGGGCGTGCACGATCATGTTCCGCACGAACAGCCAGTTCAGGGCCACGGCCGCACACGGCGCCCCCACGGCCAGCGCGCTGCCGCCCGCAGTGCCGCCCAAAAGCGCGATAAGTGCGATGCAGATAAGGGTGAGCACCGCCAGAACCGTGCGGACGCGGGTGCTCTTGCGCTCGAAGGAGTTCGGCGGGAACACCGATGGCACGGGAGCCGCCTTGCGGGCGGCCGCCAGCGGACCGGGGCGGTGGAACGCCGGCGCGTCGCGGTTTGCGTTCAGATATCCGCGCATCCCCTCGTCTTCCAAAACCTCTGCCAGGGCGCGGGTCACCTTCTGGCCGAGGAAGCGGCTGGAGATGCCGATGGATAGATCGTCGCCGTAGGTGCACACGATGAAGTTGAGGCCGGAGGTGGACGTGAGCGCGCTGATGCCTTCCACGTAGGGGGCCGTGCATTCGTCCAGCGCCACGCGGCCGAGGCTCGAGACGGTAGTGGTGACCTCGCGGGCGGCGCGCGCGTCGGCGACGGCCAGCGCCGCATCCTTCACGATGAGGGGCGCCGCGCGCAGAAGTGGGTTCTTCTCCAGCTTGATCATGGCCATCATGCGGCGCTTCAGGGAGGCGGGCTCGCATCCGGCGGTCAGCTGGCGCTGCACCTCGGCGGCCACTTCAACCAGGGGCGCATTGGCATCGCCGGGGGTGTAGGTGATAAAGGCGAGCCCGAAGAAGTTGCGCAGGGTGGCCGAGCCGAAGAGGCTGCGCAGGTCGACGGGGACGTCCAGGTGGATGGCCCGGCGCCGGTCGCGGGCGGTCATCGTGGCGCGCACGGCGCAGATGACCGCCGCGATGAGGTAGGAGGTGACGCTGACTCCGGCGTCTTTGGCGGCGGCATGCACGGCGCTGGCCGATAGGTGGTATTCCAGGTAAAGCGGGTCGGCGTCGGTCTTCAGGCCCGTCAGATGGAAGACGCGCGGCTTTTTCGCCTTTCCCGCCGCGGAGCGGTCGTAGTTGGTCGTGAAGCTGTCCTCGGTCTTCTGCGCCTCGGTGCCCGCATAAGCGCAGGCGGCGGCTTCGGGCAACCCGTAGCGCTCGGCCACGTAAGCGCCGAGCAGCGCTTTTAGGAACTCCAGGGCCCCGCGCCCGTCGGAGATCATGTGGGACACTTCGACGTTGATGCGCCGGCGATAGTAGCTCACGCGGAAGAGCACGCTTTGGGGCCCGGCATGCAGGCCGTAGCAGATGGGCAGGTTTTCGGGAATCACGCGCGGCGAGGTGCCGGAAGGTTCCAGGTAATGCCAGAACATGCCGCTTCGCAGCGACACATTGAAACCGGGAAACTGCGCTACAGTGGCATCCAGCGCGCGCTGCAGTGCCTGCTCATCCACTTCGTCGGCCATGGTGGCCGCCAAGCGGAAGATGGTCTGGTTCGGGCTTCCCGCCTGGGCGGCGTAGAACTTGCCGACGTTGTCTAGTCGGTACCAAGAAGCGTCAGCCATGGCCGGTCACCGGGTTTCGGGAGCGGGTCGCCATCGAGGAAGTGCGCGATGAGGCGGTAGGTGTCGCGCACGAGCGAGAGCACGGAGGGGTACAAAAAGTAGCCGTGGACGCCGTCGTTCATGCGGAAGCAGGCCACTTCGTTGCCCTCCGCATCCAGGCGCGCAGCGAAAGCCTCGCCCTCGTCGCGCAAAGGGTCGTACTCGGCGGTGATGACGAGCGTGCGGGGCAGGTCGGCCAGCGACGTCGCGATGAGCGGCGCGAAGCGGGAGTCGTGGAAATCGGCGGGCGTGCGCAGGTACAGTTCGATGTAGTCGACGATGGCCTGGCGGGTGAGAATGTAGTCCTCGCCGTTGTCGCGCACGGAATCGAACAGCGTCGTTTCGGAGTGGTCGTTGTACACGAGCGGGTACAAGAGGATCTGGGTGCGCGGGCGGAAGTCGCCGCGCTCGCGGGCGAGAAGGCTCACGGCCGCCGTGAGGTTGCCGCCGGCCGAGTCGCCCATGAGCACGATGCGCCCGGGATCGGCGTCGCGGATAAGCGTGCCGGCGAACAGCTGCCGCGCCACGGCGTAGCAGTCCTCAAGCGCGGTGGGGAAGCGGTGCTCGGGGCTGCGCCGGTAGTCGACGGCGATGACGCGGCGCTCGAGCTTCAGCGCCGTGCGCATGCAGGCGTCGCTGTAGAATTCCACGTCGCCGTTGGCCCAGCCGCCGCCGTGCAAGTACAGGATGGTGCCGCGGTGATCCTCGTTCACGTGCAGGCCCCGCTTCAGGGAGAAGTCGATGTCGAGGGGCGTGAACACGCGCAAGGGAATCTCGTAGCCGTCGTCGGCTGTGGCGGTGATCTTGTCGATGCGGCAGCGCGGGTCGGCAATGGTGAGTTTGCCGGCGGCGTCCTCCACCTTGCGCTGGGAGTTCCAGGAATTGGCCACGTCGGGCTGCAGGCGCGTGATGGCCTTGATGACCGCTTGGACGGCGGGGTTCATGGGCATGAGCGCTCCTTGTCTCGGGGTCGGCGGCGTCGAGCGCCGCGGTCGACAGCGGCATCGGGCGCCGCAGTCGGCGACGCTTTTGACGCCACGTAAACGCTGAGTTCCATGCTAAGGGAAGTTGTCCCTGCTGACGTCTGGCTGCTGCCCCTTGGCATCAAACGGTAAACGACTCGCTACAGCCATACCGTCTTAGCATGGGAAGCGAAGTTGCGCGAATTTTGTGGAGGTCGGTGCGGTGGCGACTGGTGCTCAGGCGCGGGGCCGCTAGCATAGCGTTTCCCCTTGACGTCGGCGCATCTCACGGCTTCGACCTCTCAGGTTTCCCGGACGGGGCTCAGCGAGGGCCGAGCCGTCCGCGTTTCGCGAAATCTGGACGAGGAAGGAGAAGGCTGTGGATGCGGAACATGACGAAGCCCTGCTTCGGTCTGCAGACGCAGATGCCGATGCGGACACCGATGGAGGATCCCCTAGCATAGAAGCGGAAGAGCAAGCCCACCTTGACGAGGTGTTGGGTGCGGTGCGCGCGGCCGTCGATCGAGCGCGCGGGTTGGCCGAGCGTACGGAGGCGAGCCATCGCGAGGCGGGGGCGCAGCTGGCGGCCTCGCGTGGCGAATTGGCGCCGGAGGAGGCGCATCTTTCTGCCTATGAGCTGAACCGCATGGACGCCCAGGCCGCTTTGGCCCATCGCTCCCGAGGCCGGTTGGAGAAGCTGCTCGATTCGCCCTACTTCGCCCGGGTCGATTTCGTCGAAGGCGAGGAAGGGGCGTCCTCATCTGCCGGTTCGGCCGAAGGCGAGACGGCGGCCGCACGCCAGATCACCTACCTCGGGCGCTTCGCCCTCACCTGGGAGAACCAGGCGCTCATCTCCGATTGGCGAAGCCCGGTGGCCGCGCTGTTCTACGACTTCGAGCCGGGGCCGGCCGCCTTCGAGGCACCGGCCGGGCGCCGGGAGGGAACGCTCGCGCTCAAGCGGCAGATCTCCATCGAGGAGGGGCAGCTGCGCTACGCGGTGGACTCCAGCTCCAGCGTGCGCGACGAGGTACTCGCGACGGTTCTCGGGCGCACGTCTGACGCGAAGATGCATGATATCGTCTCCTCCATCCAGCGCGAGCAGAACGCCGTCATTCGCGATGAGGCGCCCGGCACGCTTATCATTCAGGGCGTGGCCGGCTCGGGCAAGACTTCCATCGCGCTGCACCGGGTTGCCTACCTGTTGTATCGCCAGAAAGAGCGGCTGACCTCGCAGTCGGTGGCCATCCTCTCGCCGAGCCGGGTGTTCTCCGACTACATTTCCGGGGTGCTGCCGGAGCTGGGCGAGGAGCCAGTGCGGCAGTGGAGCCTGCACGACTTGGCGGCCCTCCTTTTGGAAGGGATCACGAAAGTGGCGCTCCCGGTGTCGGCTGCCGATGAGGCCGACCCGGTTCGGGCGGCCCGTGCTGCCGCCAAGGGCACCGAGGCGTTCGCTGCCTCGTTGACGGCGTGGCTCGGCGCTCAGCTGGGGGAGAAGGGCTCCGGCGATGGGAAGGTGGCGGCATCGGAGCTCTTCGAGCCGCGCGACTTGGCCGTCGGGGGCGACGTGGCCGAGGCGTCCTGGCTCGCCGAGCGCTTTGCGGCTTACGCGCCGGTGCCCTTCGATGAGCGCCTCGACCTTATCGCCGGCGACGCGTTGGAGTTGGCCCATGGCAAGACCTTCGGCCGCTATGTCCACACCATGCCGACGCGCCGCGAGCTGCGCGGGCGGCTCCTGCGCATGATGCGGGCCAAGAACCCGCTGGCGCTGTACAAGCGCTTTTTAGCCGACACGGGCCAGAGCGCCCTGTTTAAGGCGCCGGCCAAGGGCGTGGTGGAATGGGAGGACGCCTTCCCCGTCGTGCTGTGCGCCCTGGCCTTCGCGGGCCCCGACGGATTCGCCCCCACTTCTGCCATGCGCCATCTGGTCATCGACGAGATGCAGGATCTGACGCCGGTGCAGCACGAGGCCATCTCCCGCCTGTTCCGCTGCGATCGCACTATCCTGGGGGATGTGAACCAGCTCGTGGACGGCCGTGCGGTGTCGGCGCCCGAGGCGGTGGCGGCCCATTATCCGGGCGCGCGGGTGGTGCGGCTCATGACGAGTTACCGTTCGACCAGCGAGATCACCGAGCTGGCCGCCCGGGTGATGCCCGTTGCGGGTCTCGTCGCCGTCCAGCGCCATGGGGAGGCGGTGCGCTTTGCGCGCTGCGGCGACACCGTGGGGGTGCTCGCGGCGGTGGACGAAGCCATCGAGCGGTGGCGTGCCTCGGGGCGGCGCACCTTGGGAGTCATCGCGAAATCGGACTTCCTCGCCGCCCGCTACGCTGAGCTCATTGCGCGCGATCACGACCTTACGCTGCTCACCGATGAAACGGACGCCTACCCGGGCGGTATCGTCGTCAGCTCGGTGCGCCTAGCCAAGGGCCTCGAGTTCGACGAGGCGGTGCTGCTGGACGCCGACGGCCGCCAGTACGCCACCGAGGCCGATCGCAACCTGCTCTACGTGGCCGTCACCCGCGCCATGCACGCCCTGACCGTCCTCTACCGCGACGAACCGAGCCCGTTTCTGGGGGAGAAGCGGCTGCGTTAGGCCAAGCGCGGGCGGCCAAGCGGATCGGTTCTATTGCCCCAGCCCCATATCTGCAAGCGCTACGAGGCGGCACCCGCAGGCGGCGGCTTCGGCTCGGCAGGCGTCGGTAAAGCCGCTTTTCGAGAAGAGGAACAGCCGCTGTTTGTCGGCGCTCCCGATAAGGGTTTTGTATAGTCACGATTATAATAAACGTAACTATACAAAACTAGTACCGCTTGTACAGGAGAATCGGCCTCAGCACTTGCCTGGAATGAGGCGATGCCGCAGCTCTTTCTAGGGAAGAGACGGACGCGTTGGCCAAGCTTGTTATATTGTGGCGGGTCGACGCGCTTGGATCCGCTAAGAGCCAGTATGCGAAATTGGTCGGACGCCGAGTTGTCAGAATTTGTATCAAAATCTGCACTTATCAGCGTCCTGGATTGAAAAAAGCCGTCGAAATTAACGTAGAACAATATAGTAATTGACTGTAGGAGCCTTCCAGACGCTGATAAGTGCAGATTTCCTACTAAATCGGCGCACTCGGCCTTCCGGGCGGGGAAAGCGCGGACGAGGACCGACGTAATCGCTTCTCGTCGCGATGGCCTACTCTTTCCGGCCTTCGCGGTAGCGGGCGAGGGCGGCGTCGAAGCTGCCGGCGGTGCGACGGTAGTAGATAGTGTAGCCGGCGGTGATGGCGGCCAGGGTGACCAGGTAGATGGCAACGAAGCTGACCCAGGCGCCGATGTTGTCCAGGGGGAACCAACCGCCGAGCGCGGCGCACAGGACGAGCGCCGGAAGGCCCGTCAGGCCGAACCCGGCGATGCGTGCGGGGTAGCTCAATCGCCCGATGACCGCCTCGGTAAACCAGAATGCCTGCAGGGCGCACAGGGCCAAGGCGGCGGCGAGCAGCGAGAGCGTGATGACGATGCCCTCGACGGGCCCGGCGAAGATGAGGCCGGCTGTGCACCAGAGGGCCATGGCGACGGTGAAGGTGATGCAGGCGCGGACAAAGGCGCTCTTGACGATGTTTCTCATGGCGAATCCTTTCTACAGCCCGATCTTCTGCTTGATGGCCGGGGCGTACTGGCGCGAGGCGATGACGGATTCGCCGTTATCGAGTACCAGCTCCAGCCGGGCGTTCAGGTAGGGGCGAAGCGCCCGCACGTGGTCGAAGTTCACGATGAGAGATTTCGAGGCCCGCACGAACTCGGTGCCGGCGAGGGCCTCTTCCAGCTCGTAGAGGCGCAGCGGGCTCTCCAGCACGCGGTCGCGGCCGTAGAGGAAGGTGCGGCCGTCGACGGTTTCCGCGTACAGCACTTCCGACGGTTCCACGATGAACGTGCCTGTGCCGTCGGTGCCGAGAAGCCGGCAATCCACTGCGTTCGCGGTCGCCATGATGGCCCGCACCCGCCGGTCGATGGCCGGGCAGCGGATGGTGACCTCCGCCTCTTCTAAGTCGGGCCGCTCTTCCACGGTCAGCTTCACGGGCGCTCCTTTCCGTCTCCTGTCCGTAGCGCTAGTGTGCCTCGACGGGGCAGCGACGGCAAGGGGGCGCCGCTTCACTTGCACGAGAAGAGCCCTGTGTTGCAGGGAGAGGGGAGCGAGTGGGTCGTGAATGCGAAAAGGGTCGTGAATGCGAAAGAACCGTGAATGCGAAAGAACCGTGAATGCGAAAAGGCCGGCCTCGGCGTCGCCAGCGAATGGCGAGGCGCCGGGGCCGGCCCCAATCAGGCATTGGCGTTGCGCTCGGGGGCGCAACGGCGCGCTCTCAGTGGTCGTTCATGTTGAAGGCGTTCTTCATCGTGACCGTGCGCTGGTCGAGCACGGTGCCGAGCAGGGCACGGGTCTGCGTTTGCACGCTATCGACGAGCGCCTGATTCGCGCGCTCGAGCTCGGCGATCACCGTCGGATCGTCCATATCGTCCAGGTTCGCCTTGCCTTCGGCGGCGAGCTTCTCAAGCGCGGCGTCGGTCTCGCGCAGCGACTGGTAGCCCTGGGCCATGGTGTTCAGGCGGTAGCCCTGGATGGCCTCGTAGCTCTCGAAGAACTGCGGGTCGGAAAGACCTGCCAACAGGCGGTTGTTCCAGTAGAGGCTGTCGGTGGTCACTTCCGTGGGGGTGTCCAGGTAGGCGGGGAGCTCCTTCACGTTCGCGTACAGGGCCACGGCGGTGTTGAAGGGGCCCGACGCCGGGGCGAACCAGTGCACGCCGCGCAGCGCCTTGGGTGCGTTCGGGCGAATGCACAGGATGGAGCACTCGGAGGTGCGGTCGATGCCGACGTAGCGGTACTGGTGGCGCGTCTCTGGCGTGCCCTTGGTGCCGTAGGGATCGTACTCGGTGCCGTCGTAGGTGGTGGCGAGCAGGTCCTTCACATCCGACGCCGACAGCTTCTTGTCGGGGCGCATGGCCCAGGGGATGTCGAGACTCTCGGGGCCGAATTCGGGCGCGGGCCCGGCAAAGCGCGGGTCGGAGGGCGTCAGGCGGCTGCACAGGTACCACTTGCGCGGGGCGTTGTACAGCTGGTCGAGCCAGGTGTAGGTGGAAAACGCGATGCGGGCGTTGAAGTAGCGCGGCAGTCCCTCGACGGTCTCGCCGGCATCGTCCTCGTGGGAGGGCATATCCATGAGCAGGTCGTTCTCGCGGATCCACTGGGCCAGATCGGCGCTGCACATGTAGTCGTGCTGATCGCCCAGCGCGTCGGCCAAATCGAAGTGATCGATGCCTTGGCGGTTGGGCTGCACCACGTAGCAGTCGTCGGGCACGCGCCGTGCGATCCAATGGTGGCCGCCGATGTTCTCCCAGTACCAGACCTCGTCCGCGTCGCCGAAGGCCACGCCGTTGGTCTCGTAGGTGCCGTACTTCTCCACGAGCATGCCGAGGCGCGCAACGCCTTCGCGGGCGCTTTTGATATAGGGCAGCGTGATGGTGGGCAGGTTCTCCTCGCCAATGCCGCCGGGCACCTCGGACTTGTAGTTGGCGTCGCCGGGCTTTCCGACAGCGGGCTGGTAGGTGACGAGCGGGTCGGCGCCGAGCACGCGGGCGTTGGCCGAGATGGTCTCGGTGGCCGACATGGACACGTTCGCCGCGTTGATGCCGGTTTCGGCCCACACGCCATTTGCCGGGTCGGCGTTGGGCGTGCAGGTGTAGCGCAGAGGGTTGTCGGGCAGATCGATGGTCAGGTGGCTGGCCACGCCGGTGTAGGTGCGCGGCTGGTCTTCCGGCATGACCACGATCATCTTTTTCGGATCGAACGAGAAGTCCTCGCCGTCCTCGTTGCGGGCGACGATGGTGGAGCCGTCGTTGGTGGCGCGGCGGCCCACGAGAAGCGTTGTGCAAGCCATGGTGTCTCCTTGGTTGAGGGATAGTTCCTGATCTCATGGTGGCCCTGCAAAACGCCCGCCCGCAGCTCGCGGGCAACTTGTTCGGAGACCGTTGCCAGATGGCTGCGACGCCGAAAGCCAGCTGGTCGTACTGCTGGCTTTCGGGCGATGTGAGGTGCTAGATGCGCTCGGCGTCGGGAACGAAGGGAATGGGGTCGGGATGGCTCTCCTTGTCGTCCAGGTACTTCAGGCTGTGGGTGTTGAGGGCCCACACGGTGATGAGCATCCAGCAGCCGGCGAGGGCCAGGGCGGCCACGGACACTCCGGCGCCCTCCACGACGAGCGAGGTGGCGAAGACGGCCACGGGCGCGGCGGCCAGGGTGAGCGAATTCTGCGTGCCGAGGGTGCTTCCTCGATTTTCGGCGGGAATGCGGTCGAAGATGAAGAAGCCGAGCAGGGCCGAGATGGGGCCGGCCGAAAGACCCAGCATGAGCGCGCTCGCGATGAGCAGCGGGAGCGACGGCAGAAGGCCCAGCCCCAAGATTCCCAAGGCCATGCCGGTGAGCGATAGGATGTACCAGGTGCGGCGACGCAGCTTGTGGGCGAGCGCCGCGTAGCCGAGCGAGCTAGCGAGCATGCCGGCGGACATGGCCGACAGCACGTAGCCGAGCAGCTCGGGGCTGTTCGCGGCAGTGAAGTGCACCGGCAGGACGAGGCCTTGGAAGGAGCCCATGACCATGACCACGCCGAAACTGATGAGCATGGACGAGCGCAGAAGCGTGTCGCTCGCGAACAGCACGCGCACCCCGTCGCGCAGGGCGTTCCACGCGCCGGGCAAAAGGCTGCGTCGGGGCTGCGTGCCCGCAGTGCCGATGCGTGTGGCGGCCGGGTTGGCAGCGTAGGCGGCCGCGCCGCAGACGGCGCCGAGGGAGCGGGGCAGCGTGAGGGTGATGAGCGCTGCGGAAAGCGACATGGCGGCCGTGAACCACAGGGCGTTCACGCTTCCCGCTGCGCCCATGAGGAAGGCGGCCAGGGCCGGGCCGACAATGACCACGAGGGAATCGAGGGACTGGGTGAGACCCATGAACTTCTGCAGGCTGCGCCCGTCGCGCTCGCAGACGGCCGGTACGAGGGAGTCGCGGGCCGTCATGCCGGGGATGTCGCCGATGGCGCCGAGAAGGCCGAGGGCCACGAACCAGCCGAAGGAGAGGCCCCACACCATGTCGACCACGGGAAGCAGGGCCACGCTGGCCGCCGACAGAATGTCGGAGACGATGGAGACGTTGCGGCGGTTGAAGCGATCGGTGAGCGCGCCGCCGATAAGGCCGATGACGAACTGGGGCACGGCGCAGATGAGCGCGAGGGTGCCGGCTGCCAGGGCGTCGCCCGTGGTGGCGAGCAGCACAAGCGGCAAGATGACGCCGGCCACGGAGTTGCCGAGAAGCGAACAGGCGCAGGAAAGCAGGTAGCAGGGGGCGGTCTTGCGCGGCCGGTACGGTTTGCGGGGCCGACGGAATTTCGGGGACGCGAGGGTCATGGCGGGGCCTTTCTCGAACGGGGGATCGCGGGTTCGAGAGGCCAGTTAAAACTATGACGTTACGTTGGGGTCAAGCGGCTCGTGGATGACTTGTGAAGGGGCGGCGGCCGCCTTCTCCCTTTGCGCCCGCTCGGCCATGACGGCCTCGATGCCGCGTTCGATGCGCCCGTACACGTCCTGCTGGGCCTCGTTGTAGTCCGCGAAGGCGATCTCGTCCAGGAACCGCTCGCGGTCGGTTGGGGGCCGCAGCCAGTTGGCGGCGTCGAAGCAGGCGATGACGGGGGCGAGTGCCGCGAGGGAATCCTCGGCGAGGGCCGCCCGCTCCCGCTCGGGGGCATCGGGCGTAAGAGCGTCCAGCCTGCGATCGAGCTCTTCCATGGCTTCCACGAGGTTCTCGCTTGAAATGCGTTCCACCACGCGCTCCAGCTCGCCGAGCGCCTCGTCGTCGTACAGGTGCCCGGCGACGATGAGAGCGGTGCGGTCGGCAGCTCGGGCGTCGACGAGGGTGTCCACGCCGGAGAGCATGCGCAGGATGCGGGCGAAGCGCACGGGCAGGTCGGGGTCGAGGTGCTCCGCGCGCAGCTCGGCGATGGTGCGCCGCTGCTCTTGCAGACGCTCGATCTCCAAGGCCAGTTCGCGGTCGAGCTCGTCCAAGGCGCTCGCGGATGTCGCGTTCCCCTCGACATCCATCTCGTCCAGAACATCTCCGATGCGCGAAAGGGGAAAGCCCAGGCCGGCCAGGCGCTTGATGCGCAGCACGCGGGCCACGTCGGCGGGGGAGTAGTCGCGGTACCCGTTGGCCCGCCGCGGCGGCTCGGACAGAAGCCCCAGCTGGTGGTAGTGCCGCAGCGTGCGCACGGTCACGCCCGCCAATTTCGCCACCTCGTTGCTATGCACCGATTTCCCCCTTGCGGTCGTTCACGTTTCATTAGACGCCTCCATTGTAATGGCTCTTCGGGCGCCTGTCCTCGGAAAGGAGAAGCGGCGCCCCGGAGAGACTTCGGCTCGGCTTCATAGGCAAGTTGGCAAAACTCACTCTTGACAAGAACATCCGTTCCCTTATAATGAACGAAAACAAATGTTCTAAAGGCTGGGTATATCCCTAACTTCTGTGCTCGAAGGACAGCCGTCCGATGTAAAGGAGGCTGTCATGGGCCGTTTTCCCTCACATTTTCTCAGACGGTTTCAGCGAGGCAACGCTTGTTGATGGCTGTTGCCGAGCCGTTCGCCCTGCAGTATAATTTCGTTTAACGAAAGTAGGTAGCTGTACTGCTGATATACCATGCTTTCACGCCGCCTACAAAAAGTGTTCTCCGGGAACTCGGACTTGCAAGGAGGCAGTAATGTCCAAAAAGGATTTTGAGAACATGTCCCAAAAAGAAATTGAAGACTATTTTGGAGTAACCCGGGAGGAGATTGAGGCTCTTGCTGCTCCATGGGATGCCGGAGGCGTTGATGGCGTGTCGGTGGGGGAGGTGATCGTCGGGCGACCCCTTAAGTTCGGGGAGCATTTGAGGCTCGTGGGCTTTAAGGAGACCGAGCAGAAGATCGAGCGCATGGATAAGCGGGCGGATAGCTTGGGCATGAAGCGCTCCGACTATTTGCGATGGCTCGTCGACAAAGATCTCGCCGCTGCCGATGTCGCCTAAGTTTTCGCGTGCGTGGAAGGGGAATGGGAATGGGAATGGACGATAGCGAGCGCCTCGCGCGGTTCGAGGCGGTGCTGGCCGCTCTGCTGGCAGAGCAGGAGTCGGTGTGTGCGACTCTTGAGGGCTTGCGGGCCCAAGACAAGACGCGCACGGCCACCTACCAGCAGCTGACGGCGCGCAAGCTGGCGCTGAAATCGATGCTGGGCGCCTTCGAGGAGCAGGGGCTTCTGTGAGTGCGGCGCTGGATGCGCGGGGAAGAGCCGTCGCGGGCATAGATGCTGAGAGGGGGGCCGTCGAAGGCTTAGAGGAGAACGGTCTTGAGCTGTTTTCCCGTTCGGTGCACCGCTGGTTCGCCGATGCCTTCGGGGCACCCACGGCGGTGCAGGCCGAGGCATGGCAGGCTATCGCTCGGGGCGAGAATGCGCTCGTGATAGCGCCGACGGGCTCGGGCAAGACGTTGGCGGCGTTTCTGTGGGCGATCGACGCGCTCATGGGCGAGAAGGCGCGGGTCGCTGAAGCGGGCGAGAAGTGGGTCCGCGGCGTGCGCGTGCTGTACGTGTCGCCCCTGAAGGCCCTTGGCGCCGATGTGGATCGCAACTTGCAGGGGCCGCTTTCGGCTATCTCCGAGCTGGCGGCCGTCGAGAGCGCGCGCCGTGGCGCGAAGGCCCCCGAAATCCGCACGGCCATGCGCACCGGCGACACCCCCGCCGACGAGCGTCGCAAGATCGCTCGTAATCCGCCTGATATTCTCATCACGACACCGGAGTCGCTGTACCTCATGCTCACGTCGGCGGCCCGAGAGGCGCTGCGCACAGTTGAGACGGTCATCGTGGACGAGGTGCACGCCCTGGCCGGCGACAAGCGAGGGGCGCATCTGTCGCTTTCGTTGGAGCGGCTGGACGATTTGCTGGAGGCTCCGGCCCAGCGCATCGGGCTGTCGGCCACGGTGCGCCCGCGCGACGAAGTAGCCCGGTTCCTCGGCGGTGCGCATCCGGTGACCGTGGTGGCCACCGAAGCGCCCCCGAGCCTCGACCTTTCGGTGCGCGTGCCCGTGCGCGACATGACGGCCGTCCCCGCCTTCGGGGGATTTGCCGGCGCCGGCGACGGCACGCGGCAGCGGGGCGCCGGTCCGCGCCGGGCGCCCGTCGAGAACGCGTGGAAGTCCGACCGGGCGCTTCGGGCCGTCATGGCCGAGGGCGCCTCGCCCGCGCCGCATCCTGACAGCCGCCTGGGCAGCTCCTCTATCTGGCCTCATATCGAGGCGGCCATTCTCGACGAGGTGCTGGCCCATAAATCCACCATCGTCTTCGTGAACTCGCGCGGTTTGTGCGAGAAGCTGACGGCGCGGCTGAACGAGCTGTACGCGAAGCGCCTCGGTCTGGACGCGCCCCATTCCGAGGTGGCCGGCTTCTGGGCGGCCGCGGGCAGCGGGGAAGCGACGGCTTTCGGCGATGATGCGGTGCGCGGCGTGCCCACGGGCTCCGATGCCATGCGGGGGGCACCGGGGGCGAGCTTCCGTTCCGACATCGGCTCTACCACGGCGTTGGTGACCGAGCCCGCGGTGGTCATCGCGAAGGCCCACCACGGCTCGGTCTCCAAGGAGAAGCGGCTGCAGGTGGAACGGGAGCTGAAGGCAGGAGAGCTGCCCTGCGTGGTGGCCACTTCCAGCTTGGAATTGGGCATCGATATGGGTTCCATCGATTTGGTACTGCAGGTGGCCGCTCCTCCCTCGGTGGCCAGCGGGCTGCAGCGCGTGGGACGGGCGAACCACCGGGTGGGCGGCCGCTCCCAGGGCTTCATCTTCCCGCGCACCCGGGTGGAGGTCATCGATGCCGCCGTCATGGCCGAGGGTATGGAGGCCGGTGCCATCGAGAGCACGCGTCTCGTGCGCAACGCGCTGGACGTGCTGGCCCAGCAGACCGTGGCCGCCGTGGCCATGGCGCCGGACGGTTTGGCGGCCGACGGGTGGCTCGCCTGCGTGCGACGGTCGGCCTGCTATGCCGATTTGGGCCGACGCTCCTTCGAGGGGGTGCTCGACATGCTCGCCGGGCGCTACGGTTCGGGCGAGGTGGCCGAGTTCGCGCCGCGCATCCTGTGGGATCGCGAGACGGGGCTGCTCACGCCGCGTCCCGGTTCCCAGCGCCTGGCCGTAACGGCGGCGGGCACCATTCCCGACCGCGGCATGTTCTCGGTGGTACTGCCCGAGGGCGACGCCCGTCAGGGGCGTCGGCGTGTGGGCGAGTTGGACGAGGAGATGGTGATGGAGTCGCGGGTGGGCGACATCATCGCTCTGGGCACGAGCACCTGGCGCATCAAGGAGATCGGCGCCGACCGGGTTATCGTGGAAGCGGCGCCGGGACGCGCTGCGCGACTGCCTTTCTGGCACGGCGAGGCCATTGGTCGCCCCTACGAGACGGGCCGCGCCCGGGGGGCCCTTGTGCGCGCCCTCGACGGCGGTATTGCGCGCACTGCCGAGCGGGATGAGGCCTTGGTCGAGCATGTGGAAGAGGGCGCCATGGCCCCGGCGCTGCGCGATCGCCTGACGGCCGACGGGCTGGACGAGGACGCCCGGTGCAACCTGGCGGCCCTCATAGAGGCCCAGCGCGCCTGTACCGGGGCGGTGCCCACGGATCGGCGACTCGTGGTGGAGACCTGCCCCGATGAAACGGGCGATATGCGCGTTATTCTGCATTCCCCCTTCGGTCGCCGCGTGCACGAGCCCTGGGCGCTGGCCGTGGCCCATCGCGTTACCACTGCGCTGGGCTTCGACCCGCAGGCGGTGGCCTCTGACGACGGCATCGTGCTGCGCGTGCCCGCCGCCGAGGACGCCCTGCCAGGAAGCGATCTGTTCCGTTTCGATTCCGACGAGCTGGAATCCATCGTGCGCGAACGCGTGGGGTTCACGGCCCTGTTCGCCGCCCGTTTCCGCGAATGCGCGGCCCGGGCCCTGCTCATGTCGCCGACGGCCCCGGGCAAGCGGGCGCCTTTATGGCAGCAGCGTCTCAAGGGCGGACAGCTTTTGGAGGCGGCCCGGCGCGAGGAGGATTTCCCCATTATCTTGGAAGCTTTGCGCGAGTGTCTGCAGGACGTGTTCGACCTGTCGGCCCTGTGCGAGGTGATGGACGGTCTTGCCTCGGGTTCCATCAAGATGAGCGAAGTTCGCACGGCCGCCCCGTCACCGTTCGCGGCGCCGCTCGTGTTCGGGTATTTGGGCGAGCACCTCTACGAGGGCGATCTGCCCCATGCCGAGCGGCAGGCGTCGCTTCTGTCCGTGGATCCGACGCTTCTGAGCGAGCTTCTGGGCACCGGTGCTGTGGAAGATATGCTGGATACAGAGGTGGTGGCGCGCACCGTGGCCGAGCTGCAGCGGACGGCCGATGGTTGGAAGGCGCGGGGCGCGGAAGGCGTGGCCGATCTTCTGCGGGAGTTGGGGCCGCTCACGGTGGAGGAGGTCGCTGCGCGCACTGAGAACGGCGAGGCGGGCGCTCTTTCCGCGGGCGCTGATGCGGCTGCTCTTCTTGCTAATTTGGAAGCGGACCGGCGGGCTTTCCCCGCCGTCATCGGCGGAGCGGAAAGATGGGTCGCCGCCGATGACGGCCCGCGTTTGAGCGCGGTGCTCGGCATTGCGGTTCCCTCCTGGGCTCAGAGGGAGGGAAAGCTGTCCCGCCCCCTGGATGGCCTCGCGGCCCGCTTCGCCCGCACCCACGGGCCTTTCGATAGCGAAGAGGCCGCTTTTAGCCTGGGGGTCGGCGTGGCGCTTGCGGCGGAGTCATTGGAGCGGTTGGCCGCCGAGGGGCGTCTCGTGCGCCTCGGGCCCGACCGCTGGGCGGACGGCACCGTGCTCGCCCGCTTGCGCAGCCGATCCCTCGCCCGGGCCCGCGAGGCGGTGCGCCCCGTTCCCGCCGACGCCTATGTGCGCTTTCTGCTGGATCGCCAGGACGTCGCGCGCACCGGTGAGCCGACGCTTGCGGGCATCGACGGCGTAGCCCAGGTCATCGCGCAGTTCGAGGGCGCGGCCCTTCCCATGGAACAGTGGGAGAGAGAGGTGCTGCCCGCGCGCGTGCCCGACTATCGGCCGGCCATGCTGGACGAGCTCATCGCCGCCGGCGAGGTGCTGTGGGCGGCCTCTACTGTGGGGGAGGCGCATCCCATCTCGTTCTTCCCGACGGACTCGCCCCTGGCGCCGCTGCCCGTTGACGCCCAGGCCGGGGTGGCGGAGGCCTCCGCGGCCGAGCCGGGGGAGTTGGAGGATCCTTCGCTGGACGCCATCGTGCGCCACGTGCTGGTCGCCCAAGGGCCGCTCACGTTCCGTGCTTTGACGGATGGCGCCGCGCAGCTCGCCGGGCCTGCGGCACGCACGGATCGCGAGGTGGCCGAGGCGCTGCAGCGGCTCGTGTGGAAGGGGGAGGCGACCAGCGACGGGCTGGGCTTTCCCCGCGCCGGAGGGCTGGCCGCGGCAGCATCGGTGTCCGCAGCCGGCGGCCAGACGCCGCCGCCCTCGCGGCGGCGGGCGAGCAGCCGGCGGGGTCGGTCGCTCCACAGCGAGGCCCGCAGGGCCGCCCGTGCGGCCGTGGTGGGCCGCCAGGTTGCGTCGACCGCCTTCGACGCCGCTCTCGCCGGGCGCTGGTCGGCCTTGGCGCCGAGTGGCCAGAGTTCCACGGTGCAAGCGGTGGCTCTGGTGGAGTCGCTGCTCGACCGCTACGGCGTCGTGACGCGCGACATCGCGCTAGCGGCGGGCGTGCCCGGCGGCCTTTCGACGCTGTACCCGGTGCTCAGGGCCATGGAAGAGGCAGGCGATCTCGCGCGCGGCATGTTCGTAGAGGGCATGGGGCCGGCCCAGTTCGCCCAGCGCGAGACGGTGGAGGCCCTGCGCGCCTCCGCCCAGCCTGCGGACGCATCGGCGCCCGCCTCCCTCGTCGCGCTTCCCGCCGACGACCCGGCATGCCTCTTCGGTGCCGGCATTCCCTGGCCCGATGTGGCATGGGACGCGGCGGGCGAGGCCCCTGCGGCCGATTCCGCCCTCGTGGCCGCGCGGCCGTCCCGCCGCGAGGGGGCGCTCGTGGTCGTTGCCGACGGGGCGCCGGTGCTGTGGGCCGCACCGCGCCTGAAATCGCTGCTGGCGTTTTCTGCCGATGAAAAACTGCTGGAGGCGGCCGTTGCCGCCCTGGTCGCCTCGGTGCGCGCCGCCCTCAAGCGCGAGGGCGCCTCTGCCGCGCGTCGCAAGATCGTCGTCGAGCACTTCAACGGCCGCGACGTGCTGGCCACTCCGGCCGCTTCGTGGCTTCAGGGCGCCGGGCTCGTGCGCCTCCCCGACGGCTTCCGCCTCTATGCGAGCCCGTTCTAAAGCGACCTCGCCGAAAAAAAGAAGGGCCGCTGCGCCTCTCTCCGACGCGGCGGCCCTGCGATTCCGGCTGCGGTCCCCCTGATGATACGCAGCCGTTCCGAGTTAGCACGAGGTAAAGAAAGCGGGCGGCGGCCAGAAAGGAGAACCGCCGCCCCTCGAGTTCCCGGCGCGCTGCGCCGGGTTCCCGCATAGCCCTTGGTGAAGGCGGAGCGGCCTGGTCTCAATGGCCCCAGAAGACCAAGCTGTGGGAGTCCGCCTCCAAGAGGAACGACGTCTACTATAGGGGGCGCGGCCGTCGGGCGCCATCGCCGCTTATAGGTAAGGGCATCGCGCTTTTTAGGTATTGCGGCGCCGGAGCCGGAAAAGACTGCCGGCAGGTGCATTATCACAGGTCGGCCACGAGTTCCCGGATCGTCGGGCGCTATCTCGCGGCGATGCTAGAATCGGCGTTTGGAAGGGAACGCACCTGTTCGGTGCGCTGTGTCGCACGATCGCTCGGCGATGTGCGCACATCTCGTCTGTGCACTTGAGCGAAGAAAGGAGGCGGAAAGGCCATGGAAGGTTTTGCGTTGCGCGATGCGGGCGACGAGGCGCGCGCCCCGCTTGCCCTGCGCCCGGTGCACCTCGCCCTCGTCGCTTTCGTGGTCACGCTGCCCGCCTATGCGCCGACCATGGGGGCTTTTGCCGAGGCCCCTCAGTTCGAGGCAGTCGCCGACGTGTTTCTGTTCGCGCTGTTTCTCGCCGCCGTTACCTCGTCTGCCGTGGTGCTCCTGCGCGGTTTGCAGCGCCCGCGCAAGGTGTTCTCGCGCGCCCGGGTCACCACCATTGCGGCGGTGGCCTATCTGCTCGGCACGATGGGCGTTCTGGGGCTTCTGTTCGCCCCTGCGCCGCTGCCGGCGGCAGCCGTGGGCGCGGGGCTTTTGGCAGGGGCGGCGCTGCCCCTGCTGGTGGCCGAATGGGCCCGCGCTGTGGCCGTCCCCATCGATCAGGCCCTTGTCCTGTGCGCTTTCGTCGTGCTGAAGGCATCCTTCGTCGGTTGGATTCTCGCGCTGCTGCCGCTTTTGGTGCTCGTTCCCGTGTTCTGCCTGCTGCTCGTGGCGGGAGTCGTCGTGCCGCCGGTGGCCGCCCGCGTGGGCGACCCGGCGCTTCCCCTCGCCCGCCCCGCCGACACGATGCGCCGCCTCGTGTCGGTGACCTGGCTGCCTCTTTTGGGGTTCGCCGTGTACGCGTTCATGACCGACGTGATGGCCCATAGCGCCTTCGGCGTCGTGCAGGCGTCGTTTCTCGGTGGAGCTGTTGCGGCGCTCGTGATGTTCGGCGTCTGCTTTTTGTGGGGACGCACGCCCCTGCTGCCCTGGTCCTACCGCATCCTCGTGCCCCTTATGGCGGCGGCGTTTGTGGTATTGGGCGCGTTTCCCGCGGGCACGTTCCCGCGGGACGCCTCGGTGGTGGCCCTCTACGTGTTCTACATCGTCCTCGCCCTGCTGGGGTGCGCGGTGCTGCTCGCCGTGGTGCGCAATCGCGAGTTGCCGGCAAACGTGGCGTCGGGCTTCGCCTGCGGCGTGGCTGCGGGTGCGGCGCTTTTGGGACAGATTCTCTCCCAAGTGCTCGCGGTGACCGACGACTTCGCCCCGTGGCTTGCGGTACTCTCTGGCGCATTTGTGGCGGTGCTCCTGGTGTTTCTCGGCCGCACGTCGTGGAACGAGCTGGTGGCGCCTCGCGAGTCGGCTGCCGCGGAGGAGTCGGTTCTGGCCGCAGGATCGGGTGCTGGCGACGCCGCTGGCGGGGGTACCGCCGGCGCGGCTCGCGGAGAAGAGCCCGAGGGCGCAGGCGCTCCCGATGGCTTTGAGCCCTCCGGCCGCGCGGATGCGCCCGGCGATGCCTTCGAACTGGCCGAGTCGAGCATGCAAAGCACTCTGGAGGCCCGCTGCGCCGAGGTGGCGGCGGCCCGGGGCCTCTCTCCCCGCGAGGCCGAGGTGCTCGTGTTTCTGGCCCGCGGCTTCACGCCGGCCTACATCGCGAAGTCCCTCGTCCTCTCCATCTCGACGGTGTGCACCCACGTCCGCAACATCTACCGCAAGCTCAACGTCAACAAGCGCGAGGAACTCATCCACCTCATCGACGAGCGGTAGCCGTTGTGCTCCCTAGTCTTCTTCCACGATCTCGGCGTACTTGGCGTAGAGGTCGGGGAAGGTGCGGCGCAGACTCACGGGCTTGAAGGTGTCGCGCTCGACGACGCACACGGTGACGAGCGCGTCCACGAGCGGGGTCGCGCCCTCGCGCAGGTGGGGCTCGTGGCAGGAAGCTGCCGCAGTGCCCTCCGTGCCCGGATCGCCCTCGATCCCGTCAGCCGCCTCGCCTTCCGAAACATCTTCCGCCCGGTACACCTGCTGGCGGTAGACCGTGCGCATGGGCAGGTTCTTCGCGACCGACGTGCGCACGACGCCCGCCTCGCCGTAGCGCAGCGGCGCCTTGTAGTGGATCTCGATGTCGTGGATGGGGCTCATGTAGCCGGCCCCCTCGATGCGCTCCGCATAGGAGAAGCCCAGCGCGTCCAGGAAGTCGATGCGGGCGTCCTCGAAGTACAGCAGGTAGTTCGCATGGTAGACCACCCCCATCATGTCCGTCTCGCCGTACCGTACCTTGATGGGGGTGTGCACATGCATCTCTTCGCTCGCTTTCGCCGTTTCGCTTAGGTTCCAGCACGCATTATAGTGAAGGTTGCCCTCTTTTGGCCATTTCCCGCGACAGGCTAGTCCAAATGGAAGAGCACGGGCAAGTCCATCGAGACCGGCGAGTTGTCCTCGTTGGTCTCCATGATGTCGGCCATGAAGTCCCACCACTTCCGGTTGATGGCCGTATCGGCGCCGGCGGCCCACCGCTCGGGATCGTCGATCTCGATGTAGCCGAACAGCGTCAGCGTGTCCGGGTCCAGCGCGATGGTGTAGTTGCGGCCGCCGTGGGCGTGGATCATGTCGATCATCTCGGGCCACAGCTCGTTGTGCCGCCGCTCGTACTCCTCTTCCATGCCGGGGTACAGCTTCATCTTGAACGTCTTGATCATCGGGTGCTCCTTGGGCGAAGGGGGTTGGGCCCGCATGCAGCGGGCGCTTTCTGGGGGCTATGCTAGCGCGTTGCTCCGGGAAAACCGAGGGCGAGCGTGCCTTGCGATGAAACTGACAAAGTGGATATGGCCAATATGGCAAAAATGCAAAGTTGAAAAGAGGCGAAATGGCAAAAATGCAAAGTCCTGAAGCTGCAATGGGCGCAGCACCTAGGTCGCCTTCCGTCAGGGAAGCTCCACGACGAAGGAATCGGGAAGGGTGTCGGGTTTGAGGAAAGCGAGCATATACCAGGGCATGTAGGCGATGGCGCATTGGATGTCGCGCCCCTCGGGAATTTCCACTTCCACCGTCGTGTTCTCACGGCAGAAGACGTAGGCGAAATCGAGCCCCCACTCCTTGACGCGCAGGACGTTGTCGAGGGCGACGTGGGCGCGGAATATCCGGCCGGATTTCGCCTCGATGGGCACCACCTTACCGCTCTTCTGCACGACGAAATCTATCTCTCCGTGCTTGGCCTTCTCGTAGTAGAGCGCGTCGAATCCGTTGGCTGTGAGCATTTGGGCGAAGGCGTTCTCCAATATGGCGCCCCAGTTGATGTCAAGCTCTCCCTGGAGTACCTTGAACGGCACGCCGTCGCCGAGCATGGCGACGAGGAGTCCCGTGTCGCACAAAAACAGCTTGAAGACGCTGTGCTGGCGGTTGAGGCGCAGCGGTGCCACGAGCTCGGTCACGTTGTAACAGGGGATCGCCACGCCGGCGTCGGCCAGCCAGATGAAGTCGCTCTCGTAGCGCTCGCTGCGTGCCGACTTTGCGAGGTCGGAGAGCTTGAAGCGCTTGTTCTTCTTGCTGAGCTCAGCAGGGATAGCATCGAAGATAGCGCCGACGTGGGCCTTGTTGCGGGCGTACTTCACGATGTCGGCCCGGTACAGCTTTAAGATGTCCTTCTGGACGCTCTGCACTTGGGCGATGTCGCGGGTCTGGGCGAATCGGGCCACGGCGGCCGGCATGCCGCCCACTATCAAGTAGTACTTGAACAGCTCCATGAGCTTCTGGTGGATGACGGCGGGCACGGCGGCTTCTTCCTTGAAACACGCGCGCGCCATCTCGAGGGCTGTCTCGTTTTCTCCGAGGGCCCAGCAGAATTCCTCGAAGGAAAGGGGATAAAGCGTCAGCTCGCTCTCGTAGCCGACGGGGAGGGAGGGTACGTTTTCGTAGGTGACGCCGAGGAGAGAGCCGGACTCGATGTAATCGAAACGGCCGTCCTCCACGAGGAACTTGATGGCCGTGCGCGCCCGCGGGCACTCCTGGATCTCGTCGAGGAAAATGAGCGTGTCTCCCGGCGTGAGGGCGGTGCCGCTGAATGCGGAGAGCTGGGGGATGAGGGTATCGGCATCGAGGTTCCCCGCGAAGATGGCTTTCGCTTCGGGGGACTCAACGAAGTTGATCTCAATGGTGGTGCCGTAGTGCCTCTGGGCGAAGGCGCGGACGAGGTAGGTCTTTCCCACCTGTCGCGCGCCGTCCACAAGCAGAGCGCGGTGGTGGGGATCTTTCTTCCAACTTACAAGTCGCTCGTAGGCAGCTCGCTTCAGCATGATGCCTCCTTCGCCGCTGATTATAGCTTATCGTTAGTATGCGACGAAAATGAGAAAGTGTCCAGGGTACTTTGCGACGAAAATGAAAAAGTGACAGTTTGAAGTTGATAAAGAGAAAGGGCCAGCGCTAACTGGCCCTTCTAATTCAACTGCACCTGCGCCGCCCGTGCTACCTGAGTTTTGGATGACGAAGGAAGCGGGCTTTGCTGGTACGCCTCTATTATAGTTGCACGGCTAGTCTTTTGGAGCTACCTACCGGGAAATAGTCGGCAACAAAATCACGCACCCCGGTTAGGCGATTTTCCGTCCTCGATTCGTGGTGCATTTTGACGCGAGGGAAGCGCAGATCATGGTTTTCGAGCCGCTAGTTCTTCAGCGAGTTCAAGGGGGCGGGCATGCGGCCGCCGCGGTGGGCGAAGACGGTGCCGGCGTAGGGGTTCACGGGCATGACCGGGGCGTAGCCGAGCAGCCCCCCGAAGTCCAGTTGGTCGCCCACCTGGCAACCGATGGCGGGAATGAGGCGCACGGCGGTGGTCTTGTTGTTGATCATGCCGATGGCGCACTCGTCGGCGATGATGCCGAAGATGGCCTCTTGGGTGGTATCTCCCGGCACGGCGATCATGTCGAGGCCCACGGAGCACACGCACGTCATGGCCTCCAGCTTCTCGATGGAAAGCGCTCCGTCCTCAGCGGCGCGGATCATGCCGGCGTCCTCAGACACGGGGATGAAGGCGCCGGACAGGCCGCCCACCGAAGACGACGCCATGACGCCGCCCTTCTTCACGGCGTCGTTCAGCATGGCGAGCGCCGCCGTGGTGCCGGGGCCTCCGCACTGGCCGACACCGATGGCCTCCAGGATTTCGGCCACGGAATCGCCTTCGGCCGGGGTGGGGGCGAGCGACAGATCCAGGATGCCCTGCTGCACGCCGAGGCGGCGCGAGGCCTCCCGGGCCATGAGCTCGCCGGCGCGGGTGATCTTGAAGGCGGTGGCCTTGATGGCCTCGGCCACGGTAGTGATGTCGGCGTCCTTGGGCAGGTCGGCGAGTACCGCGCGCACCACGCCGGGGCCCGACACGCCCACGTTCACCACCTCGTCGGCCTCGCCGGAGCCGTGGAAGGCGCCGGCCATGAAGGGGTTGTCCTCCACGGCGTTGCAGAACACGACGAGCTTGCCGGCGCCGATGCACTGCTTATCGGCAGTGAGCTCGGCGGCCCGCTTGATGATGCCGGCCATCTTGAAGGCGGCGTCCATGTTGATGCCGGCCCGCGTGCTGCCCACATTCACCGAGGCGCAGACGCGGTCGGTGGCGGCGAGCGCCGCGGGGATGGAGTCCATGAGCTTGTGGTCGGCGCGGGTGGCACCCTTGTGCACGAGCGCCGAGAAGCCGCCGACGAAATCGACGCCCACCTCCTTGCCGGCGCGGTCCATGGCCACGGCCACGGGCGTGAGGTCGTCGGCGGTCACCGCGGCGCAGATCTCCGCGATGGGGGTGACCGAGATGCGCTTGTTCACGATGGGGATGCCGAACTCGCGCTCGAGCTGCTCGGCGGTGGGCACGAGCTTCTCGGCGGTCGAGGTCATGCGGTCGTAGACCTTCGAGGCCAGCTTGTCCACATCGGCGTCCACGCAGCCACGCAGGTTGATGCCCAACGTGATGGTGCGGATGTCCAAGTTCTGCTTGGACACCATGGCTAGGGTCTCGGCAACTTCGGCAGGGGTGATCTGCATGGCGGCTCCTCGCTCGCGACGGTCGGCAGGGCGCGGGTTCGCGCTCCGGTAATTGTTCCGGCTCAGTCTACCAAATCGCACTCGCTCTCGCTGCCGTACAGGCGCGGACGGCCCTAATCGCTGCTTGCTGAGGAAAGGGATGCCGGTGTTTTTAGGATGAGCTAGAGATGATTATCTTGATCGCGATAATCAGATGGAAAACCCGACAAATTATCGCGTTCGCAATAATCGCGAGAGATAGTCGTGGTATTATCGCGATCGAGATAATACAAAGAGCAAGGACGGCTATGGCTATTCGGAACGCGAAGGACTTTGGAACAGCGATTCGCGAGCGACGCAAGCGGCTCGGATACACCCAGGGAGAGCTTGCCGAGATGTGCGACGTGGGCGTGATGTTCGTCTCCCAGCTGGAGAACGGAAAGCCGACGGCCCAGCTGGACAAGGCGATTCGCGTAGCGAACATGGTCGGACTCAATATCGTTTTGCAAGAGAGGAGGTAGGCCATGCGCATGAAGGTGTGGGGCGAGATATCTGGCGAGCGCCACCTCGTCGGAACCTTGGAGACGATTCCCGGACGGGAAGAGCAGTTCTCTTACGCCGAGTCCTATCTTGAAAGCGAGGTCGCCCAGCCTCTCTCTGTCCTGCTTCCCCTTCGGGAAGGACCCTTTCCTGCTCGTCAAACGAGAGTGTTCTTCCGGAATCTCCTTCCGGAAGGGGGCGCGCTTGCCGCTGTGGCGAAAACGCTGGAGGTAAAAAGCTCGTCGTACCTCAAAGTGCTGAATGCTCTCGGCAGTGAGTGCATTGGCGCCCTTGTCCTGGAGAGTGCGGACGAACGCGAAGATGACTCCTATGGTTATGAGCCTTTATCGCGTGAGGAGCTGGGCCGCGCGTTCGAGGCAGGGGCGGAGGGAGTCGCCAAGTTGCAAGAGGAAGCTAAGCTCTCACTGGCGGGTGCCCAGTCGAAGATGGGTCTGTACGTGGATCGGTCATCTGGTTCTCTTCCGCAGTATTTTCTACCCCAGGGAACTGCTGCCTCGACGCACATCGTGAAGGCGGCGAATCGGCGGTTCGGGCAGTTGAGCGAGAACGAGTACTACTGCTTGCGTCTGGCTGAGGCCGCGGGACTTTCTGTGCCCGAGTGCTACCTCGACACCATCGGGGGTCAACCGCTCTTCGTCATTGAGCGCTTCGATCGCATGGTGCTTCCCGAAGATGATCGGCGGGCTGGTGGCGGAGTGCAGCGGGTTCAACGGCTTCACCAGGAGGATTTTTGCCAGGTGCTCGGCCTTCTGCCGGAGCGCAAGTACGAGAAGGGGGGCGTGCGCTATGCGAAGAAGGTGCGGGATGTGCTTTACGAGTGCTCTTCGGATCCGGTGCGCGATATCGAGGCGTTCGTGCGCCTGCTGGTGGTGAACGCCGTTCTCGGAAATTGCGACGGGCACCTCAAGAACCTCACTGTGCTTCGGGGCGTCGACTGGTCGTCGTTTGCGTTGGCGCCTGTGTACGACATCGCCTCGACGGTGGTATATGGGGGCCTCGACCGTCGTATGGCCATGCGCATCGGGTCGACCAACAAGATCGACGAGGTTGGCCGGGACGATTTTCTCGCTTTGGCGAAGGAGCTAGACGTTTCGCCGCGCATGGTGAGGCGGCTCATCGAGGAAGTTTGCGAAGGTGTTGGCGGGGCGGCGTCCGACGTGCTGCGCGATACGGAAGACGCTCTGGGAGCGTCCCTTTCGAAGCTGCGAGATATCGAGGTGTTCGCGCGGGCGCAGATTGATCGGCTGGGCATAAAAGGCGCGTAACTAGGGCGAATCTCTCAAGACTCCTTTTCACTCTGTTCCGCCTCCGCTTGCTCGGCTTCTACGGCTTCTACGGCTTCTACGGCTTCTACGGTCTCTTCTTGGGCGGCGAGCTTTTCCAGTTCGGCGAGGAACTGGTCGGCCTCGGGGGCGTAGCTCAAATGCTCGGGGCGGGGAAGCGACCCGGCGGCGAAATCGCCCAGAGGGCCGCCGAAGCAGTCGTCCCAGTAGGCCTCGCCGAGCAGGTCGGCGGGAACGTCGGGCTCCAGCTCGATGAACGAGCACACCCAGCCCGGCACCGGCGTGAGGTTGAGCAGCAGCACAAGCGCCACGAGGGCGGCGAAGGTGGCGAGGATCTGCAGGTTCTGGCGACGGTGCACCAGGGTGGCCAGAGAGGCGGCGGAGCTTATGTCGGCAGTGTCGGTTGAAGGCGTATCGGTGCTCATGGGGCGCTCCTAGCGGCGGAAGAGGGAGAAGATGAAGTACAGGACGACGATGAAGATGCCGATGGTGCCTGCGAACAGGACGAGGAAGGGGATGACGCAGGCGATGGTCAGAAGCGTCAGCGTGACCATGGTGGGATGCTCGCGCCGCGCGACGGCGATGACGGCGAAGGAGAGGGCGGCCAGGCCGCAGTAGGCGATACCCCAGATGAGCTGGTCCTGCAGGAAGTACCAACCGGTCTCGCTGGCCAGGTCGGCCCAGGCGCCATAGCCCAGTCCCGAGGCGGTGACGATGGTGACGCCGGCCGCCGCGATGAGCGCCCCGCCCCAGAAAAACCCTTTGGAAAGGGCCGTGGCGGTGGCCTCGGGGTGCCGGCGCGCCCGGGCCTTCGCGATGAACGCGCTCGTGTCTCGGGCCACCGGGACGGGCCCTTCCTCGTTGCCGGTGATCCAGCAGGCGGCCTCGCCGCCTCCTTCCGCAATGCGGGCCGCCTCCTTGCGCAGGGCCGTGGCGCGCCGGCGCGTCTGCCCGCGGGTGCGCACGCCGCGGATGGCGAAGGCGGCGCTGGCGAACTTGGGGGCGAGCACGGTGGCGGCCGCCGCCAGAAAACCGAGGAGCGCCGCTCCGGTGAAGGTGGCCGTGGGCACGGCCGAGATGTCCCAGAGCGCGTCCGGGTACACCGAGTTTTCTCCCATGCCGGTGGGGGAGATGAGCACCGTGGCCGCCGTGGCGAGCGGCTCGCCGGCGTTCACGACGCCGTTCTTCCAGCTTCCGAAGGTGAAGCGGGGCGTGACGAAGCACACCAAAAGGACGAAGGCGACCGCGAGGACGAGCCGTCCGAAAAAGGCGGGTTTGGAAAGGCCGTCCACAGGAGCGTGCTTTCCCTCGGCGTCGGCCAGCGCATCTATCTGGGAAGCGGCCTCCTCCAGGGCCGCGACGGCGTCCTCGGCAAGGGTGTCGCTGCGGGCACCGCGCAGATGCTTGCGGGCCCAGGCCACGGCGGCCTTATCGGCGGCGGAGGCTTCCATGAGCTCGGTGGCGAAGCCCCGGGGCACGGGGCGCCCGAACAGCTCGGCGGTGAAGTAGCCGGCGGCTGTGGCGGGCACCACCGTCTCGCTCTCGCGGATAATACCGAAGTGGTGGATGTGCGGGCTCCCCTCGGTGTGGGCGGCCATATCGTCGGCACGCTGAACCAAGCGCGCGCGGGCCTCGACGGTATCAGCCAGGGGTGCCGAGGTGTTCACGGTCGCGGAGCCCACGGCCCGGATAAGCCTATCGCCCGCGCCGGTGCGTCCGTGGTAGGCCTTCAGGTTCCGCTGCACCCAGAACGCCCAGCCGTCGCTTCCGTAGCGTGCGGCGAAGGAGCGCACGGCGCTTTTGTTGGCCGCCGTGGCCTCCAGTACCGCCAACACGCGATCCACCTTCTCGCCCAAATTCGCGTCCTCGTGCTCGCGCAGCCACTTAAGTCCGGCGCGGGCCGGGCCCGAAAAGCCGGCCACGGCCACGATGCCCAGAAGGTCGCGCACCGCTTCCTCGTCGGCGATAAGGCGGTAGAAGCCGAGCGGCGTGGCCGAGGCTCGCGCAAACAGGGCATCTACGGCGGAGGCCCCGGGCACGACGGCCTCGCCCTTCCAGAAGACAGCGCCGCGCGCCGGGTCGATGAGCGTAAGCGCCCGGGAAAGCCCCAGATCCTCGTCGCCGTTCTCGTCCTCGGGCAGCGTGTCCGGATCGCGGTCGGTGATGTCGTTCAGAGCCACGGCCAGATCTGTCTCGCCGAGTTTGCGGAAGTAGTCTTCCAACCCGTGGGTGTACAGGTGGCGCTTGGCTTTCTCCCAATTATTCGCCAGCGCCGTGACCAGGGTGGCACGACTCTCGTAGACCTTGCCTTCGAACTGATAGCCCGCTGGCCCCGCCATGGCGGCGGCGTCCAGCGGGTCGCGGTAGCGAAACGCGTCCGGGTCGGCCAGCCAGCGCTGGATGTCCTCGTAACCGAGGCGCCCCTGGGGATGGGCGTAGGTGAGCCCGTAGATGAGCTGGCCCAGCGTCTCATGCTCGGGCGCGCGGGCCTCGAAGGCTACGGGACGGCCGCCGGCGAGCACCGCCGACAGGTCGTCGCCGTCGATGAGCGTCTGGTGCGGGTGACGGCCGCCGTTGTACAGCGTCCAGATGGTGTAGCCGAGCGCGTACCAGTCGTTCTCGCGCTGCACCACCGAGGAATGGGGCGAGTAGCCCGGCGTGCGGCGGTCCACCTTGGTGGCGCCGGTATCGCGGCCCTCTTCCAGCACCGAGGAGATGCCGAAGTCGCCGAGCACCACCTCGCCTTCTAGAAGATAGAGGTTCTTCGGCTTCACGTCGCGGTGCACAATGCCCTCGTCGTGCAGGTGCGCAAGCGCGCTGGCGGCCTGTGGAATGATCCTGTCGCGCAGCTCTTCGAAGGAGGCGCCGTCGCGGGTGAAGGCGTCGTCGCACAGGGGCATGACGACCACATCGTAGGTGGACTCGCCGAGCCCCGGCACCTCGTCGCTGATCTGGCCCGTGGCGTACAGGGGCATGAGGTGCGTCTCGCGGAAGTGCTCCTCACCGAGGGGGTGTTCGGCCATGAGGCGCCGCAGGTAGCCGAGCACGGCCCGGCGTGCGAGGCGGTCGCGCACGGCGTGGGGCTGGTAGGCGATCTTAGCGACGAAGGTGCGGCCCTCCTCATCGGTGGCGGCGACGACCGTGCCCTGGCCGCCGGCTCCGATGACGTCGGCGGTGTGCAGGGTGAAGGTGCGGTCTCCGTCGCCTTGGAAGGGAAGGTCGGCACCGGAGAGGACGGGGGCGGTGGAGTCGATGTCCACGAGCGTGGGAGCGGCGTCCACGATGGTGGGTGCCACGTCCCGCCGCGGCTCCCGCGAGATGTTCGGGCTAGCAGCCATCAGTGGCTCCGGCCCCCCCATCGGCCCTGCGGAACGTGACAGCGCCGGCGCTGGCGACGGCTTCTACGGCTTCGCCAGCTTCCACGTTTTCGTCGAAGATGAAGGTGGACAGCGGGTTCAGGTACGCATCCTCCACCAGGTTGCCGATGCCGCGGCCGCCGTTCTCGCGCACCTCGGGGGCTAGCGCGCGCTCGGCCAGAAGGTCGAGTGTGGCCTGGGCGGCGGCCACGGTGATGCCGCAGCGGTTCCGCACGTTCCCGTTGATCTTCCGGATCTGCGATTCCAGGATGAGGCGCGAGGCCTCAGACGAGATGTAGTCGAACACGACGATGTTGTCGCCGATGCGGTTCAAGACCTCGGGCTTGAAGTGCGTGGCCATGGCCTGCTGGACCCGGGCGCAGATGACGTCGTAGGGCTCGCCGGGCTGCACGATGTTGCGGCGGCCGATGGTGCGCCCGTGCTCGTCGAGGAGCTCTTCGGAGATGCCGACGTTGCTCGTGAAGAAGATGAGGGTCTCTCCGAAGTACACCGTCTGGCCCTGGCCGTCGGTCATGCGGCCGTCCTCCAGGATTTGAAGGAACTTGTCCATGATGGAGGGATGGGCCTTCTCCACCTCGTCGAACAGGAGCACCGAGAAGGGGTTGGCGCGCACGGCGTTGGTGAGCTGGCCGCCGGCCTCGTAGCCCACGTAGCCCGGCGGGGCTCCGAAGAGCTTCTGGTCGGAGGCGTCGGCGGCGTACTCGGACATGTCGAAGCGCAGGTAGCTGCGCTCGTCGCCGAACAGAAGCTCGGTGACCGCCTTCACGATCTCCGTCTTGCCCGTGCCCGTGGGGCCGGCGAGGAAGAGCACGCCTTTGGGCTTGGTGCCCGATGAGTGCTGCATGCCGGAGAAGCCCAGCACCGAGCGCTTGAGCACCGAGACGATCTTGGCGATGGCGGGCTCTTGGCCCTTCACGCGGCGGCGCAGGGCGGCCGCGGGGTCGTCGCGCAGCTTGTCCATCATGGCGCTCCAGCGGTTCTCGCGGATGCCGTACTTGTAGAGGTCCACGAGCTCGGTGACATGCTCCGGCGCCGTGCCGCCGCGGGCGTACAGACGCCGCAGCTCGTCCAGCTCGGTGAGCAGCATGCGGTCGGTGGTGTCGACGAGTTTCTCGCGAGGGCGGTCGAGCTCGGGCGCGGCAAGGTCGGGGAAGGCGATGTCGAGATAGGCCTCGCGGGCCGGGCGATCGGGGCTGGGCAGTGCGATGACGCGCACGTCGGGGTTGCCGCGCACAAGCCAGGAGGGCAGGTCGGTGGCCTTGTTGGCGACAAGGACGAGGGTGTTCACGTGCTCGCCATCCCCGCGAATGGCGTCTTTCGCGCCGAGGAGCAGGTTCATGAACACGGCGTTCTCCTCGGGAGTGAGGTCCTCCGGCGAGGAGGCGAGCCGGCTCGCGAAGTCGAACACGCAGGCGACGGAGCGGGGTTCTTCCTCTCCGAGCCGCCGCGAGAGGGCCGCGCGCACGAGCAGGGAGTCGTGGACGAGGCGGTTGGCGGCAAAGGGCTGCTGGCGGCTCGCCGGGTCGGCGCCGGGGTTCAAGGCCTCGGCCTCGGCGGTGAGGCGTTCCGCTTCGCGCTGGGCCGCCTGGGCGAGCGCGCGCACCTCGCCGGTGCCGAGGGGATCGTGCACGCCCCGCAGCGGATCCACGTAGAGGAACCGGTAGGGCCGTGTGCCGTCCGGCGCGGCGAACAGCTCCGGCAGGATGTGGGCGAGGGGAAGGAACTGGGTCTGCCCTTCGCAGTCCCACGGGTAGAGGTCGGACACGTTGCCCTCCAGCACGAAGAGCGGCTTGATGCCGATGAAGTTCTCCAGCTCGCGCTGCCAGGTAGGCATGTTCACGGGGCTACTCCTTCTCGCGGGTCGTTTGGGGCCGGCCGTGGATGCCGATGGATATCGCCCGGCCGTCGAACACCGCGTTCTGCACCGAGCGCGGTTTCTGCATCTCCTCATGATACAGGGTTTCCAGTGCCGGATTGAGCGCGATGACCCGTTGGTTGGTGGAACCGCGCAGCGCGCAGACGCCGTCGTTTTCCGCCTCGACATAGGGCCCGTCGATGAGCACGTCGATGAGCGGCGCATCCTCCGGGTGCGCGCTGGGGGCGGCCCCGGCGCTTCCTTCGTTGGGAAGGCCGCCGCTGCTTGGTTGCGGGGAGGAGGGGAGGGGAAGCAGGCCTTTCGGTAATTTGGGCATGGCGGTGAGCTCCCCGAAGGTGTAGCCGGTGTAGATGAGGATGTCGTCGAAGGTGGAGCGGATAGCCGCGAGCACGGAGGCGAGGGCCGGCGCCTGTTCCAGCGGATCGCCGCCGGTGAAGGTGATGCGATGGGCACCGGTGCGCCCGGCAAGGTCGTTCAGAACGGCAGCGAGGCGCGCGGGCTCGATGGCGGCCTCGGGGCGCGTCTCCCACAGCTCGGGATTGGCGCAGCCGGGGCATCGCTTCGTGCAGCCACAGGTCCACACGACGACGCGCTCGCCGGGACCTAAGGTGGTGACGGGGAAGTAGATGCGGTCGACGAACATGGCGGCCTACCGGCCGGACATGGCCCGCGCCGCGACGCGCGCGATCTGCCGGGCATCCAGCGGATCCTTGCAGAACGTGCAGGCGGCAACGCGACCTTCGGGGCCTTCCACGGCATATTCGGTCCCGCACACGGGACATCGCACGGACCAGGCAGTTTCGGCGGGAGCGTCCTGCGCGTCCGATTCCACGGCGGCCCCGTCCGCCACGGCCGCCTGGGTGCCCACCTGCACGCGGAACACCATGTCGGCCAGCTTCAGCATCTCGCCGCCGAACAGCGGTTGGGGCGCGCCGCAGCGCAGATCCGACCAGACGCCACCACGCTCCACGGCCGACGCGTTGCGGCCCGTGTGCTCGATGGTCCAGCGCCCTTCGCTGTCGACGGCCACCACGGCATGGACGCCGGACACCCTCGGCGAGAAGAGGTCGGGCGAGAAGTCGCCGGCGCGCCCAAGGATGCCGCCTGGGACCGGTATGCGGACGACCTCCCCGCTCCGCACGTCTTCCAAAAGCAGGGTATCACCTGCGCTTTCGTGCGAAAAAGCGCCTCCGCAAGCGGCGCAGCGCATCGCATCGTCGGGGTTGGCGAAGCCGCAGGAGCACAGGCGCATGCTATCTCATCTCCCTTGTCGCGTTGCCGCTGCGCCTGCGCTTCCGCGCTTCGCGCCTCGCCGCCGCATCTTCTCCGTAGGGGCTGACCTCGGTCAGCCCTGGCCCGCGAGATTCGTTGGAGGCGCGGATTCCGTCGCGCTCCGCCATTCCCGCCCGCGCCTCGACGTCTGCGACGGCTCGCATCTCGCGGCAGAAGGCGGTATCGGGTGCGGCCTTGTAGCGCACAGTGTTGGTGATGCCGAAGGCGGCCAGATCCTCCGCGATCTCGTCGTAGACGGCGCAGAAGTCGTGCTGGTCGGCGAGGAGTCGCTCGGTGCGCGCCCCGCCAGGAGCCGCCTCCATGGTCACGACCTCGCCGTCTTCCACTGCCTCGATGCCGCCAGGCAGCCCTGCCACCTGCAGCATGAGGTCGCCCGCATCCGACACGAAGGCGTGCAGCCCCTCGGTGGCGTCTTCTCGGCCGAAGAGCCGATGGGTGCCCATGAGGTCGCGCCCCATAGTGACCGAGCGGGCGATGGTGTAGCCGTGGCGTGCCATAACGGTGTCGATGCAGGCCTTCAGGTAGGCGTTGCGATCGACTTGAAGCTGGAGGGCCCGCAGCGTCTCCAGGCGGCCGACGGCCTCCTCCAAGGTAGCGAAGGTGCCGAACGCTTCCGCGAAGGGGACGCTCTGGGCGCGCAGGTCGGCCTCGGCGTCCTCGATGAGGGCGATAAGATCGGCCATGGCTGCGGCGTTCGATTCCATGGTGGGGAGCAGAAGCGCCAGCTGCGCGGCGGCCTGCGGGCCCAGCTCGCGCGTCGTTTCCAGGAGCAGGGCGCGATCGGCAGGCAGGGTGCAGGGGGAGGCGATGAGCGCGAGCGCCCGACGGGCGACCTCTTGCACATGGTTGCGGGCGATCAATGTCCCGCTTTCGTCCACAGCAGCGGGCGAGGGGCGACCGAGGTTGCCCCCTACGGGCTCAACCTGCATGGCCGTCCCCTCTGCAGCAGCCTTCTCCATAGGGGCGGATCTTGATCCGCCCTGGGCTTCGACGGCCGATGATTCCGACGGCAGACAATGCTCATCGGCCATGAAAGAGCGGGCGGCCTCCACAGCGGCCGCTGTGGCGCTCTCTTTGGCGGCCTTGGCCAGCACGGCGGTGAAGTCGCGTGCTTCGGACGCGGCTGCGGCTTGGGCGCGGGCTCGCTGGATGCGTTCGGCCAGGGGGTGCGCCTCGCGCTCGAAGGCATCAGCGATGGCTACGGCTCGCGACGAGCAGCGCTCGGTCCGGGCGACGGATTCCGCCATGGCCGTTGCCGGCGTAAAAGCGCATTCCGCTGTCAGCTGCGCGAGGGCCGCCTCGGCGAGCTGCCGCAGGGAGGCAGCGGCCTCCTCGGCTTCGGCACAACCTTCGGCCTCGTCCAGAAGCTCGTTCAGGAGCGCCGCGATGCGCCGCCGCGCCCGGGCCCGACTGTGATCCACGTCGGAGCGCAGCGCCTCAAGCTGCGCCCGGATCATCCGCTCGATTTCCAATTGACTCGTCTTCGGCCCGCTCATGGATGTGCCCCTTTGCCCAAATTCTCTCTTCGGGCCATTATAGAGCCATCAGAAAGAATCGCGCGGGAAGATGGGAGACGGTATGAGCGAGGATGAAGCTGTGAAATTGACGACGGCGGGCTATACCGCTGACGACTACGACGGGGATGCCCATGTGCCAGCCGAGGAGGCGCTGCGGCGGCTTGTGGAGGGCAACCGCATCTACGTGGAGGCGCTCGACCATGAGCGCGATCTGTCCCAGGAGCGCATTGCCGACCTGTTCGAGAACGGTCAGCGCCCCTTCGCCTGCGTCATCACGTGCGCCGACTCGCGGGTGGTGCCCGAACACGTCTTCATGACCGGGTTGGGCGAGCTGTTCGTCATCCGCGTGGCGGGCAATGTGGTGGGGCCCATCGAACTGGCCAGCGCCGTGTATGCCTGCGAGCACTTGCACACCCGTCTTCTGCTGGTGCTGGGGCACACCCACTGCGGCGCCATCAAGGCGGCCCTCGATGGGGAAGCGGGGCCGGTGGCCGCCATCACCGAGCGCATCGTCGCGGCCCTGGGCGACGTGCGCGACCCCTACGAGGCCAGCGTGGCGAACGCCCGGGCCGCGGCAGCCGAGCTGGCCGCCTCGCCGGAGCTGGCGCGCCTTGCCGCCGAGCACGACCTGGACATCCGCGTCGCCATCTACCACACCCACTGCGGCGTCGTCGACTTTCTGCAGCGCGGCTCTGAGATCCTGACGCTTGACGGGGAGATTCCGCTCTTGAAATGATTATCGTAATAACTTGCGATAAAGTGATTGAGGGGATACACTTGCACGTGATGATTCGCGAAATGTAGGGGCGGCGTTGGAAGGCAGGGGAGAATGTTGTTCAGCGAACTTGCCGTAGCCTACTTGTTTTTCGGGGGAGCGGGGGCTGGCACCTGTGCTGTTATGGGCGTATTGGAATGCGCCAATTTAGGACGCTACGGTACGAGAGCGACCTATCGCACTACAAAGAAATCGCAGCCCCGTTTGATTCGGTGGGTGCGAAGTAACTTGCGAGTGCCCCATGAGCTGTTATCCCGCGGCTGGGTGCTCTGCCTGGTGCTGCTGGCGGTGGGATCGCTTTGCCTCATGGCCGATGCCGGCCGTCCCGAGCGGGTGCTCTCTCTGTGGCTGGCCCCTCGCTTCACGGTCGTGACGGTGGGTGCGTGGGCGCTTCTGGCCTCGGGCGCTTTGGCGACTTTCTTCGCTCTTGCCTCGAATGGTATTGGCGCGCGATTGCCTCTCTTCGTAGTGCTCGTCGCCTCCGTTGCCGCTGTGATCGCAGGAGTTGTCACAGCGGTCTACACGGGAGTGCTCCTCATGCAGCTGCCCTCGGTTGTCGCCTTTGGGTCGTGGCTTGTGCCGGCACTCTTTTGTCTCTCGTCGCTGTCATGCGGGGTGGCCGTGGCCTTCGGCGTTGCGTCTTTCGTTGATTCTCGCGTGCCGTTCGGTTCAGCGCTGCGATGCTTAAGCCACATGGACCGTGCGATAATCATTGCAGAGGCAGTGGCTCTGGCCCTCTTTGCGACGTTTTTGCTGACTGACATCCGAACAGAGGCGGGGGGCTGCGCCCTTCTGACGGGTGATGAGGCGATTATGTTTTGGGTGGTGCTCGTGCTAGCCGGTTTGGTCGCTCCCTTTATCTTGGAGTGTCGTTACCCTGGAGGAGATCGGCGCACAAAGGGCCTCTGGATTGCCGTCTGTGTGCTCCTTGGCGGGGCGGCCCTGAGGGTCTGCGTGACAGGGCTCGCCTCTTTCGACGTTTCCCAGAACCCCGAGCTCGCGATGCGTATGGCGTTCGCGGTAGCTGGAGGCTGAGCTGTGCCGTCGCAGCGGGAACGCTGGAATACGATGAACAATAAGGCAACTTGCTAAGCAAGATGAGAGGAAGGATCGACCGATGACGAAAAGCGCAAGGGGTCGCAAAGCGCGCCGCACTGAATGGGAAGCTGCGCTGGGCCCGTGGAGCGACAGCGAAGCGGAAATGCTGGCGGCAACCTCCTATGTGCCCAAGAAATCGTCGCGCAACGGCGCTCTCGTATTCAGCGTCGCCGTGTTCGTGGCCGCGGCCGCTGCGGCGCTTGTCTGCGATCTTCTTTTGGAGGGGCGCATCTCGCTCGTGGGCATTCTTGCGGCTCTGCTCGCGGCACTTGCGGCCTCTTCTTCGTTGCATATTGCTCTGGGGTGGGAAAAGGTGGTCGTGCTGCGGCTCGGCAAGTTGAACCGCGTGGTGGGACCTGGTTTCTATGCCACCATTCCCATTTTGGAGCATGGGACCATTCGCGTCGATCAGCGCATTATCGCCACCCCCTTCCGTGCTGAGCGTACGTTGACGGCCGATCTTGTGCCTGTGAACATCGACGCAGTGCTGTTCTGGGTGGTGTGGGATGCGGAAAAGGCCTGCGTGGAAGTGGAGGACTATTACGCGGCCATATCGTATCTTGCTCAGACGTCGCTGCGCGAGGCAGTGGGGCGCTCAACGGTGGGGGAGGTGGCCTTGCGTCGCGATCAGCTGGATGAGGAGATCAAGGCCGATATCGAGAAAGAGGCCTCGGGGTGGGGCGTTGACATCATCTCCGTAAAGGTCCGCGACATCGTGATCCCGGCGGAGCTGCAAAACGTCATGTCCTTGGAGGCTCAGGCCGACCGCGAACGCAATGCTCGCATGACGGTGGCGAGTGTCGAAGCCGATTTGGCGGAGATGCTTTCTGAGGCTGCCCGCATCTACGGGGATGAGGACGCGGCCCTGAAGCTGCGTACCATGCTCATGCAATACGAGACGGTGAAGGGATCCGGTAGCGCTGTTGTCACGGTGCCCACGGCCGTAAGCGATGGTTTTGCTGAAGGCGTCCAACGCGAGGGGCGAGGACTCTGATAGGATATAAGTACCGTTTCGCGAGAAAGAAGCATCATGGGCGTCCTTGAATCTTTCGCTATAGACCACAACTCCGGCCTTCCGGTGTGGATACAGATTAAGAACCGCATTGCCTATCTTATTGGCTCGGGAGCCTTTGTCCCCGGCGATAGGCTTCCTACGGTGCGCGCCTTGGCGGTGGATCTGGATATCAGCTACAACACGGTGAATCGCGCCTATATGGATTTGGAACGCGAGGGCTACATCACCACGCGGAAGGGGAGGGGCACCTTCGTGGCCGAGCGCCACGACCTGGGGGCGCACACGGTATCCGATTCCCCCATCGAACTCGTCATCGACGACATGATCCGCGTCTGCACCAACGCCGGCCTCGCCGACGACGACATCGTCGCCATGGTAGAAGCCCGCCTCGCCCACCGCGACTTCATGCGGGAGTAGTCGCCCAAACTGAAAGCGGCACCAAAGTTCCCTTGAAAAAGTGTGCACTATGGCAACAAACTCCCTTAGAAAAGTGTTAAATTATCAGCAAAGTTCCCTTGGAAAAGTGTGAAACCGCAGGTCGCCTCTTTGCAAAGCGCGAGAGACGGGTAGTGTTCTTTGCGCTCTGGGGTATGGCGCCCGGAAGTAACGCTTTCTGCTTCACTTCGGTTCCATCTTCCCAAAACTGATACAGTGTGATATAAACAATGTGCCGGAACGCCGTAAAGCGCGAGGGCTCCAGATTGGCGAGGGTGTTCCCTCGCCGTTCTTGTTATTGGGGAGGAATTGGGGATGCTTACACTGAGCTGTTTTACCGACGAGGCTGGCGAGCAAAATATGGATGCCGGCTATTACATGGCAACGTTGGTGTTTCATGATCAGTCGAAGAGGTTCGAGCGCTTCATAGATTCCTATGTTGCTCGTTTGCAGCTAGAAGATTTACACGACATTCCTTTTCACAGTGTTGATTTGTTACACGGTCACGAAGACTACGAGGGTCTTTCCGTCGAGAAGCGGAAGCGACTGCTCGTAGCGTTCTCAATGTTCGTGCGCACTCTTCCCATCAGCTACCATACTTTTTTCTACGACAAAGCGTTTTTCAAAAATAGCGATCAACTACAATCGCAACTGCGAAAGGACATTGTTGATTTCATTTTCGACCGTCTCGAGAAGTTCCAAACTTTTGATCAGGTGGCAATTTACTACGATGGAGGACAAGAGGCGGTGACCGCCGCCCTTCACGATGCCTTTGATTATGCTCTCGCTCGAAACGCAGCCGTCTACAAGTCTCTTTCGCATCAAGATAAACGCCTCGCCCAAGCAGCTGATTACTTGTGTACGATCGAATTGGCCGAGAAGCGCTATGCCACTGAAAATGTCAGTTTGACCTATTAGCGTTTCTTTGGACCCAATCGCAACTTCAGGCAGAATTTTCTCAAGCAGGTGCGGCGAAAGCTGGCATGAAGCCCAAACCTGAGCAAACTTGTCGCAAAAAGTTGCGACAATGTCTTGATTGTCACAATACATTGCGATAAAATGACAACCAGGAGAATTTGGCCAATTCTTACCGAGAGGGAGGCGGATGCAACCATCCGCCCGCATGAGAAGGGGAGTTTCCGCGATGGCGCTCAGTGTGAGCGCGAATCGGGACTCCTGTGCGAATCGAGGAGGAAAGATGACAGAGGCATACAGCCCCGTCGGTGGGCTCACGCGTCGAAACTTTCTCAAATCAACGGGTGTTGCTGCCGCCGCTGTGGCCGCCGGAGGCGCGGGTGCCTTCGCGGCGGGCGGGCTCGCCCAGGCTGCGACCTATGAGGCAGGACAGACCGAGGGCGACGGTGAGCAGATATTCTGCGGCGTGTGCCGCGGCAACTGCTCCGGCACCTGCAAGCTGAACCTGCACGTCGTCGACGGCAAGATCGTCAAAACGTCGAAGCGGCAGTTCAATTCGTTCCCCGACGGCCGCGTCGACCGTATCTGCCTGCGAGGCCTGAGCCATGTCTACAACGTGTACGGGCCCAACCGCATCCAGTATCCCATGCGCCGTGTAGGCGAGCGCGGCTCCGGCGAGTGGGAGCGCATTACCTGGGAAGAGGCCATCAAGGAAATCACCGATGAGTGGAAGCGTATTCAGGCAGAGTATGGCGAGCAGGCCATCGCCTATACGCGCGGATCGGGCAACTTGGGCGCCATCAGCGGTGTGGCCTCGCCCATGTACAACGTCTTCTTCAACAAGATCAACGCGAGTATGATCAAGATCGCCCGCGACCAGGCCAACACCCGGGGCATCAACCGCGTGGTGGGCAACCTGGGCGACTGGGTGCTCAATGATCCCTCCGATTTCAAGAATGCGAAGACGCTGTTCGTGTGGGGCGCCAATATCACCGATGCCCAACTCCACGACTGGCATTTCGTGGCCGATGCTCAGGATGCTGGCACCAAGCTGGTGGTCATCGATCCCATTATGACCCAGCTGGCCGCCCGCGCCGACCTGTGGATTCCAATCAAGCCCGCCACCGATGCCGCCTTGGCGCTCTCCATGATGTACGTCATGGTGAACGAGGACGCTGTGAACAAGCCCTTCCTGCGCGATCACACCTGCGCTCCGTTCCTCGTGCGCAGCGACACCGGCAAGTTTTTGCGCATGAGCGACTTGGGTGTGGAGCCGGAGGTAATTGAGGTTGAGGCGGGTCAGGTGTCCGCTGCTTCTAGCGAGAACAAGGGCGCCCAGGTGGGCAAGGCCAAGACCGTCCAGAAGATCATCGACCATCCCGCGGTGCTCGATGCCGATGGCGCGGTGAAGAGTTTGGCTGAAGCCGTCGATCCGCAGCTGAACGGCACCTACGACTTCAACGGCGTTCCCTGTAACACCGCCTATGATCTGCTGCTGGAAGACATCATGGAGTATGCTCCCGAGAAGGCCCAGGAGATCTGCGACATTCCCGCCGAGACCATTGTGGAGCTGGCGCATCTTGCCCTCGACGGCCCCTGCACCCATCGATTGGGCTGGGGCTCCAACTCCTACACCAACGGTGTGCACGCGGCCCATGCCAACATCACCATGGCGGCGCTGACGGGCCAGATCGGTTATCCGGGCGCGGGCACCGGCGTGGGTGACTTCAAGGCCTGTTGGGGCATCAACGCGGTCGTGAAGGGCATGACTGCGGCGAAATATCCCATGATTTCGGCCCTCGCCCTTCCGGAGATTATGCGTACCGACAAGTGGAAAGGGCAGGATTATCCCATCCGCTCGCTCTATGTGTACGCTGGTAATCCCGTATCCAACCAGGTAAACACTAACGAGTACATCAACGACGTCGTTGGAAACATGGATTTGTACGTGGTGGCCGACTACACCTTCACCGATACGGTGAAGTACGCCGATATCGTGCTGCCGGCGGCCCATTGGTTCGAGCAGCAGGAGTTGGTGCCCATTTCCGCCACTCAGTGCTTCCTCCACAGTGAGAAGGCCATCGACCCTCTGTACGAGTCGAAGAGCGATTTCGAGATTCTGAAGCTTTTGGCTGCTGGCATGGGTCATCCGGATCTCATCGATCTTTCCGAGGACGAGTACATGTCCCAGGTGGTGGACACGCCGGGCCTTGGCGCCCTTGGCATCACCTACGATGCCATCAAAGAAAACGAGGACATGTATTGGTATGCGGACAAGCCCTGGATTCCTTGGAAGAACGCCGAATTCCGCACCGAATCGGGCCGCATGGAGTTCTATGTCGAGAATCCCACCGTGCAGTTCGACGTGGGTCAGGAATTTGATGAGGATCGCGAGCACCTGCCCCGTTACTTCAATCCCACCGAGGCCTACGAGGGCAGCCCCACCTGGGATAAGTACAAACTCATCCTGCTGTCTGAGCGTCCGCGCTTCCGCGTGCACTCCATGTGGTCGGACAACGCCTACCTGCGCGAGCTCGATCCGGAACCGACTATCAAGATGAACCCCGCCGATGCCGAGGTCCGCGGTATTGCCGACGGCGATTACGTCGAGGTGTACAACGACCGCGGCCATTGCGTGGCCCGTGCGGTCCTCAACGACGGTATTCGCCCCGGGTGCATGGTGTACCCCAAGAGCTGGCAGCAGCATCAGCATAAGGCAGGCTGCTGGTCGGAGCTTTTGACCAGCGAGTACGATCCCGTCGGTGTAAACGAGAGCTATTTCGACAATCTTGTCGAGGTTCGTGTCTGGAATGAGGAATAGCCATGGCTGAGAGCAAATTGGTTATGCTGGTGGACACCAAGCGATGCATTGCCTGCAACTCCTGTGCTGTCGCCTGCAAAGTGGAAAACAACCTTCCGAAGGATATCTGGTGGAACCGTGTGATGACCGTCGGTGGCCCGCATATGGACGCCCCCGCTGGCACGTATCCTAACCTGGAGATGTATAACGTGACTGTGGCCTGCCAGCACTGCGAGAACCCGGCTTGCGTGAAGGTATGCCCTGTGGGCGCCACCTACAAAGATCCCGAAACCGGCGTGGTGCGCCAGGACTACGACAAGTGCATCGGCTGCCGCATGTGCATGAGCGCCTGCCCCTACAACGGCGTGCGTTCGTTCAACTGGGAAGAACCCAGCTATCACCTCGATTTCCCCGTTGGCGATCAAGACGTGGCGCCGCATCAGAAGCACGTGGTGGAGAAGTGCACGTTCTGTTGGCACCGCCTTGCGAAGGGGCTGGCGCCGGCGTGCGTCGAGGTTTGCTCGGCGCGGGCCCGCATCTTCGGCGATGCGAACGATCCCGATTCCGAGGTCTCCCAGAAGCTGAGGGAGCGATCTTCCATGCGTCTTCTGGAAGATCGCGAGACCGAGCCGTCCGTGTATTTCCTCGTGTAACGGGAAGGGAGTTGAACTATGTCTGAGTATATGCAGGGCGGCGTCATCGCCGACGACGATCTCGATTTCTCGGCGCCCCGCCAGCGCGAGCGTGCCCATGAGGCGGTCGGTGCGCGGGCGGCCGTGAAGAGCCCGGCGCTGAACATCGCCATTGGCGTGAGCGCTGTGGTGACGGTGATCGGCCTGGTGCTGTGGGCCATGCAGCTGTCCGGCGGCATGGTGCAGACGGCCATGCGCAACCTGGATAGCTGGGGCCTCTACATCACCGGCTTCATGTTCTTCGTCGGCCTGTCGGCCGGCGGCCTCATCATCTCCTCGGTGCCCAAGGCCTTCGGCATTGCGGGCTTCGGCGGCATTTCCAAGGTGGCCGTGTTCTCGTCCATCGCCTGCACGGTGTGCGCCATTGGCCTCGTGGTCGTGGACATGGGCCAGCCCTTCCGCGTGTGGGAGCTGTTCGTGTACTCCAACATGGGAAGCCCGCTCATGTGGGACATCATCGTGCTGGCCACCTACCTCATCCTGTCGTGCGTGTACCTGTGGGCCCAGCTGAGGGCCGAGCGCGGGCAGATGAGCGCCGTGGCGCTGCGCGTGATCTCGGTGGTGGCGCTCGTGTGCGCGGTGCTCGTGCACTCGGTGACCGCCTGGATCTTCGGCCTGCAGCAGGGCCACGAGATGTGGCACACCGCGCTTCTGGCCCCCTGGTTCGTGTCCTCGGCGCTCGTGTGCGGCACGGCTTTGGTGATGGCCGTCGTCATCGGCCTGCGGGCGGCGGGGTACCTGGCCCTCGACCAGGCCAATGTGGTGAAGCTCGCGAAGCTGCTCGGCGCCTTCGTGCTGGTGGACCTGTACTTCTTCGGCTGCGATCTCTTGACCGAGGCCTTCCCCGGCGGCGCGGGCGCCGAGGTGGTGGCCATGCTGGTGTCCGGCCCGCTCGCGCCCTTCTTCTGGGTGGAGGTCGTCGGCTGCGCGGCCTGCGCCGTCATCTGCCTCACGCCGTCGCTGCGCCGAAACGGCCTGCTCGTGGCCGCCTCGCTGCTCGCCATCGCCGGCATCTTCTGCAAGCGCGTGCAGCTGCTAGTCGGCGGCTTCCAGATCGCCAACCTCGATTTGCCCTTCGCCATGAACTCCATGAGCGTCACGAACTGGGAGGGCACCCTGACCGAGGCCTACGCCGGCATGGTGTACTGGCCGACGCCGCTCGAGTTCGGTGTGACCCTGGGCGTGGTGGCCTTGGGATGCCTCATCTTCTTCCTGGGCCTGAAGTTCCTGCCCCTGCGTCCGTCGGATCAGTAGGCGCGAGAAGCGAGGGCCGAACCCCTCCAATTCGGTTCTCGGTCTCTTCCGTATGGGCCGTCTGCCACAGGGCGGGCGGCCCTTATTTGCAGAGAGGGGTTTCATGAAGAAGATCATTGCCTCGTTGGTGGTGTTCCTCGTGGCGGCGGTGGTGGTCGTGGGCGCTGTGGGGATGACGCGGCCGGATGTCCTGGCCGTGCGCCCCGTGACCGCCGAGGCGCCGTGTCCCGTGGTCGGGTGCGCCTCCGGGGCGTGCCACGGGTTCGACGATGTGCCCGAGCCCGATGGCGTGACCGAGATGACGTGCCCCGAGGCGGGGTGCGTCTCGGTGGAGTGCCACGCCTGGGAGGCGCTCACGGGCCGCTACCATCAGGCGAGCGACGCCAGCCTGAACCTGTGGATCCTCATGCCCGTGGCCCTCGTCGTGGCCCTGGTGGCCCTGGTGAAGAAGGGAGGTCGCCCATGAGGAAGATCATTGTCGACGGGGTGGCGCTCGCCCTATACGCCGTTGTGTCGCTGCCGACGCTGACCGGCGTGACCGCCCATGAGTGGCTGGGTCTGGCGGTGCTCGTCGTGCTGTTCGTCCATGGGGTGCAGCACTACGATTTCGTGGCCGCCGTGCTGCGGCCGGCCAGATCGTCGGGAAGTTCCCGCAATGCCGCCGCTGCTGAGGTCGCCAACGCCGATGGGGCGACCGGCGCCAGGGCCGTTGGTGTCGCTGAGGCTGCCGGGGACAGGGGTGCGCAGTCTGCGGACGACCGCACCTTGCGGTTCGCGCGCCCTCGTCGCGCCGGCGCGTGGGCGCGGTTGGTGTTGGATGCGACACTGCTGCTCGCCTTGGCCGTGGTGGTGCTGTCGGGGCTCATGGAGTCGGGTGCGATCCTGCCGGCCCTCGGCTGGTACGCGGAGGGCTACTTTTTCTGGGCTCCCCTCCATGCGGCCGCGGCCAAAGTGCTCCTTGCGCTCATCGTCGTGCACCTGGCCCTCGATGGCGCCGCCGCCTGGCGCCTGATCGCCCGTGCCCGGGCAACATCCCCTGAGCGCGATGGCGGTGCCCCCGATGAGTGCGAGGCCGCCTAAGGGGACGAGGCGGTGAGCGAGGCTTAATCGAGCCGGACGAGCCGGACGAGCCGTCGGGGCCGATCCGTAGGGCGAAGGTCATGCCTTCGCCGCGGCAAGGGCATGGCCCTTGCCCTACGGATTGGGCGCGGGTGGCTAAGATTCTCCATAGAAAAGGCCCCGGCTGCATATGCGGTCGGGGCCTTTGGTGTGTCGGGATTCGCGGATGACTTCCGGCAGCCCTACTCGGCGGTCTTCACGTCGTCGGTGGTCATGGCGCCTTCGAGCAGGCCCTCGTAGTCCTGGGGGGACCGGGCGTTGGTGGCCGCACCCAGCTCGGTGTCCGAGGCCTGGGGCTCGGGGATCTCCACGGAGGTGTCGGCGGGGTCGAGGCCCGCGTCCACGCGGCGCATCATGTCCTGCCACTCCTTGTACTGGGTGCCCACGTAGCTGATGCCGTCCTGGTTCAGGGTGTAGCTGGGGCAGGCGGCCGAGTACATGGTGAGTCCCTTGTCCTTGAAGGTGAGCGCGAGGGACACCAGATCGGTCACGGAGTAGTCGGTGGTCACGCAGCGGGCGAGGGATTCCACGGTACCGGGGATCTCGGTGATGGACTTCGAGAGCACCTTCTCCACGATGGCCTCGATGATCATGCGCTGGGCCTGGGCGCGGGAGAAGTCACCGGCGCGGGTGGCGTGGCGCTCGCGGGCGAAGGCGAGGGCCTGGTCGCCGTCGAGGGTCTGCTCGCCGGCCTCAAGGGAGATGCCGCTCGTGTCGGAATAGAAGCTCTCGGGCACGTTCACCTGAATACCGCCGAGTTCGTTCACAACGTCCTTCAGCTCCTCGAAGTGCACCTCCACGTAGTGGGTGATGGGCACGCCGGCGAAGGTGGAGAGCGTTTTCACGGCCTCGGACGGGCCGCCGAAGGCATAGGCGGCGTTGATCTTCTGGGTGCCGTGGCCCTCGATGTCGATCATGGTGTCGCGGGGCACCGAGATGAGGTCGACCACGCCCTTGTCGGGATCGATGCGGGCGAGCATGGTCACGTCCGATCGGCTGGCCGTCTCGCCCTTGCGGGCGTCGCTGCCGAAGATGCCCACGTAATAGGAGCCGTCGGCCTTGGCGGGGGCCAGCTGCTCGCCGAGCTCCTTGAACTCAGCGTCGTCGAGACCGCCTTGGATGGTGGCGTTGATGCCGTTCAGGTAGAGCGCGAGCGCCGTGCCGGCACCGGCGAGAACGACGACGAGGGCCGCGGCGATGCCGAGGGCGATCTTCTTGCCGCGCGACTTCTTGCGGGCCGCCTTGGCCCGGGCGAGGCTGTCGGTGGCGGCGAAGCTTTGGGAGCCGCCCGCGGCGGAAACGGGGCTCGCGGTCGGCGCGAAGCCGGTGCCCTCGAAGGAGGAGCGGGCGCGGGCGGCGCGGGGCGTGCGCGAAACGTCCGCCTGGGCACTGCGAGAACGGGCGGCCTGGGCGCTCCGGGTGCTGCGGCCGGCGCTCGTTACGGGGGCGGAGTGGGAACCGCGGCGTCCCTGCGCGGAGCCGAGGGGCGCCGAGTGGGCGCCCCGGCGCGAGGTGCCGGAGTTGAGCGGAGCGGAATGCTTGCCAGGTCTGTTTGCCATAGGGTTCGGCGCGCAGGCGCCTGCCTCCTCGATAAGCACGGTGGTACGAATGCGAAACCCCAAGATACCAGGAAAAGGGCAACTGCGGGCCGCCTTCGACAAGAAAACAGGCTTTTGGAAGGGTGGTGGAAGGGGAAGGAAGGGGTTGCCGAAAAGGGCGGCGCTCTCTATAATGCGAGCTATTGAACAGCGTGTCCATTTTTGGCCGTTCTGTCGAAATGCGACCGCTGCATCGCAACCGAACGAAGGAGACCGTCATAGCCACGGCAACCTGCGCGCCGGCCGCTCCCTGCGAGGATCGGCGCATCGCGAAATCGAGGCGCGCCCTGCGCGGCGCCCTTGTCGAGCTCATGGAGGAGCGCGGCTACGATGCGCTCACCGTGAACGACTTATGCGAGCGGGCCGATACGTCCCGCGGCACTTTCTACAACCACTTCCGCGACAAGGACGGGCTGCTCGCCGTGCTGGAGGACGAGGTCATGGCCGACCTCGATGCCCTGCAGGAGCGCATGCAGTCCATTACCCTGGCGGACATGCTGGCCTTCCGCGCGACGGGCCGCCCGCTGCCGTTCCTCGTGGAGCTGTTCGACTACCTGCGCGAGCAGAGCGACTTTCTGCACGCGGTGCTTGGCCCCGGGGGCGATGTGCGCTTCGGGCCGCGGCTGCGTGAGGCGGTCTGCGAGAACCTGGTGCAGAACATCCTGCATGAGAAATACCGCGACAACCCTACGGTCTTCGTGGAATACTACGTCGCCTTCTACGCCGCCGCCTACTTAGGGATCATCGCCCACTGGATCGAGCGCGGCTGCCCCGAATCCTCCGAGACTATGGCGCGCATCGCCACGCGCCTTCTGTTCATCAAGCCCGGCGAGTCCATCGAGCTGTAAGTTGGGAGTAAACCAATGAAGAAGAACGCCAAGAACGGCAAGTACACCGAGATCATCACCGAGGCGTCCACGTCCGTGAAGGAGCCGGCGCCCGCGGCGTGCGCCTCCTGCGCGCCGCGCATCACGACGGTGGAGGAGGCTCGCGCCGACGCCGCCGAGATCGCCGCCGCCTCCCGTGCCGCCGCGGCGGCCTGCCCCTTCCACATCGGCATCGACGTGGGGTCTACCACGGTGAAGCTGGCGGTGCTCGACAACGACAACGAGATTCTGTGGGCGGTGTACCGCCGCCATCATGCCGACGTGCGCGCCACCATCGTGGAGGTGCTGCGCGAGGCGGCCGCGGCCTATCCGAACGAGACCATGACCATCGCCATCACCGGATCGGGCGGCCTGCTTCTGTCCCAGTGGCTCGATGTGGCCTTCGTGCAGGAGGTCATCGCGTCGAAGACGGCGGTGGAGACCTTCATCCCCAAAACCGACGTCGCCATCGAGTTGGGCGGCGAGGACGCGAAGATCATCTACTTCGACAACGGTATCGAGCAGCGCATGAACGGCACCTGCGCCGGCGGCACGGGCGCCTTCATCGACCAGATGGCGGCCCTTCTGGACACGGATGCCGGCGGCCTGAACGAGCTGGCGGCCGATCATGAGACCATCTACCCCATCGCGAGCCGCTGCGGCGTGTTCGCCAAGACCGATGTTCAGCCGCTTCTGAACGAGGGCGCGCGCAAGGAGGACATCGCCGCCTCCATCTTCCAGTCGGTGGTGACTCAGACCATCTCCGGTCTCGCCTGCGGCCGGCCCATCCGGGGGCATGTGGCCTTCCTCGGCGGCCCCTTGCAGTACCTGCCCGAACTGCGCAAGCGCTTCTACGAAACCTTGGAATTGACCGACGAGGCCATCATCGTGCCCGAGAACGCGCACCTGTTCGTGGCTGCCGGCTGCGCCATCGCCGGTGTGGCAGAGGGCGCGCGGCCCGAGAAGCTTTTCGATGTGCTGACGCGCCTGGAGGGCCTGGGCGACATGCAGGGCTCGGAGGTGGTACGCCTGGCGCCGCTGTTCGCCGACGAGGCGGAGCTGGCGGAGTTCCACGCTCGCCACGACGCCGAGCGCGTGCGTCGCGCGTCGCTTGAGGACTACCGGGGCGTGGCCTTCCTCGGCATCGACGCCGGCTCCACCACGTTCAAGGCGGCGCTCATCGGCGAGGACGGGGCGCTTCTGTGGTCCACCTACGCCTCGAACAAGGGCGACGTGCTGGGCTGCGCCAAGGCGGCCGTGGCCGAGCTGTACCAGGCGCTGCCCCGCGACCCGGAAACGGATGAGCCGCTCGTGCAGATAGGCCACGCCACGGTGACCGGCTACGGCGAGGGGCTTCTGCTGGAGGCCCTGCGGGTCGACTCCGGCGAGATTGAGACGGTGGCCCATTTGCGCGGCGCCCAGGAGATGCTGCCCGGCGTGGAGTTCATCCTGGACATCGGCGGCCAGGACATGAAGTGCTTGCGCGTGAAGGACGGCGTCATCGACCACATCATGCTGAACGAGGCCTGTTCCTCGGGCTGCGGCAGCTTCATCGAGTCCTTCGCGAGCGGCCTGAACCTGGACGTGGCCGAGTTCGCCGCCACGGCCATCTCCGCCGAGAACCCGGTGGATCTGGGCAGCCGCTGCACCGTGTTCATGAACAGCCGCGTGAAACAGGCCCAGAAGGAGGGCGCCACCGTAGGCGACATCGCCGCGGGTCTGGCGATTTCCGTTATCAAGAACGCCCTGTTCAAGGTCATCAAGATTCGCGACCCGCACGATGTGGGCACGAAGGTCATCGTGCAGGGCGGCACCTTCTTGAACGATGCGGTGCTGCGCGCCTTCGAGCAGCTCTCCGAAGTGAACGCCATCCGTCCCGACATCGCCGGCAACATGGGCGCCTTCGGCGCGGCATTGTTGGCCCGCGACCGCTTTGAGGAGACGCGTCGGCGCACCGAGAACGTGCCGCTGTCGCCGGATCTGGGCCCGAAGGTGCCCCTGAGTGGGCTTTTGTCCCTTGAGGAGATCGAGGCGCTCGCGCCGACGCATCGCACCGTGCGCTGCAAGGGCTGCTCGAACGCCTGCCTGCTCACAGTGAACGATTTCGGCATCGATGCGGCGACGGGCAAGCACCGCCGCTTCATCACCGGCAACCGCTGCGAGAAGGGCGAGAGTTTGGGCACCGGCACCGAGAAGTCGGCCGTGCCGAACCTGTTCGAGTACAAGGCCGAGCGCACCTTCGGCTACGAGCCCCTGGCGCCCGAGGAGGCGCCCCGCGGCACCGTGGGCATCCCGCGCGCGCTCAACATGTACGAGAACTACCCGTTCTGGTTCACCTTTTTCACGAAGCTGGGGTACCGGGTGGTGCTGTCCGACCCGTCCACGAAGAAGACCTACGAGGCCGGCATCGAATCGATGCCCTCCGAGAGCGTGTGCTATCCGGCGAAGCTTTCGCACGGCCACATCATGAACCTGCTCGACAAGCACCCGGACTTCATCTGGATGCCGTGTTCGAAGTGGGAGCGCCAGGAGGACGAGACCGCCGGCAACCACTTCAACTGCCCCATTGTGGCGAGTTACCCCGAGGCGCTGCGCCTGAACATCGACGAGCTGCGCGAGACCGATGTGGCCTTCGTGTCGCCGTGGGTGCCCTACCACGACAAGGACAAGCTGGCCGAGCGCCTGGTGGTGGAGCTGACCGAGAACTTTGCGAAAGAGACGAACGGGTGCGGCCCCGCGCTCACGGCTGACGAGATCCGGGCGGCGGTGGAGGCGGCCTGGGCCGAGGACGAGGCGTTCAAACGCGATATTCGCACGAAGGGTGTGGAAACCCTCGCGTGGATGGAGAAGACCGGCACGCGCGGCATCGTGCTGGCCGGGCGCCCCTACCATCAGGATCCCGAGATCAACCACGCCATCCCCGAGCTGCTCACGAGCTTCGGTTTGGCCGTGCTCACCGAGGACTCCGTGGCGCACTTGGGCCAGCTGGAGCGGCCCATTCGCGTGGTGGATCAGTGGATGTACCACACGCGCCTGTACGCGGCGGCCAAGGTGGTCACCCAGCGTAAGGATCTCGATCTCATTCAGCTGAACTCCTTCGGATGCGGCCTGGATGCCCTCACCACCGATCAGGTGCAGGAGGTGTTGGAAGCGGCCGGCAAGGTGTACACGGTGCTGAAGATCGACGAGGTGTCGAACTTGGGCGCGGCGCGCATTCGCGTGCGCAGCCTGCTTGCAGCTTTGAAGGACCAGGCCGACCGCGAGGCCGAGGCGGAAGCCGACGCCGCCGCCGAGAAGAGGGGCTGCCCGGCTGCGTGCATCGACTTGGACAACCTGGACAAGCTCGTGCCCGCCAGCTTCACCGAGAAAGCCGATGGCGTGGTGGCCGCGGCCGAGATCGAGCAGCGCGAGGGCGCCTCCACTGAGTTCGCGCGACCCCAGTTCACCGAGCAGATGCGCAACGAGGGCTGGACGATCCTCGCGCCCCAGATGGCCCCCTACCACTTCGAGCTTCTGGTGCCCATCTTCAAGCGCGCCGGCTACAACGTGGCGCTTTTGCCCTCGGTGGACCACGGCGCGGTGGACGCGGGCCTGAAGTACGTGAACAACGACATCTGCTACCCGTCCATCCTGGTCACGGGCCAGATTATGGAAGCGGTGCTGTCGGGCAAGTACGACACCGACAAGCTGGCCGTGCTCATCACCCAGACCGGCGGCGGCTGCCGCGCCACCAACTACATCTCGCTCATCCGCAAGGCGCTGAAGTCCGTGGGGCTCGGGCACATCCCGGTCATCGCCATCTCCTTCAAGGACCTGGGCGAGGAGAACCCTGGCTTCAAGATCACGCCGAAGATGCTCTACCAGGCCATTTACGCGCTGCAGTACGGCGATTTGCTCATGATGTGCTTGTATCGCACGCGCCCCTACGAGGTGGAGCCGGGCAGCGCGAACCGCCTGTTCCAGTACTGGATGGACGCCTGCAAGCACCAGCTCGAGCGCGGCGTGCGCCAGTCGGAGTTCCGCCGCACGGTGCGCCGCATCGTGGAGGACTTCGACGCGCTGCCCCTGGCCGGCGAGGGCACGAAACCCCGCGTGGGCGTGGTGGGCGAGATCCTCGTGAAGTTCCACCCGACGGCCAACAACCAGATCGTGGACGTCATCGAGCGCGAGGGCTGCGAGGCCGTGGTGCCCGGGCTTATCGAGTTCTTCCTGTTCGGCATCGCCGGCGGCATCTTCCAGCAGCCTATCGGCAAGTCGAAGAAGAGCGCGCTCGGGAGCAAGATCGGCCTGGCCGCCATCAAGAAGCTGCGCAAGCCCGTGAACGACGCGCTGGAGAAGTCGAGTCGCTTCCACCCGCCGGCGGACATCTACGAGCTGGCCGACTACGCGAGCGAGATCCTTTCCCTGTGCAACTCCATGGGCGAGGGGTGGCTGCTCACCGCTGAGATGGTGGAGCTCATTCGCTCCGGCTGCCCGAACGTGGTGTGCACCCAGCCCTTCGCCTGTTTGCCGAACCACGTGGTGGGCAAGGCCACCATTAAGGAGCTGCGCCGCCGCTACCCGGAGAGCAACATCGTGGCCGTGGACTACGACCCCGGTGCGAGCGAGGTGAACCAGCTCAACCGCATCAAGCTCATGATCGCCGTGGCCAAGGCGAATTTGGCCGAGAAGGAGGCCGAGGCCCGCGCCGCCCGGGCGGTCGCCCGCGACGGCGCTCCGGAGGAGCCCGAGGCCATGGCCGCCTCCGTGGAAGTGGAGACGACCGAGGTCGTGGAGTAGTGGAATCTGCCAACGCTTCGGGGAAACTCGTCATCGTGCCGACGCCCATTGGGAACTTGGGCGATATGACGCTGCGCTCGCTTGAGGCGCTGCGCGAGGCCGATGTGGTGTGTGCGGAGGACACCCGGGTGACGGGGAAGCTGCTCGCGCATTTCGGGATCGAGAAGCGGCTCGTGCGGCTGGACGAGGCGATGATCGGCTCGCGGGCTGCGGGTGTGGTGGAACGAGTGGCTGCCGGCGAGGTGGTAGCTTATTGCTCGGACGCCGGCATGCCCGGCGTATCCGATCCGGGGCTGCGACTTGTGGCCGCGGCGCGCGAGGCCGGCGTGGCCGTGGAGGTGCTGCCCGGCGCCTCGGCGGCGGCCTGCGCCTACGTGGCCTCGGGAACGGTGTGCCCGCGCTTCTACTTCGGCGGCTTCTTCCCGCGCAAGGTGGCCGAGCAGCGCTCGGTGCTGGAAGAGCTGCGCAGCCTGGATGCAGCGCTCGTGTTCTACGAAAGCCCGAATCGGCTGGTGGCGGCACTTTCGGCCATCGCCGAAGTGCTGCCGTGGCGCGAGGTAGCGGTGTGCCGCGAGCTGACGAAGCTGCACGAGGAGGTGGCCCGGGGAACGGCGGCCGAGCTACGTGAGCTTTTTGCGGCCCGTGCTAAGGAGCCCGGCGGCGTTCGCGGCGAGATCGCGCTCGTGATAGACGCGCCGGGTGAGGCGGAGGCGGCCGCCGGCGCCGAGATTGCGGCGGCATCGGCCACCGCGCGCGCTGCCGAGCTCGTGGCGGAGGGCTTGCGCACCAAAGAGGTCGCCAAGCGTCTCGCCGCCGAGTTCCGTATCCCCCGCAACGACGCCTACAACCTGGCCATGCAGGCCGCTCGTTAATCCCGTGTCATCCTGAGCGAGCGAAGCGAGTCGAAGAATCCCATGGCAGCAACGAGAAAGCGTCCGGCAAAAACGATGCCCCCCGAGCTCGTCTTTATCGACGGTTTGGAGGTTTGGCTCACCCGCAAGGCCATCAAGAACATGCACCTGCGGGTGAAGCCGCCCGACGGGCGCATCGAGGTGTCGGCGCCCCTGCACCTGCCGCTCGCCACCATCCGGAAGTTCGTGGGGGAGAAGCGCGACTGGATAGAGCGCCAGCAGCGGGAGATCGCGCAATCGCCGCGCGCCGAGGCCGCCGCGGCCACGCCTGCGGAAGTAGCGCAGTGGAAGGCGGTCGTCGCGGCCTGCGTGCCCGCGCTCATCGAGGCCTGGGAGCCCATCATGGGCGTGAAGGCGGGTAAGATCGCTTACCGCAACATGACGAGCCGCTGGGGCAGCTGCCAGCCTTCGACGGGCTGCATTTGCATCAACGTGCGCCTGGCCCTGTACCCGCCGGAGTGCTTGGAATACGTGGTCGTCCACGAGCTGTGCCACCTGCTGGAACGCGGCCACGGCCCCCGCTTCCACGCCCTCATGGACACTTTCATGCCCGACTGGAAAGAGCGCCGCGCCAAGCTGCGGTAGGGGGATTGCCCTCTGCGTTTGGTGGAAACAGCGCTCGACGGGGAATTAGCTGGTGCCGGGCGCTCTTCGGACTAGTCCGCCTCTTCGCTTAAATCGACGATGTCGTAGGTGATTTGGTATTCGCTTTCAATGTAGTTGAAGAAGTCGCCCGGGCTCATCACGGGTACGTGAGCCTGGGCGAATCCCTTTTCGTCGCGCGTGAGCAGAAAGTCGGCCTTTACCTTCTCGGCGCACACGTCAACCAGGCAGTCTTCGAAATCAGCCCATCGCCGGCTCGTCGCTCGGTGAATGTCAGCGCTGTCGACGGAGCAGATTTCCAACCATTGGTAGCTTTCTTCGAAGGCGCTCTGCACATAATCGCTGCTATAGGTCTTATGGAGTACGTAGAACACGTCGGTGAACGATTTCGCCGAGACCCACAGTTCGACATCGCCGAATTCCTTCATCACCAGCAGTTTCTGGGCGATGTCGCCCTCGGGAGGTTGCTGTGTGTAGAGGCCTATGAGCACGTTGGTGTCAAGCAAAACGCGCATAGCGCTCATCCCTTGCGGCGTTGAGTTGACGTGAGAATGGCTCGTCTGTGGCGGACGGCCCGACGTACATGGCCTTGAGGGAGCGGCGCACCTTCTCTTTCTGCTCGTCGGTCAGCTCGCGCTTCGCGCCCCGCATCCCCCCGAGAGGATCATGGGGCTTGGGCAGCTCGTGCTCCGCGAGAACGAACTGGTAGGCGGCGTTGATAAGCTGGGTTGGTGTTGAGCCGATGTCGTGCAAAATGCCATTGCCCCGCTCTTTCAAAGCGATGGGCACACGGGCCGAGACGATAGCGTCCATAACGGCCTCCTTCCTTTCCGCCACTATAGTGTAATACTGTCGAACAAGCAAGTGGCAGATTGGATAGGCGAAATCTTCGTTGAAAACCAAATAACGAACTTTTGTACTAAAAGGGCTTTTCATTGAGCTTGTATTACATTACAATGCGAACAAATATTCGGTTTTGAGAGCGAAAGGCCTGGTGAGAGCATGGGAGAGGTTGTTGGACGTAAAAAGAAGGCTGTGGTGGCAGGAGCGCTGGCGCTTACCTTGGGTGCCGGCCTGGGGCTTGGCGCGGTAGCTTGGGGGAGCGAGGGATCCGTGCCCGAAGGGGGCGTACAGTCTGGGGATGTCTGGGGGCCGCTGGTGGGCAAGAAGTTGGAAGAGAAAGCGGGGGCCTTGGCCCGTTCCCATCGCGCCGAAGTGCAGCGGGCGCTTGCGGCCTATAGGGCTTCAGAAGCGGTAGAGCGGGAAGCTGCCACGGAAGCAGGGGAGCAAACGCCGGCCGAAGCCGCCGGGGCGCAGGACGCTCATCTTTCTGCCGAGGGCCCAGGTGCCTCATCGGGCGAGGCTGCGGGTGCGTGTTCGGAAGAGGCGGATCGGGCGGACGAGCAGCGCGGCGGCCAGGAGGCGTCGAAGGGGTCCGGAAGTGCGGCGGAAGGCGGGGGACTCGCCTCTCAGCCGAGTGCACCTGGGTCCGAGCCCTCGGAAGGGGCATCGGCAGAAGGCGGCTCTGCTGCTTCCGGGGAGGTGCCATCCGACGAGGGTTCGGGCGCTGCCGACTCGATCGCCCCCGGCACGCTGGTGGTGGGCGGTACCGCCATTCCCTACCGCGATGTGCGCGGCGGCACGACGCCGAGTTCCGGAGGCGGCCTTTGGCTGGGGTCGGACGCGGTGGATGACGGCAGCTGGGGCTATTTCGTCGGACATAACCCCGGCTCGTTCGCACCGGTGCGTTCGCTGTCCTCGGGCGATGCCGTCGTCGTGTGCGACCGCTCGGGAGGGCGGCGCACTTATACGGTGAGGGATGTGTTCCAGGTGGAGGAGACGGCCACGTGGAAGACCATCGCTTCGCGGGTAACCGGTTACGGCGAGTCGGTGGTGCTGCAAACCTGCGCGGGCGACGGCATGAACGTCATCGTCGTTGCAGCGTAGGGGTGGGCGACTTTGCGGCACGCGCCGGCTTGAAAAGAGAAGAGCCCGGAAGCCCTTGGGCTTCCGGGTCGAACCAGCGGCTTGTCGGAGAGCCAGCGGCTACTCGTCGTCCTCGTCGCCGTGGCCGTGGTCGTGCTCGGAGATGTCGCTCACGGGCTTCTCCAGGCCCTCGATGACGATGCCGTTCTTCTCGGCGTAGTCCCACAGCGCCGCATGGATGGCCTCTTCGGCCAGCAGCGAGCAGTGCACCTTCACCGGGGGCAGCCCGTCTAAGGCCTCCATGACGGCCTTGTTCGTGACCTCCAGCGCCTCCTGCACCGTCTTGCCCTTCACGAGTACGGTGGCCATGGAGCTTGTGGCGATGGCGGCGCCGCAGCCGAAGGTCTTGAACTTCGCGTCGCGGATGACGTTGTTCTCGTCGATGTCGAGGTACACGCGCATGATGTCGCCGCACACCGCATTGCCCACGGTGCCGCAGCCGCTCGCGTTTTCGATCTCGCCGACGTTCTGGGGATTGGTGAAGTGCTCCATCACTTTATCGGAGTAGTTCATGGCCATGAGGGGGGTTCTCTCTTTCTATTGAGGGGAGGTGATGAGTGATGCTAGTTCGCGTAGGGGAAGCCGTCGGCTTTGAAGCGCTCGATGACCGATTCCACCTTGCCCTGCTGGAAGTCCTCGTACAGGGGGCTCATCATGCGCAGGTTCTGCAACGTGGCCTTAAGCGAGTCCACGGCGAAGTCGACGTCTTCCCGTGTGGTGTCGCGGCCCAGCGTCATGCGCAGCGAGCCGTGGGCGATCTCGTGGGGAAGGCCGATGGCCAAAAGCACGTGGCTCGGGTCCAGCGAGCCGGAGGTGCAGGCGGAACCGGAGGACACGCAGATGCCCCGGGTGGCCAGCTGCAGCAGCATGCCCTCGCCCTCGATGAACTCGAAGGAGAAGTTCACGTTGTTGGCCAGGCGGCTCTCCCAGCTGCCGTTGAGCTTGGCCGAGGGGATCTCCTCGAGAATGCGGCGGATGGCATGGTCGCGCAGGGCCAGCTGACGGTCGCGCTCGGGGGCGATTTCCTCCGCGGCCAATTCGGCGGCGCGCGCGAAGCCGACGATGCCGGGCACGTTCTCCGTGGAGCCGCGGCGCCCGCGCTCCTGCTGGCCGCCATCGAGAAGGTTCTGAAGCTTCACGCCACGGCGCACATACAAAAGGCCGACGCCCTTGGGGCCGTAGATCTTGTGGGACGACGCCGACAGCATGTCGATGCCCAGCTCGTTCACGTCGATGGGCTCATGGCCGAAGGCCTGCACCGCGTCGGTGTGGAAGGCGACGCTCGCCTCGTGGGCGGCCGCCGCCAGCTCGCGAATAGGCTCGATGGTGCCGATCTCGTTGTTGGCGAACATGATGGAGGCCAGGATGGTGTCCGGGCGGATGGCCGCCTCGAAGTCCTCAACGCTCACGAGTCCGTGCTCGTCCACGGGAAGATAGGTCACCTCGAAGCCCTCGCGCTCCAGCGCCTCGCAGGTGTGAAGCACCGCGTGGTGCTCGATGGCGCTCGTGATGATGTGGCGCCCCTTGGTGGCGTTGGCCCGAGCGAAGCCCTTGAGGGCCCAGTTGTCCGATTCGGTGCCGCCGCTCGAGAAGAAGATTTCGCGCGGCGTCGCGCCGATGAGGCTGGCCAAGCTCTCGCGGGCGGCAGCCACGGCGTCGGAGGCCTCCTGGCCCAAGGGGTAAATGGAGGAAGGATTGCCGAAATGCTCGGTGAAGTAGGGGGCCATGGCCTCCACCACTTCGGGGCGAACGGGCGTCGTGGACGCATGGTCAAGGTAGATCTGCCTCATGGTGCTCCTGCTTCCGCGTCTGGGATGGATTCGCCCGGTACGGTTCTCGGACGCGGCCGGGCGCCCCCATCTAAGTCTAGTAATTTGCTAGAGTTTAATATAATCGGGTTGCGGAGATTGTCAAGAACCTCTTATGATTGTTACCATATTCACGACGATTTCCCAGAAAGGCGACCTCGGTGAAGATTTCGACGAAGACCCGCTACGGCATGCGTTTCATGATCGATTTGGCCCAAAGCCAGGGGGAGGGCCGCGTGGCCCTGAAGGATATCGCCGACCGCCAGGGCCTTTCCAAGAAATATCTCGAGCAGGTCGTCGCGCCTCTCGCCAGCGCGGGATTGCTCGACGTGACGCGCGGGAACCAGGGCGGCTACCGTCTTTCCCGCGATGCAAGTGCCATCACGCTGGCCGACATCGTCGCCGCCTCCGAGGACGGCTTGGAGTTGCTCGACTGCATGGGGTCGCTCTCTGCCTGCGAGCGCGCCGAGGACTGCCCGTCTCGTCGCGTGTGGGGCGGCCTTCAAGTGGCGATCGGCGATTATCTCTCCGGGCTCACCCTCGCCGACGTCGCCTCTTCCGCCGCCGCTGCCAACTTGTAATCTACCACCAGACCTCTTTCGCGTATCATGTGTAATTACCTGTGCCGCGACGAGAGAGGACGCTGTGGAAGACGAGGGGAAAAAGTACTGGCTCTCCATAGCTGCTTTCGTTCTCGTGTTCATCGCGGTCGTCGTCACGCTGTCCACCTTCATGCAGCAGACGAGCAACCGCATCGTCGCCCAGGCGAACCAGTACGTCTCTGATGCCACGGCCCAATCCTGCGTGCTGGTCTCCACCCTCATGGAGAACACGCAGAAAGACATCGAGACTATCGCCGCCCTTGCCTCGGAGTCGGCGGATGTGACCGACATCGTCACCAGCGAGGAATGGCTCATCAGCGTGGAGGAGACCTCGCCTTTCGACACCATCGACTTCGTTGATGTCGACGGCATGCAGCACTCGCCCCAGCACGAGCCGGTGAACGTGTCGGATCGCTCTTACTTCAAGCGGGCCATGGCGGGCGAATCTGGCATCGAGGCCGTATTCAACACCCGCATGACCCACGAGAACCTCGTGTACTTCTTCGCACCGGTTCGCGAGGGCGCGGACGGCCCGGTCGTGGGCTTGCTTCTGGCCCACTACAGCGAGAACCGGCTCGCCGATCTTCTGTCAGGCGATTTCTTCGGCTACGCGTCCCAGGTGATGCTGTGCTTGCCCACCGGGGAGGTGGTGGCCGCCACGGATTCCTCCTATGTTGGCAGGAACCTTATCCAAGAGGCGCAGGCCGACCCCTCTGCCACCTCTGGCGCCCGCGATCTGGAGCGCGCTTTTGCCAATCACGAGACGGTCACGTACAGCTACCAGGCTGAGCGCGGCACGGGCTCGGTGTGCCTTCGCGAGGTGCCGGGTCTCGGCTGGATGATGCTGGAGACGTTCCCGGCCGCCGCTACCGAGCAGATGATCAACGAGGCCAATGAAGGCGGTTGGAACGCCCTGTTCGTCATCGTGGTGGTATTCGTCCTCGTCATTGCCGGCATTATCTTCTACAACAACCGCCGCCACCGCTCGCTCACCCGCTCGATGCGCGATCGGGAGGACGTGCAGCGCGGGGTGGCCAAGCTGACCGAGCGGCTGGTGCTCATGGATTTGGATGCCGATCGGTTCCGCTACATGAGCGGCCCGGTCACGCCGAGTGACCCCTACGAGTTGGAAGGCCCCTACACCGCCATGATAGAGCGCCTGCAGGGCCTGGTCGTGGGCGACGAGGCCAAGGCGGAGGTGGCCAAGCTCTACGACAAGCACACGATCATCGATCTCATGCCGCCCGGCTCCGACGAGATCCGCTTCGAGTACCAGATGAATCGCGGGGGAGACGTCAAATGGGAGGACATCAACCTCATCTGCGTGCAGCGCGACGCGGCGGGGATGCCGACGCGGCTTCTCTACACAACCCAGGACGTCACGGCGCTCAAGCAGCGCGAGAAGCAGCTCCAGCTGGCCATGGAGGACTCCTATCGCGCGGCGGTTGCCGCCAACAACGCCAAGAGCGACTTCCTCTCGCGCATGAGCCACGATATCCGCACGCCGATGAACGCCATCATCGGCATGACGGAGCTCGCGCGCATGAACGAGGGGCATCCGGAGAAAGTGGACGACTGCCTGGCGAAGATCACGCCGTCGAGCAACCATTTGCTCGCGCTGATCAACGAGGTTCTCGATCTCTCCATGATCGAGAACGGGCGCCTGGTGCTTACCGTGGGAGAGGTGGATCTGCGAGCGTTGGCTCTCGAGATGGAGACGATGTTCTCGCAGCGCTGCGAAGAATCGGGCATCGCCTTCGTGATTGAATTCGAAGGGCTCGCCCATCCGCTGGTAGAGGGCGACGGGCTTCGCTTGCAACAGGTGTTCATGAACATGCTCGGCAATGCGGTGAAGTTCACGCCGGCGGGCGGCTCGGTGTCGCTGCGGGTTGTCGAGCACGCCTCTCGCGTCGAGGGGACGAGCGACTACGAGTTCGTCTTCGCCGACACCGGCTGCGGCATGGCGCCTGAGTTTCTGGCGCACGTCTTCGAGCCCTTCGCGCGTGAGCACGACTCGCGCACCGAGTCCGTGGAGGGCACGGGGCTGGGGCTTTCCATCGCCCAGTCCGTCGTCTCGCTGATGGGCGGCACGATTGATGTGGAAAGCGAGCCGGGTCGCGGCACGGTGTTCACGGTGCGGGTGAGCATGCGCTATGTGGAAAGGGACGCGAAAGGCTCCCTCGAGGAAAGCGACGACGCCGACGCCCTGTGCGATGTGTCGCAGGGGGATGCGCCCGCGCCGAGGGACGCCGATTTGAGCGGCGTGCGCGTGCTGCTTGTGGAGGATAACGAGCTTAACAGCGAGATCGCCGTGGCGCTGCTGGAGTCCCTCGGCGCGGCGGCCGAGACGGCGGCCAACGGCCAGGAGGCCCTCGATGCGCTGGACGCGAGCGAGCCGGGCCATTTCGACGTGGTGCTCATGGATATCCAGATGCCCGTCATGAACGGCCTCGAGGCCACGCGCCGCATCCGCGAGAGCGAGCGCGATGATTTGCGCGCGCTGCCCGTCGTGGTGCTCTCGGCCAACGCGTTCACCGAGGATGTGCAGGAATCGAAGCGCGCCGGCGCCGACGACCATCTCTCCAAGCCCATCAGCGTGAAGGACCTGGCGGCGACGCTGGGCGGAATCCTCGGGCGCTCCTGATCCTTGCGGCGCTCGCGTCCCTCGCGACCCTTGCTGCCCTGGTTCCTCACGGCCCCGCGTCATCACGCGCCTACGGCGCAGCGCGGAGTCGAAGGATCGTGCGGCCCTTCGCTGTGTTAAGATAGCCTGCACGCAACAACCCTAAAGGGGAGCGGTGGTGTCATCGGCCGCCTGCGCCCGGAAAAGGAGTCTTACCCGTTATGCCTAAGGGAACCTTCGGCGTCACCACGCCCATCTACTACATCAACGCCGCGCCGCATCTGGGTACCGCCTATACCACGGTGGCCGCCGACACCATTGCTCGCTACGAGCGTATGAACGGCTACGACGTGTCGTTCGTCACCGGCACCGACGAGCACGGCCAGAAGATCGCCGAGACTGCCGAGAAGAACGGCATGACCCCGCAAGCCTGGTGCGACTCGCTGGCCCCGGCCTTCACCGATGCGTGGAAGACGCTGGATATCGACTACACCAACTTCGTGCGCACCACCGAGGATCGCCAGACCCGTGCCGTGCAGAAGTTCTGGGGCGATTTGTACGAGAAGGGCTGGCTGTACAAGAGCGCCTATGAGGGCTGGTACTGCGTGCACGAGGAGACCTACTACGCCGAGAGCGATCTGGAGAAGAACGAGGACGGCGAATTCGTGTGCCCCGACTGCAAGCGCCCGGTGCGCTACGAGTCCTCGGGCGAGGAGAACTGGTTCTTCAAGCTCTCCGAGTTCCAGGACAAGCTCCTCGCCTTCTACGACGAGCACCCCGACTTCATCCGACCGGTCAGCCGTCGCAACGAGATCGTCTCCTTCGTGAAGGGCGGCTTGCAGGATCTGTCCATCTCCCGCTCCAGCTTCGACTGGGGCATCCCCGTGCCGTGGGATGAGGGCCACGTGTTCTACGTGTGGGCCGACGCGCTCATCGCGTACCTCACGGGCATCGGCTACGGCGACCCCGAGCGCACATCCGAGTTCGATCGCCGCTGGCCCATTCAGTACCATTTCGTGGGCAAGGACATCACCCGCTTCCACTGCGTCATCTGGCCGGCCATGCTCATGGCCGCCGGCATGCCCATCACGCACACGGTGTTCGGCCACGGTTTTCTGCTCACCAAGGGCGAGAAGATGTCGAAGTCGAAGGGCAATGGTCTTATGCCGGCCGATCTGGTGCGCGTGTTCGGCGTGGACGCCTACCGCTACTACTTCATGAGCGACGTGCAGTTCGGCCACGACGGCTCCATCTCCATGGAGCGCATGGTGCAGGTGTACAACGCTGACTTGGCCAATACCTGGGGCAACCTCGTCTCTCGCGTGACGAACATGACCACGAAGTACTTCGAGGGCCGCGTGCCCGAGGCGCCCGCGGGCTCCGAGAACAACCCGCTGCGCGAGATCGCCGATGGGCTGTATGCGGAATACGACGCCTGCATGGCCGAGGTGGACTTCACCGGGGCTGCGACGGCCGTGCAGAAGCTGGCGAGCCGCGTGAACCTGTACGTGGAGGAGAGCGCCCCCTGGACGTTGGCGAAGGATCCCGCGCGTGCCGATGAGCTGGCCGGGGTCATCTACAACTGCCTGGAGGCCATCCGTATCATCGCCCTGTACATGGCACCGTTCATGCCGAACACCTCGGCCGAGGTGTTCCGTCGCCTGGGTCTGGGAGAGATCGCCGGCGTCACCGACATCCAGGAGGCCACGGCCTGGGGCCAGCTGCCCGCCAGCGTCGCCGTGGAGGTGGGCGACCCCCTCTTCCCGCGCCTGGATGTCGACAACTTGCCTGAGCTATAGTGGGAGAAAGGAAAAGACCAGCGGTAACTGGTCTTTTCTGGATCAAAACAATCCGCGCCGCCCGCCAGAGTTTACAGCTTCGGGCTTTGCTGGTGCTTCCATTGTAGCAGCCCTGTTTAGAAGATGCTAGAAGGAATCATGAGAGACCAAGATCCTGTTTTCTACGACGCGCTGTTTCGCCAGAAGCGCAAGGGGGGCAAGTGGCGCGTGATGCCCTCGCCGGTGCTCGAAGGCCCGGTGGCCGACACCCACGCGCACCTGCAGATGCTCGCCGATCCGGCCTGCGAGTTGGCCCGCGCCGGCGCCCACGGCGTCGCTTTTGTGGAGACCATCGTCGATCCGGCCGAGGACGGCTTCGCCACCTTCGACGACCTGCCTCTCTGGCTCATAGAGGCCGCGCGCGATCTGAAGGTCATGGAAGAAGAGGACGACGGGGCGGCTGGCATTGTCGCTGCCCCGGCGGTGCCCCACGTGCGCATCGCGGCCGGCGTGCACCCGCACAACGCCAAGGACTGGACGCCGGAGCTAAAGGCCGCCCTGCTCGAGTGTTTGCGCGACCGCCGGGTGAGCGCGGTGGGGGAGATCGGGCTCGACTACCACTACGACCTGTCGCCGCGCGATGTGCAGCAAGACGTCTTTCGCGCCCAGATCCGCCTGGCCAAGGAAGCGGGGCTGCCCATCGCGCTGCACATGCGCGAGGCCCACGACGACGGCTTCGCCATCCTGGAAGAGGAGGGCTTCCCCGAGGCGGGGACTCTTCTGCACTGCTTCAACCTGGACGCTGCGGAGGTAGCGCGTTGGGTGGAGGCCGGCTGCTACATCGCCTTCGGGGGGCCGCTCACCTTCAAGAAGGCTGATGAGGTGCGCGAGGCCGCCGCACTGGTGCCGGCTGACCGCCTGCTCACCGAGACGGACTCGCCCTATATGACTCCCGAGCCTGTGCGCGGCACCGACTGCGGCCCGGCCCACACCATCTACACCGCCGATGTGCTCTGCGAGGTGCGTGGCGCCGACACCCCCGAGGCCCGCGCCGTCCTGCTCGCCCAACTCTACGAGAACGCCCAGCGCCTTCTTAACCGCCCACCCACCCCGTGGCAGAGGGAAAACGCCTAGGAGAAGATTAAAGTAAGCGCCATAACTGCTGCGTCTTCAGCTTGATCTAGCACCGCGGGACAATGCCCCCAGTCAACGAGAGATTGGGGTTGCGATGACGATGATGAAGCCAGACGAGCGCCGGGCCATGCGCCGGCAGCAGATCGAGCAGTTCCTCGCCAGCGACACGGGCGTGATGGAGTGGACCAAGCTCAACCGCATGAGCACGTCGACCTTCTACCTGTGGCTGCACAGGTTCCAGGACGAGGACCCGGAGACCTTCGGGCGCCGCGAGCCCAAGGGCGGCGGGTGGATCGAGCTGAGCCGCGCCGAGCTCAGGGACAGCGTCGCTCTCGCAAAGGCGGACGACCCCGCACCAGCAGCGCCTGTTGTCGCGGCCGCCGCGCCCATCCCGGCACCGACCCCGACCATCGCCCCGCCACATGTGCCCCATCCGGGGCAGCGTCTCGCCCTTCGGGTCGGTCACGAGGTGGTTCGAGTTCAGCTGCATGATGTTGGGCTCGAAGAACCCCCTCGTCTTCCCGGAGCCGGAGCCGCCCACCACGAGCACGTTCCGGTTGCGCTCGAAGCGTCGGTCGTGGTCGGGCCGGTCCATCGCCATCCCAAAGTGCTTCGTGAGGACGATGTTTCTGTCGGGGTCCTCGAGGTTCATGAATCGCCTGCCCTCACGGACGGTGCCCCAGCGGGCGCTGCCGTGCTCCTCGCCCTGCCGCTCCGGGTTCCCGTGCGTGAGCGACCACGCCCAGGCGCACCACACGGCGCAGGCGGCCACGAGCCCCGTCGCGAGCGCGGCAGCCTCGAGCGAGAGGGGGCCGTGGCCTAGCAGAAAGGAAGGAAGGCGCTTGGCCGCTTCCGTGAGGTTGACCGCGGGACTGCCCGGAAGCGAGAGCAGGCATGCGGCGTACGAGTTCCCGAGGAGGAAGGCGGCGATGGAGGCGAGGGCTGCCGCCATGATTCGTGCAGTCGTCATCTCGCCCGCACCTCCTGCATGCGGGGTCCCCGCGTTGCAGCGCGCGTGGTGGCGCCCTCTGCCTCGAGGGCCGACGGCGCCGCGCGGGCCTGCCTGGCGTCCGCGACGCGGAACAGAAGGTGCTCCCTACCCGTGGCGGGCTCGACGAACCACGCCGAGTCGACGGCGTGCGCCCTGAGCTTCGCCTCGATGATCCCCTTGATGCCGGCATAGTCCTCGATCTCCTGAAACTCGGCCATGTCGAGCTTCGCCCATTCGGCGGGCTTCTCGCGGGCATCGCCTTCCCCCGCGGCTCCGCGCGTCGCGGCCGTGGCGTTCTCGAACGCGCTCCGCATCCGCCTCGCGCGGTCGTACATCGCCCTCTCGCCCATGCGCTCCCCGAAGCGCGAAGTCCTCTATCATCTTCTCTCCGGCGTCGTCGCCGTAATCGCTCGCCATTCTCGGCCCCTTCCGCATCGGCGGAAGGTCGCGCCTCCCGCTTCCTCAAACAGATTGCTCGCCATGCCTCGGGCATGGCGAAGGCGGTGGGAAGGCCGATGGCGCGAAAATGCAGGGCAGGGCTATGAGTGCCGAGAGGGCGGCGGTCCGGGCGGTATGCCTAGCGGCGCGGTCCATGCGGCACCTCCTCGCTAGAATCGGAAAGGGCCCGCATGGCTCGCCGGCCCGTAGTCCTCCACCATCCTCCTGCGTGTTTCGGCCAGGTCGCTCGCCTGCTCCTTCGTGAGGAAGCAGGCGAGGCTCATGTCGCGCCCGCTCTATCCTTGCGACTATGAGATTGGCCTGGTTCATCCGCTTCCCCGCTCTGAAAATTTCTTTCGTGTGTCGGAAAACTCGGATTGCCAATTCTTCCGAATTTCTGTGAACCTTATCAATTGACCTATGCATCGCGGAGAAAAAGGCCTGTTTCGAGGCCTTTTGTCTCCATTCTGGGAATATATCCTGCTCATTTAGGGTTATTCGCGCTGAAAGATTTTGACTAGCTTGGTGTCCTTTATTTCGTAAATAATGTCTGCGACGTTCTCGACCAGCCTCTTATCGTGGGAGACGAACACTATCGTTCCGACATAGGCGCTCATCATCTGCTCGAGGGCTTCGGCGCTCTTGATGTCCAGGTAATTTCCAGGCTCGTCCATGAGCAAGATGTTGTATCTGCCCAGCAGCATCTTCGCGAGCAGCAGCTTGATGACTTCGCCTCCCGAGAGAACGCCAACGTCCTTTGTCAGGTCACGCGGTCCGATTCCCATAGAGGCGAGGATGCTTCGGATTTCGGTCATGCTGTACTCGCAACCATCCTGCATGAACGAGATCGCAGACTGACGGGCGTCGAACTTGTAGCCTGTTTGCTCGAAGTAACCGATCTCTGCCTTGGGAGAGATGTTGATACCGTCGGCGCGTCGAGCGATTGCCTTCAGCAGGCTGGTCTTTCCTGTACCGTTGCCACCGGTGATGGCCACTTTGGCACCGAGCGGTATCTCGAATTTCGCGTGGTCATAGAGCATGCGGTTGCCGAGGCTCAAGCTGAAATCGTCTGCCGAGATGGGAAATTTACTATGCAGTTCCAGGGCCTTGCTCTGGCGGAACCGCACGGTGCGAATGCTGTCGGGGGCCTCAATCCCTTCGAGCGCTTCGAGGCGCTTCTCCATGTTCTTAGCCGCCTGGTACATCCTCTTCTGTTTGGTGCCGGTTGCCTTCTGATGCCCCAATCGACCTGCATATTCGTTGCTTTTCTTTGCGCCCTTCTGCTTGGCGTCGACCTGTCGTGCTTTTTTCCGTTGTTTTTCGATGGCGGCTTCAAGGCGCTTGCGCTCGCGCATCGCCTCTTCGTATCGAGCCGCCTGAACTTTGCGCTCTTCTTCTTTCTGTCGCAGATAGTCTGAGTAGTCACCCCAGAATTCGGAAATACTGCCGTCTTTGAGCTCCCAGATCTTGTCCACCACCTGGTCGAGAAAATGACGGTCATGGCTCACAATGAGCAGGGCCCCATCAAATGCCTTGAGCTGCCCGACGAGAAGGCTGATGCCGTCTTGATCGAGGTGGCTCGTAGGCTCGTCGGCGAAGATCGCGCTTGTATGCCGGGAGAGCGCAGAGGCAATCTTGGCGCGCGTTTCTTCTCCGCCGCTCATCGTCTCCGGCGCCACGCCGGCGACGTTGAGACGGGAGAGCATTTCGCCGCTACCCGGGGCCGTATCAAGGTCGAGTTCGTCGAGCTGGCTGATGAGGGCAATGCTGCCAAAGCGCCTGACGTCGGCGCCAGCAATGGTAAGATCACCGCTCAGGATTTTTAGCAGGCTGGTTTTGCCTGCACCGTTATCTCCTACCAAGCCGATGCGATCGTAGGAGTAGATTTCCAACCCTTCGATGTCCAGGATATCGCGGCCGGCATATTCCAAAAAGATGTCTTTAGCTTTGACTATAAGTTCCATAGGTTGAACCGCCTTTTGTGTATTGGTGTTTTACTGGAAGCGCAGCCATGCCAATAAAGGATCGTTCACGTCGATTTTTCGCCTCTGTCCATCCGCAGGCGCGAGCGTTTTGGCCTTGCGCAAGCCGGTGAATCCGAAAAAAATGGTTGGCAGCGAATGAGGAGCGCATTGCGGGATGCCGGCGCAATACCTCGTCGTCGTGAGAGCTTGAAGGCTGACGCGTGAATCGGTGGCTACTGCCCCCCTTGTTTTCGAATGCTTGGGCTATTGAATCTGCCCGGTATTTCTTTTCCCCACGTTTCGTACACTTGGAGCGAGAAGCATCGCCATCGCAAGCAGTACCATGGTCGCTCCAGAGCCGACGAACCATAACGGAGCTCCGAGCAGGTCCGCAAAAACGGAGGGGGCTGCGAGGCCCATGGGCATGGCCCACGCCATGATGGTTCCGTAGAGGCCGAAAACGCGGCCTAGGTACTCAGGAGGTATCTGCTCCTGCACAAGGGCGGTCTGGGTTCCCGCGTACAACGGGGAGCATGCGCCCATAAGAAAGCTCGCCGGTAGGAAAGCGGCGAACAACGACGAGCCGAGCAATCCGGATACGATTGCGGCAATGCCGAAGCCGGCAATCGCGGTGACCATGGTGAACGACCTATTGCGGAACCCTCCCGTAACTGCCAAGATGCCGGACCCAGCCAGCATGCCTGCAGAAAAAAGGATTTCCACCAAAGCAGCATCCCCCGTGCTACCGCCAAAATGTCCCAAGGTCATTATTGGGAACAATGCCGCGAGTGGGGAGCACGCGAAAGCGAAGACGAACCCGCACCAAAGAAGGGCGAACAACCCCCTGTGCCCTCTAATCAGCTTGTAGCCGTCCGAAATCTCAGAGAAAAGTTCTCGAACTTTATTGGAAAAGGACGAACTGTGGTCGGCTTCGTCGAGTCCTCCTGCGTCTATCCGCGCGGCGAGGACAGCTAGAGAAGCGAAAAGTGCCCCCAGCACGTCGAGGGCAATCATGGCGGTAATGCCTGCCACAGGATAAATCACTGCCGCGAGCGCGGCGCCAAGAATGTATCCGCCGGACTGAATCGCCTGCATCACTCCCGATAGGCGAACGAGATGCTCTGGCGGGGCGAGATGGGGCGTGAGGGATTGGGAGGCCGGCGTGTAGAACGAAGTGCCAACTGCGCGGAGAAACAGGGCGATGAGGATTGGCCATGCAGGTAAGCTGCCGCCCAACGAGGCAATCGCCAAAGCGGCGCCCACCGCGGCAATGAAGAGGTCGGCGCCGATAAGAACACGTTTCAAAGGCAGTCTGTCGACAACGGCACCCGCAAGGCCTCCGAACAAAGCAATCGGCAGAAAGCCTGCTAACGATGCCAGGGAGAGGAGAGAAGACGACCCTGTCGTGAGGGCGAGATGCCAAATAAGACCCATTTGGAGAATCGAACTCGTCAATGTCGAAACGAGCTCGCCGCCCCATACGAAACAAAGCTTGAATTGCCATGAATGGCACAGCAGAGCAGACCTGCCCCGAGAGGTTTCAAATATCATGGTTATGTCCAATTGTGAAATGGCGTGCAGAAAAACAGCGCGACGCCACAACAGCGCCGCTTTCTAGGCGCTCATCCACGTGCGGAAAAGACCAACCACGACACCCCTCCTTTGTTAATTCGGTCTGGCAAACCATGTAATATTAACAAGGCTTGAGTTTGCCTGTCAAGAATCGACCATCGGTAAGCGCAGTCCTCTCTGGCCATTCGATTCCTTTTGTATCTATGGCTGCATTTACGTTATGTGGTTATTTATTTCGTTAGAAGTAAGCGCCATAACTGCCGCGTAGGGCACACGAAAGCTTCCTAGGAACCCTCCCGAAAGGTTCCTAGGAGATCTCCCGAAAAGTTACTAGGAAGCCTTCGGCTCTACTCCTGGGTGCGCTCCTAAGGACCTCGTCCTTCGCAGGCCCGTTGTTAGCGCTACCGCAAAATCAGCCGAACGCGCCACTCTATCCCGCCGGCGGCGCCCCCGGTTCCCGGCCGGGGGCGCTACCGCACTTTGGCCGCCCGCGCTACCTCGGGCCGCCGCCCAGGGCGCGCTCGACCGCGGGGTAGTCGAAGTCCGCGGCCCAGATCTCAACCTCCAGCGCCGGGGAGCCCTCGGCGTCCCCGGGCGCGACCGCCCAGCTCGTGACCTCCCATCCGCCGAGCTGCGGGAACCTGACCGTCACCGCGACGTCCTCTGCGCCGAACGCGGCCAGCCACCCCGCGGCGTCCGCGGCCCTCACGACTGCCCCCTCTCGGGCAGCCCGTCGCCGTCGGCCGCCTCGGCCAGCAGGTCCTTCATGCGGTAGGACCGCCCCGTTATCTTGAGCATCGTGCAGTGGTGGCACACCCGGTCGGCGATGGCCGCGGCGGTCACCGCGTCCCCGAACACGTCGGCCCAAAGGCCCACGGCCACGTTGGTGGTGATGACCGTGGAGCGGTGCTCGTAGCGGGCCGAGACGAGCTGGAACAGCAGGTCGGCCCCCTCCTCGTCCACGTCCAGGTAGCCGAGCTCGTCGATGATGAGCAGCGTCGCGTGGGCGTAGTACTTCAGCCTCTTCGCCAGGATGCCGCGCGAGGAGGCGTCCTTCAGGTCGCGCACCAGCGCCGCGCAGTCGGTGAAGCGCACCTCCTTGCGGGCGCGCACCGCCTCCACCCCCAGCGCCACCGCGATGTGGGTCTTGCCCACGCCCGGGCTGCCGACCAGAACCACGTTCTCGGCCGCGTCCAGGAACCTGAGCGCGGCCAGGTCGTCCACGACGGCCCTGGGTATGGAGGGCTGGAAGGAGAAGTCGAAGTCGGCCAGCGTCTTGACGAACGGGAAGCCGGCGGCGCGCACCTTGCGGTCGGTCCCGCGACGGCGCTTGGCCTCGGCCTCCTCGGAGGTCATGGCGAGCATCGCCGAGGCGAAGTCGGCCTCGCCGGCGGCCACCGCCGACATCCAGTGGGGCAGCCCCGCCGCCATGGCGTCCAGCCCCAGCTCCGAGAGGTTCTCGCGTATGCGGGCGTAGGCGCCGCCCTCGTCCCGGGCGCTCACAGCGACCCCTCCCCGAGCCTGCCGAGCAGCTCCAGGTTGGCGCGGGCCGCCGCCTCGATGTCGGCGTCGGCGTAGCGCGCCTTCGCGGCCAGGGCCTCGGCGTAGTGCGCCGGGTCGTAGACGACGGGCCCTCCCGGGGCCGACAGGTCGTGGACCGCGACGGTCTCGCCGGCCATCTCCACCCTCACCTGGCCCGACGGCATCGCGAGCACCTTGACGCGCCTGCCTATGCAGCGCCGGGGCACCGAGAACTCGCGGCCCCGGCAGCGGACGAGCATCGTGGGGGGCACCGCCTGGACGGAGACGTCGGCCACCATCGACTCCAGAAGCCCCATGTTGCCCACCTTGCGCAGCTCCTCCTTCTCGCGCATGAACAGCACCGCCGGCGGCACCCCGGTCGACGCGCTGGGCTCGGTGTTGCACCGCGCCTCGATGCGCGCGATGGCGGCCACGAGCCCCTCCTCGCCGCGGAAGTCGCCCTCGTAGACGGCCAGCCTCGACAGGAACCGGTTCGACGACTCCACCTTGCCCTTGGTCTGCGGGCTCCTCGGCCGCGCCAGCTCCAGCTCGAAGCCCGCCGCGGCGGCGAACCTGGCGAAGCGCGCCGAGACGCGCCGCCCCGAGGCGGAGGACGAGACGATGGAGGACATGTTGTCGGTGACCAGCGTGCGCGCCGTGCCTCCGTTGGCGGCCATCACCGCCAGCAGGCACGCCATGACGTCGTCCTCGGTGCGCGTCCTGGAGTAGACGAACCGGTGGAGCCGGGAGTAGCCCAGCGTGGCCGAGAACACGTTGAACTCGAACACCTCGCCCTCGGCGTCGGCCATGCGCAGCGACTCCTTCCAGTCGAACTGCATCTGCTCGCCGGGCGCCGTCTCGAAGCGGGGGTGGGGCTCGGGGCCCTCCGGAGGGCGCCCGCACTCGATGCCGTTGCGGCGCATCCACTTGGTGAGCGTGTTGTAGGCCGGCGGCTCCTCGCCGGCGTAGCAGCGGTCGATCAGGTACTCGTAGATGCCGCGCTTGGTCGCGCCGGGCAGCTGCGCCTTGGCCTCTATGACCTCCCTGTGGCGGTCCAGCCCGCTCGGGCGGCACCTGCGCGCGTCCTCCACCTGGCCGCCGGCCTTCCAGTACTTGGCCACCGTGTGCCGGTTCATGCCGTAGCGCCGGGCGATGTCGGTGAAGTTGGGCGTGGTGCCCGCCTGCCTGTACATGTCGAACTCTCCCATGATGTTCCTTTCCAATCGGGGCTCCTTCCGTCCGGAGACGTCGGGAGCCTACACCTTGCGGCGCCGGGGGCGCCGCCGGCCAAAGTCCGGTAGCGCGATCGGCGCCTGTGCGGTGGCGCGATTGGCGGGAAGCGGGGGCCCAATCGGCGATTATTACGGTAGCGCTAACACCCGTACTCGACCTCGTCCTCGAAGACCGCGGGGTCCACGTTGAGGATCGGCTCGTCGCGCATCTCCCTGACCTTCTCCCAGACCTCGGGCTTGAGCTTGCACTCCTGCGGCACCTTGTCAGACCACGGCAGGAAGCCGTCCACGACCTCGTCGGTGAGCTCGCCGGCGTTGGGCATCTCGGTTAGCAGCCATTCGATGTAGGCCCTGGGCTCCAGGCCGTTCATCTTGGCCGTGGTGACGATGCTGTAGATGGCGGCTGAGGCCTCAGCTCCCCTGGGCGTGTCGCTGAACAGCCACGCCTTGCGGCCGATCACGAAGACCTTCATGCCCCGCTCCGCGATGTTGTTGTCGAGCTCCAGGCGGCCGTCGTCGAGCACGTTCATGACGTAGGGCCAGCTCCAGATGGCGTAGCGCAGGGCCTTGTCCAGCTTGCTCCTCGGCGTCGCGACCTCCGCGCTCCGCACGCAGAAGGCGTAGAAGTTGCGCATGAGGGGCTGGAGCTCCTCGATCCTCTTCGCCTTGCGCTCCCTCGCGTCGAGCTTGTCGAAGGCCTTGTCGACCTTGAACATCTCGTCGATCATCCTGCGCGCGTCGAGCGCGACGCTGGGGTACAGGGACTTGGCCGCCTTGGCGTCGCCGCCGGCGACCTTGACGATCTCGGCGAACTTTCGGCGGACGTGCACCAGGCACGCGGTGTTGGTGACGTCGGCCTCCTGGAGGTTGAAGTAGGGGCGGTAGCCGTCGGTGGTGAGCGTGCCCTTCCAGCCGCGCAGGAAGCCCTCGGCGACCGACTTGCCGCGCGTCTCGTGGTACTCGTATACGTATGCCGGGGTGTCGCGTTTGGCCGAGCAGAACAGCCACATCCTCGACTTGCGGGTCGGCTTGCGGCTCGGCTCCTTGAGGACCTGGACCGTCGTCTCGTCGGCGTGCATCAGGTCGTGCGACAGCAGCTCCGCCTTTATGCGCGAGTGGACCTTCGACAGCCACCTGACGTGCACGTTTATGACCCAGCTGGCCATGTCCTGCCTCGATCTCGGCGCGCATGGACCTGAACTCGGCCTCCATGCGGTACAGCGGCAGGCCCAGGGAGTACTTGCCGTTGATGACGTAGGAGATCAGCGACGGCGTGGCGAAGGAGCCCGGGATGGGCGGCTTGGGCTGCGGCGCCCTCACGATCACGGACTTCCTCTCCTCGCCCCTGGCGTTCGCGCCGCAGCAGTCCGCGCACCTGTAGACGTGGCGGCGGTGCTCCTCGACGTAGATCTGGGCGGGGACGATCTTGAGGCGCTTGGTGACCTCGACGTTCATCTCCCTGAGCACGCAGCCGCACTCCGGGCAGGCGCGCTCGCCCTCGGGGATGTCGTGCTCGATCACGATGGTCTTGAACCTGTCGTAGTCGATGTTGACCTTGCCGCCGCGCCTGTGGGGCTTTCCCTTCCTCTTGGGCAGCGCGTCCTCGATGGAAGGCTCGGGGTGCTCCTCGTCGAAGGCTGCCTCCATCTCGTTGAACAGCGAGATCTGGCCGTGGGCGACCTTCTCGGACTTGGAGCCGTAAAAGCGCATGTTCCAGAACTTGATCTCCTCGACCAGGGAGGCCTCCTTGAGCTTGGCCTCGGCGAGCTCGGCCTTCAAAGAGGCGATGACCTTGTCGGACTCGGCGGCCTGGGCGCGCAGGTCCTCGCTGAGGTCGGAGACCTGCTTGGCGAGCGCGTCGTTCTGGGAGACGAGGGACGCGATCTGCCCCTGCATGCTCTCCAGCAGCTCGCGCATGGCCTCTAAGTCGGTGGTCGTTTGCATGCGTATATTATCCTACAGAGGTGGCAAAAACCGCATCTGACCTGCGTTTTTGCCGCTATAGGATGATGTTGGCGGTGACCGGCGGGGGCGCTTGGAGGCTCTCGGGATCCAGCCCGTCGAGCAGCCACATGAGCTTTCGGCGCTCGAATGTGAGCTTGGGGTCGGCGTAGTCCGGGCGGTGCTCCCACCTGAAGGTGCCCTCGGCCAGGTAGCAGTAGTAGAGCACCCAGCCGTTGACGTCGAACCTCAGCATCTTCATCTTGAGGCAGTCGCGGCTCACGAAGCAGTACAGCGCCCCGTCCTGGGGATCCTCGCCGAAGTCGGTGGAGACGATGCTGGCCAGGCGTTGGATGCCGGCCCGCATGTCGGTCGGGTGCCTGGAGATGAGGATCCTGTCCGGTGAGGTGAGCGGGTTCACAGCGACGCCACCGCCCTGAGCACCGCGGCGATGTCGGCCTCCGCCGCACCTGCGGGCACCTCGACGCCCGCGCCGTTGACGCTGATGCGGATGGCGGGGCGATGGTCGGGGGTCGGTGCCGGGATGGGCGCGGCGGCCGCGACAACAGGCGCTGCTGGTGCGGGGTCGTCCGCCTTTGCGAGAGCGACGCTGTCCCTGAGCTCGGCGCGGCTCAGCTCGATCCACCCGCCGCCCTTGGGCTCGCGGCGCCCGAAGGTCTCCGGGTCCTCGTCCTGGAACCTGTGCAGCCACAGGTAGAAGGTCGACGTGCTCATGCGGTTGAGCTTGGTCCACTCCATCACGCCCGTGTCGCTGGCGAGGAACTGCTCGATCTGCTGCCGGCGCATGGCCCGGCGCTCGTCTGGCTTCATCATCGTCATCGCAACCCCAATCTCTCGTTGACTGGGGGCATTGTCCCGCGGTGCTAGATCAAGCTGAAGACGCGGCAGTTATGGCGCTTACAGATTAAAGGGGCAACCCGCACAGTACCTCCGTGTATTTTGATTAAACTTACCGAATGGGAAGATTCCAGGAGAAATTGAAGAATCTTCCCATTTGGTACTATAATGCCCATCGTTGCTGAAATAGTACGAAATGGGAAGATTATGCATTCGGATGCGCAGATAACGTTTGGCCAGGGAAAGCCTCGCAACCCACGAGGGAAAATCCGCGATGCCGAAGATTTGGGCCAGGCTATTCGGAAGCGCCGCAAGAAACTGGGCCTGACGCAGGTGCAACTTGCCGATGCCTGCCAGTGCTCCCCTCGCTTCATCGGTGAGCTGGAGCGCGGAGTGGCGGGCGGTAACATCAAGCAAGTGCTCTACGTGTGCCAGTCCATAGGACTTGATTTGTACGCCAGAGGGAGGGGAGAAGATTGAGGCTCGAAGTCTATCGCGACAGCCGGGAGGGCATGGAACTGGTTGGGGCATTTGCTTCGACCGATTTCGGAATCCGCTTCTTCTACGACGTTCGATACGTGCAGCGGGGAGAAGAAAAGGGCGAGTTTGGCATCTCGGAGAGCATGCCGCTCGATTTCGGGTGCTACGAGCCCCAGGAATATGCTCCCTTTTTCCAAGGGCTTTTGCCCGAAGGCGTTGTGCTCGCCAATTTGGCCGAGCGTTACCAAGTGCCCCGCAATGATTTTCTTGCCTTCTTCGAGAAGCTCGGATGCGAGAGCATTGGCGCCCTCACGTTCGTTGCCGAGGGATCGCGATTGACCGATTTCAAGCCGTCCTATGCCCCCTTGGAAAACTCAGTGGTGGAGCAGTTGCGCGAAGACGCGGAGCGGGCGGTGACGGAGATGACCGATGAGCTGAGGCTTTCTCTCTCAGGAGCGCAATCGAAGGTGGCTTGGTACTTGCCTGAAGAGGTCGATGCTCGAGATGCGGCTCTGAGCGATTGGAAGCTGCCGCTTGGGACGGCACCGTCCTCGCATATCGTAAAGGTCGCTCGAAGAGGCAGGGAGGAGCTCGCCTACAACGAATTCGTATGCATGGAGATCGCCCGGCAGTGCGGTTTTGCGACACCTGACGTTGCCCTCATCCCCGAGATTCCGGGCGCCATTGCTGTTAAGCGCTACGATCGCGTTCTACTTGGCGAGGACGGTCTTCTGCGGTTGCACCAAGAGGATTTCTGTCAAGCGCGCGGACTTCCCCTCTATTTGAAATACGCTGATGCGCATCCCGAAGTTAGCTATGTTCAAGTCATCGCCAAGCTTGTTGATGCAGTTTCCGAGCGTCCGGCGCAAGAGAGACTCGAGATGGCGCGTCGGCTGCTGTTCCACTATCTTATTGGGAACTCGGACAACCATCTTAAGAATTACGCCTTTCTCTATAGCGAGGACTGGAAGCATCGCGCGCTGGCTCCCCTGTACGATTTGACATGCATTCCGTTGACGGGCTATTCGACAAAAATGGCTTTTGCGCTCGGTGCCCACAGGGAGCTGAGCGATATTACGACTGACGACTTGGCGCGCACGGCTGAGGATATGCGCGTTTCGCGGAAGGCGGCGAAGGAGGAGGCGCGACTGCTTGCGGAGCGGTTCGAAGCCATTCACCCAACCAGCTTCGTCGAATTTGATACCCAGGCTATGGCAAAGCGCGTCACGGAGAACGCCGCTCCTCGGTTAGCTGTGCTTAAGTCGTTCGCAGGCTAATGCCGTTGAGAACGGCAAGTTTTTCGAGGATTGCGACATTTCAGCCGTTGCGACCGGTTCGAGGATCGCTAGCAACTCTTTTCGATCAGGTGTTTTATCTGGTGTCTCTGCATTTGCGGCTACCTAGCGGCCTTCTGAGTCTCTCGATGTCGAAAACCTGCGAAAACTTGCCAGATTTGAAGAGGGAAACATGCACGGGCTGCCGTGATCGGGCGACAGGCTGGATGGAAACAACTTCGCAGAGGTGAGGAGGTGCAGGCGAAGCAGAATTCGTGATGGTGGGTTCGTTCGTGGAATGTTGTGAAAGCGGAAACGGCGGCAGGTGGCATGGCGGGCTATAATGGCGGGCAGTGATTCTTTCGGAAAGGATGCTCATGCATCGAGTGATTTTGCACGGGTCGTGCCGGGCCGATGGGCGCAGTGCCGCGCTGGCCGACGAGCTGTTTAACGCCTGTATCGAGGAGTGCCCGGACGACGGGGTATCCATCGTGTCGGTGTCGTCCACCGAGGTGGGGCCGTGCATCGGCTGCGACAAGTGCCGTGCAGCCGCCGACGAGCCCATCCACCTGTTCGAGGAGGGCGATCCGCTGCTGCCCCAGGAGGCGGTGGCGGAATCCGGTGCCCTGTTCCACCACTGCGTCATCGACGACGACATGAACGAGGTGCGCAAGCACCTGGACGCGGCCGACGAGCTCATCGTGGTGTGCCCGGTGTACTTCGCCAGCGTGCCGGCCCAGATGAAGGCGCTGCTCGACCGCCTGCAGCCCTATTACTTCACCGACCTGCGCACGCGGCCTAAGCGGCCCGCTGTCATTCACGTGGTGGGGGTAGGCGGCGATCCGCACGGGTTCGAGCCGCTCATCGGCACGGTGCGCTCGGCGTTGTCCGTGGCTGGGTTCACCGTGGAACTCGTGCTCGACTGGGTGGGGAAGATCCGCGCCGACGGCGAGATCACCGCCGAGGCCGAGGAGTACCCGCTGCCCCCCGTCGGCGGCTTCGGCGCCATGGGTCTCGACTTCGACGACGACTACGAGGTCGTGGAAGTGGAAGGTACGGAAGAGGTCGAAGAGGCCGAAGAGGCGAAAGACGAGGTCGAAAGGATCGAGATCGCCGACGCGGACGACGCTTGGGACGGCTTCCGGGATGCGGACGATTCCCGTAGGGGCGGACCTCGGTCCGCCCTCCCAACTGCCGACGACTCTCGCGAGGATGTTCGCCCGAAGGATCGCGCGAAGCTGTCCGTGAGCCAGAAGGCGCCCGCTCCCAAGCAGGGCGCTCCGAAGTCGGGCTCCCGCGGTCCGCGCAAGTCTTCCAGCAAGGGCGGCGGCCCGGCCTACGGGAAGAAGAACACCAAGAAGAAGGGCAACGGCCGTGGTGGCCATCGATAGCTACGCCGGCGGCGATGGGCGCCTGTCGCCGCTCTCTACGCCGAGTGCCACCCGTGCGGTGCTCGAGGCCCACGGCATCGGCACCAAGTACACCTTGGGCCAGAACTTCCTCGTGAACGACGACGTGCTGAAGAAGATCGTCGCCCTGGCCGAGGTGGGGGAGAACGACCGTATCCTGGAGGTGGGCCCCGGCATCGGCACGCTCACCATCGCGCTTCTGAAGCACGCCGCCAGCGTCATCGCCATCGAGCGCGACCCCGACCTGCCCGCCGTCCTCGCCGACACCCTGCACCCCTGGCGCGAGAAGTTCGCCCTCATCGAAAAAGACGCTCTCGATGTAACCAGGGATGACATTGTTTCAGTCGCCTCAACCATGGTTGAGCCCGGCGGGGATGCGGGGTGCCTTGACCGAGCGAGTTCCGCGGCGAACGAAACAGCCCAGTGGGCTGTTTCGCAGAGCGAGGACTGTCTGAGCGAATCAAGGTACCGCGTGGCTGTGCCCCAGGAGGAGCTTCGGCCGAGTCTTCCCAGCAAGCTGGTCGCGAACCTTCCCTACGCTGTCGCCGCCACAGTCGTGCTCGACTACTTCGAATCCTTCCCCTTCCTGGACTCCGCCACCATCATGGTGCAGAAGGAAGTGGCCGACCGCATGGCCGCCGCCGTGGGCACGAAGAACTACGGCGCCTACACCGTGAAGCTCGGGCTGTACGTCGAGCCAGCTGGCCGCTTCGCCGTGGGGCCGGGCAACTTCTTCCCGCCGCCCCGGGTGGATTCCGCTGTCATCCGACTGAACCGCCGTGTGCCGCTTATGGCCGACGGCGCGCCGGCGTCTCCGGAGGTCATCGCTGCTGCGGCCCTGATGGCCGACGCCGCCTTCACCAACCGCCGCAAGACCATCGCCAACTCCTGCAAGACCTACTTCTCCGGCCGCGGCCCGATCTCGCTGGGCGCGGGCCCGTCGGCGCAGGAGGGCGCCCCGGGCATTGTGCTTCCCGACGGCGCTGCCATTGCCGAGCGCCTGGCCGCCATCTTCGATGCCGCCACCATCGACCCCCGCCGCCGCGGTGAGACCCTGACCCAGCAAGAATTCCTCGCCCTCGGCGCCGCCCTCTTGAAAGTGACGGCGGCTTAGCGGAGTCGCGCCAATATCACCTCCGATCTTCTGGTGGATGTGGCCCAGGCTTTGGGAATGTGTGTGGAAGTCACGCTGGCGCCCGCGGCGGTGCACAATGGCGAGCCTGACGAAGAACGAGTGGGCCTCTAGGCCCTGGAAATGAGCGGGCTGTGAGGCCCTGGAAGTGAGCGTGCCATGGGAAAGACGGCGGGACGGGCAAGGTTCGCGCGCATCGGCATCGCGGTGGCGGTGCTCGTGGTGCTCGCGGGCATCGGCGTGGCCCTGGCCGCGACGGTGGGCGGCTTGGCCCCGGCCGGAGGATCGAATGCCCTGGTGGTGGAAGAGCCGACGACGCGGCCCCAAGACACGTTGGAGGCGGAGCCAGAGACTTCGGCCGACGCCGCTGCGCAAGAGGCTCCGGTCGAAGAGGCGGCGCCGCCCGCGCCCACCCCTTCCACGACCGGCGCGCTCAAGGTCGTCGGCGCCCAGCTCACCGATGCCGCCGGCGAGCCAGTGCAGCTGCGCGGCGTCTCCACCCACGGCCTGGCCTGGCACCCCCAGTACGTGAACCAGGAGTTCTTTACCGAATTGCGCGAGGTGTGGGGCGCCAACGTCGTGCGCCTGGCCACCTACTCGGCGGAGGAGGGCGGTTATGCCACGGAGACGGGCGACCGGGCGGCGCTGAACGACCTGGTGGTGCGCGGCGTCCAGTACGCCCAGGCCGCCGATTTGTACGCGGTGGTCGACTGGCACACCCTGTCGGATGCGAACCCCCTCACGAACCAGTGGGCCGCCGAGGAGTTCTTCCGCTCCGTGTCCGGCGCCCTGGGGGACGCGGACAATGTCATCTACGAGATCTGCAACGAGCCCAACGGCAGCACGAGCTGGGCCGACATCAAGGCCTATGCCGAGGCGGTCATTCCCATCATCCGTGCCAACGACCCCGATGCGGTCATCGTCGTGGGGACGCCCACCTGGTCGCAGGATCTCGCCGCCGCGGCGGCCGATCCGCTGCCCGACGCCAACGTCATGTACGCGCTGCACTTCTACGCCGCCACTCACGAAGATGACCTGCGCCACGCGCTTTCCACGGCGGTGGCCGGCGGTCTGCCCGTGTTCGTGACCGAGTTCGGGATCTGCGAGGCGAGCGGCGCCGGCGAGATCGACTACGCTTCGGCGAACCTGTGGGTGCGCCTCATGAACGAGCTGGACGTGAGCTACATCTGCTGGAACCTGTCGAACAAGGACGAGACGGCGGCCCTGTTCAAGCCCGGCTGCGCGAAGACCTCCGGCTTCACTCTGGACGACCTCACTGATGAGGGCCTGTGGCTCGTCGACACGCTGAAGAGCCCCGGCTTTTCCCGCGAGGAGGTGGCGCTGGCCCGGGCCGAGGTGAAGGACAACAGCGCCGGAGCCCAGATGCTCGTCTCCGCCGACGACACCCTGCAGTGGACCTTCCAGGTGGCCGACCGCTGGGAGGAGGGTGGCCGCAGCTTCTTCCGCTACGAGATGGCCGGCTCGAACTACAGCGCCGGCGTGAAGAGCTGGTCGGTGACAGTGCCCTTCAACGGCGAGGTGACCTTGGAGGACGCGTGGAACTGTCAGGCTTCGGCCTCGGGCACGCGGCTTGCTATCACCAACGACGCCCACAACGGGAACGTTCCCGCCGGGGCCTTCGTGCGCGATGTGGGCTTCATCGTGAGCGGCCCGGCGGATTTGGCCGTGGTGGAGTACGAGTAGCGCGCGGCTTCCCCTCCGCTCGCCAGTTCTCCTTTTGACGGCGACAGGTGCGCGCATACAATAGTTGTCGCAGTGTCACGGCAGACGATTTAAGGGAGGTTCGGTTGTGCGCACGGTAAGACTGGCGACGGAGGCAGACGCGGCAGGCATTCTGGCCGTGTACGCGCCCTATATCCGAGATACGGCGGTCACGTTCGAAACCGAGACCCCCTCGTTGGACGCCTTCCGCTGTCGCATGGCCTCTATCATCGGCGACTATCCCTATCTGGTGGTGGAAGAGGACGGCTCCATCGTCGGGTTCGCCTACGCGCACCGGCTGGGGGAGCGCGCCGCCTATGCGTGGAACGCCGAACTGTCCATCTACTTCGCGCCGGGCTACACCTCCCGAGGGTGGGGCAGCGTGCTGTTCTGGGCGCTCATCGACCTTCTGGCCCTGCAGGGCGTGCGCAACGCCTACAGCCTCATCACGGTGCCCAACGAGGTGAGCCTGGCTCTGCACGAGAAGCTGGGTTTTACGCTCATGGGCGTTCAGAAGGAGGCCGGTTACAAGCTCGGCGCCTGGCACGATGTGGCGTGGCTGCGCATGGCCATCGGCGACTTCTCGGTGGCCCCCGAGCCCCGCATGGCGCTTTCCGCCATGGATCCCGACCAGGTGACCGAGGTGCTCGCTGCGGCCGAGGCCGCTCTGGCGCGCCTCAATTGAGAGGGCGATTGACCTAGCTGCGACGCCGCAGCGGTTGGCGCGGGGAACGTGCCGGGAATTTGTGACGGTTTGGGGACGGCTCTGCCGCGACCACGGCGCCGCCGATACCCGCTATACTGGCTTTCGGAAAACGAGAGCGACTGAAGGCGGGGGAACGTTCATGGAGCAAAAGATGGAGCAGGCGCGGGCCGTGCTGGCGAGCCGTTTCGGCTATGACGCGTTCCGGCCGGGTCAAGAGGCGGTGGTCTCGGCACTGCTGGCCGGTCGCGACGTGCTGGCGGTCATGCCCACCGGTGCCGGCAAGTCGGTGTGCTACCAGGTGCCGGCCGTCGTCATGGAGGGCATGGCGCTCGTCGTGAGCCCGCTCGTGTCGCTCATGGCCGACCAGGTTCGGGCCGTGCAGGAAGCGGGCATCCGCGGGGCGTACCTGAATTCCACGCTGGCGCCCGGACAGCAGGCCGAGGTGCTGCGCCGGGCGGCCGAGGGCGCCTATGACCTCATGTACGTGGCTCCCGAGCGCCTGGCCGATCCGCGCTTCGCCGAGTTCGCCCGTACGGCGCGGCTCGCGCTGATCGCCGTGGACGAGGCCCACTGCGTGTCCCAATGGGGTCAGGACTTCCGCCCCTCGTACCTCTCCATCGGCCAGTTCATCGCTGAGCTGCCCGTCCGCCCTCCCGTGGCGGCGCTCACGGCCACGGCCACCGATCTGGTGCGCCGCGACATCGTGCGCCTTCTGGGCCTGCGCGACGCGGCCTGCACGGTCACGGGCTTCGACCGGCCCAACCTGCGTTTCGCAGTGGAGCGGCGCGAGCCCAAGCAGAAGCTGGCGCGCCTGGATGCCTTCATCGACGAGCGACGGGCCGAGTCGGGCATCGTCTACTGCGCCAAGCGGGCGACGGTGGAGGAGGTGTGCGACCACTTGCGCGAGCGGGGCGTCGCGGCCACGCGCTACCATGCGGGGCTTTCGGCCGAGGAGCGCGAGCGTAACCAGCGGGCCTTCGTGAACGATACGGCCCCGGTCATGGTGGCCACCAACGCCTTCGGCATGGGCATCGACAAGTCCAACGTCAGCTACGTGGTGCACTACAACATGCCCGGGTCGGTGGAGGCCTACTACCAGGAGGCCGGCCGCGCCGGGCGCGACGGAAGCCCGGCCGAATGCCTACTTCTGTGGTGCGACGGCGACATCGCCACGGGCCGTTTCTTCATCGAGCAGGAATCGACCCACGAGGGGCTCACGGCCGAGGAGGCCGAGGTGGTGCGCGCGAGCCGCCGCCGCATGCTGGAGTCCATGGTCGGCTACTGCTACACCACCGGTTGCCTGCGCGCGTACATTCTCCGCTACTTCGGGGAAGGTGGTCATGACGAGGCACTCCCGTCGCAGGGAGGGGCGACCGAGGTCGCCCCCTACGGTGGGGCGGGTGCCGGCGGCGCAAACCTGCTTGACGGTGCTGCCTGCGCCCCAGACTCCCGCGATGGCCATGCCGCCTGCGACCCCACCCTCCGTAGGGGTGGATCTTGGTCCGCCCTCCCGACCGAGGAAAATTCTGCAAGCTCGTCGGCGAAGCGGTGCTGCTCGAACTGCGACGGGGAATTCGAGGCCGTGGACGTCACCGCCGAGGCTCGCGCCATCATGCGCTGCGTGCAGGCTCTGCGCGGCCGCTTCGGCAAGACGACGGTGGTGGACGTGCTGCGCGGCGCCGACACCGAGAATCTGCGCCAGTGGGGCCTGGTGAACCTGCCGGTCTACGGCACCTCCGAGGCTCGGCGCGCCCTGCTCATGGAAGTGGTGGAGCTCTTGGCTGCCGACGGGTATCTCGCCATCACCGAGGGGAAGTTCCCGCTTGTGGGCTTCGGCCCCCGCTACCGTGAGGCCGCTGAGCCCGATTTTGCGCTGCGCATCAAGCAGACGCCGAAGGTGCGCAAGGGGAGCGCGGCCAAACCGCCGAAGGCTGCCCGCGCGGGCGCTGCCGATCTCGCCGAGGTGGACGCCGAACTCTTCGAACGTTTGCGCGCCCTGCGCTTGGCGCTCGCCCAGGAAGCTGCCGTGCCGCCCTACGTCATCTTCCACGACGCCACCCTGGCCGCCATGGCCGCCGCCCGCCCCGCCACGGAAGAGGAGCTGCTGGCCCTCCCCGGCGTCGGCGAGAAAAAACTCGCCACCTACGGCAAGGCGTTCCTGGAAGAGATCGCGTCTGTCCCCGAAGCAACTGAAGTTGAGTAGGCTCGGAGGGGCCGAGGGGGCCCGCGCGCAGGTTGCGCAGCGACTGGAACAGCCCAGTGGGCTGTTCCACAAAGCGAGCCATTGCTTGAGCACGGGTTCCCTCGGCCCCTCCGAGCCGGACAGCTTCCTTCTCCTTTCCTGCTTCCCATGCTTCAATTCCCCGTTACAACCTTGTTTCTAGGCGAATTGCGGGGCGAATTGCTCAGGTTTCGCGGTAGCATGGTCGCAGGCAATTCCGATCGTGAGGAGCACCATGACCAAGATTCAAATGACCACGCCGCTTGTGGAGATGGACGGCGACGAGATGACCCGCATCATCTGGCAGATGATCAAAGACGAGCTGATCTGCCCGTTCGTCGATCTCAAGACTGAGTACTACGATTTGGGTCTGGAGAACCGCAACGCTACCGACGATATGGTCACCTTCGAGTCCGCCGAGGCCACCAAGCGTTTGGGCGTGGCCGTAAAGTGCGCCACCATTACGCCGAACGCTGCTCGGGTGGAGGAGTACGACCTGAAGCAGATGTGGAAGAGCCCCAACGGCACCATCCGCGCGATGCTCGACGGCACGGTGTTCCGCACCCCCATCATTGTGAAAGGCATCGAGCCCTGCGTTCGCAACTGGACGCGCCCCATCACCATCGCCCGCCACGCCTATGGCGACGTGTACAAGAACGCCGAGATCCGCGTGCCCGGCCCCGGCAAGGTGGAGCTTGTGTACACCGGCGACGACGGCACGGAGATCCGCGAGCTGGTGCACGAGTACGACGGCGCCGGCGTGGCCCAGGGCATGCACAACCTGGACGCCTCCATCGCGAGTTTCGCCATGAGCTGCTTCGAGTTCGCCCTGGACACCAAGCAGGACCTGTGGTTCGCCACCAAGGACACCATCTCCAAGAAGTACGACCACCGCTTCAAGGACATCTTCCAGGAGATCTACGACGATAAGTACGCGGCCCGCTTCGAGGAGGCCGGCATCGAGTACTTCTACACGCTCATCGACGACGCCGTGGCCCGCGTCATGAAGGCCGAGGGCGGTTTCATCTGGGCCTGCAAGAACTACGACGGCGACGTGATGAGCGACATGGTGTCGAGCGCCTTCGGATCGCTCGCCATGATGACCTCGGTGCTCGTGAGCCCGGCCGGCGTGTACGAGTACGAGGCCGCCCACGGCACCGTGCAACGCCACTACTACAAGCACTTGGAAGGCAAGGAAACCTCCACCAACTCCGTGGCCACCATCTTCGCCTGGTCGGGGGCCCTGCGCAAGCGCGGCGAGCTGGACGGGCTGGACGAGCTGATCGCCTTCGCCGACAAGCTGGAGAAGGCGACGCTCGATACCATCGAGGCCGGCGAGATGACCGGCGACCTCGCCCGCATCACCACGCTGCCGAATCCCACGACGCTTTCCACCGGCGAATTCATCCAGGCCATCGCCAAGCGCCTGGCGGCATAGGCATCGCGCTTCCCCGGCAATGCATTTGCGGAAGGCCCGACTGCGCAAGCTGCGCGGCCGGGCCTTTTTCGCGACAGCTCTCTATCTCGGGGCAACGCTACCCGGCATCTCTACTTCGCCAGGGCGCGGGGGAGCACCTCCGGGTTCACGCAGTTCTCGGGGATGCGGCCGAGCACGACGTCGATGGCGTTTTGGGTGCAGCGGGTGCGCAGCTCCACGGCCGACTCCTCGGACCAGTAGGCGGCATGGGACGTGAGCACCGTGTGGGGCGCATGCATGATGGGCGCATCGGGGCTCACGGGCTCGGACTCGAACACGTCGATGCCGGCGCCCCAGAGCTTACCGGCGGTGAGCGCGGCCGCCACGGCGTCGGTGTCGATGACGGCCCCGCGGGAGGTGTTCACCACGATGGCGTCCTTCTTCATGAGTTTCAGATTGTCGGCGTTCAGCAAATGGCGCGTGGCCGGCACGAGGGCCACGTGGAAGCTCACCACGTCGACGGTCTTCAGCAGGTCTTCGAAGGCCACGTATGGGAAGCCCTCGGGGGTGAAGCGACCAGGGTGCCCCTCATGGTCCCACACCACCACGTTGAATCCGAGGCCGCGAGCCTTGCGCGCCGCCGCCCGACCGATGTGTCCGTAGCCCACGACGCCGAAGGTGCGGCCGTGCACCTGGCCCAAGGGGCGCCGGCGATGGAAGTCCCACACGCCGGCCCTCATATCGGCGTCGATCTCGTTGATGCGCCGCAAGACCGCAAGCGTGAGTGCCAGCGCGTGGTCGCTCACCACCTCGGTGCCGTAGCCCACCACGTTGCACACGGTGGTACCGTTGGCCGTGGCAGCGGCCACATCGATGTTGTCCACACCCGTGCCCGTCTTCGACACCACCTTCAACGACGGTAGTGCATCGAACACCTCGGCCGTGTAGCGCCCGTAGGAGGTGATGGCCCCGTCGGCGTCCTTCAAGTGCTCGATAATCTCGTCGGGCGTGCGGTTGCGCGCGTCGCTGAAGCTGCGGAACTGAATGCCCGCTGCCTCCACCATCTTCCGCTCGAAAGCGCAATCGTCGAAATCGAAGTCCGACATCACAATGGTGGCCATGGTTCCTCCCGTTTTCCGACCGTTCCGTTTCAGGGCCCATTGTAGCCCTCGCGCCCATTTCGCGCGGTACCGATCGCGCAACATCTTTATACTTACAGGCCCGAGGGTCGTTTGCACGGGTGCCTTTCGATCCGCATGCCTGCACGATGGTCGCCGTCGGGGATACAAGGTCAATTGAGTCGATGGGAGTCGAACATGAAGAAACTCGAGGGACGCGTGGCCATTGTGACCGGGGCCAGCTCCGGCGTGGGCCGCGGGCTTGCCAAGGTGCTCGCCGAGAACGGCGCGAAGATCTGCGCCTGCGCCCGCCGCGTGGAGAAGCTGGAAGAGCTGAAGGCGGAAGTGGAGGGTTTCGGTGGCGAAGTGCTGCCCGTGGCCTGCGATGTGACCGACGTCGAGCAGATCAACCATGTGGTCGTCCAGTGCGTCGAGCGCTTCGGCGGCATCGATATCCTCATCAACTGCGCCCAGGGCGCCATGCAGTACCGCGAGATCAACGACGTGGACGAGGCCTACACTCTGGAAGCCTTCGAGAGCGGCCCGCTCGCTTCCATGATGTTCATGAAGGCGTGCTTCCCCTACTTGAAGGAGAGCGGTCACGGGCGCATCATCAACACCGCCTCCGCGGCCGGTTACGACGGCAACGCGGGCTTCGGCGCCTACGGCATGGCCAAGGAGGCCATCCGCGCCATCACCCGCACGGCGGCCAACGAGTGGGGCCGCTACGGCATCACGGTGAACGTGTTTTTGCCTATCATCGCCACTGACTTCTTCCGCGAGACCCAAGCCGAGGCGTTGCGGAACCTGGAGTCGAAAACCCCGCTGGGCTATATCGGTACCACCGAAAAGGACTGTGCCCCGCTCATCGTGCTGCTCGTCAGCGACGAGGGCGGCTACTTTACCGGCCAGTCCTACATGGTAGACGGTGGCATCCACAAGCACTCGTAGGGCTGCCGCGCGGCTGTTCAGGCCGTGGCACGGAGGCATTTCAGCGGCGAAGGGGCGCCCACACCGCAGGGTGCGCCCCTTCGCCGTTGGTGCGGGCGGGGCGGCGGCATCGTGAAGCATTGCGCTCCCGTGGTCGGCAAGGCTCTTGAAGTGGCCTCCAAGCGGGGAATCCGTTAGGCGGTGTCGGTCTTCCCGCGACCGAAAAAAGTTGCGGGGCTTGACAATCGTGGTATGATATGGGGCTGTACTTGTACCGTCAGCACACGTGAGGAAGTTAGTCAATGGATTTGGCCAAGCAGGCAAAGATCGTCGATGGCATTCATGATACCTTGAATGATTTCGTCGGTCAACGACTGAAAGTGCGCGCCAACATGGGCCGCTCGAAGATCGTGGAGAGCGAAGGCGTGCTCACCCAGGTTCACCCGCAGCTGTTCATCATGGAGGTGGACCGCAAGCGCGGCCGCACCGCCCGTCAGTCCTACCAGTACGTGGACGTGCTCACCGGCATGGTGGAGCTGTCCCAGAACGGCGAGCCCCTGTTCGCCCCCTTTGTGGACGAGTCCATGGAGCTGATCGACTACGTTATGGAAGAGCGCGTGGTCTCTTAAGGGCAGCGCTTGACAACCGCCGCCAAATCGGGCAAACTACTGCCTTGCGCGAAAGCGCACACCTTCGTGGGGATGTAGCTCAGCTGGGAGAGCATCACGTTCGCAACGTGGGGGTCGTGGGTTCGAATCCCATCATCTCCACCACGGAAACCATGCGGGCCCCGAGATGATCGGGGCCCGTTTTGCGTTCGTGCGCGGATATGACATCAAATTTGCAGTTATCAGTGTTACCTCTATTGAACTGGTAGCATCTTCCAGTTATTTTTGACCTGGTGTTTTGCGCTCCGATGACAAAATATGCGCCGTAGAAGAGCCTCTGATATGCTGATAACTGCAAATTTGGATACAAAAACAGGTGGTTCACCGACAGAGAGTCGCATTGCCTGGGCGACTGCCGGATCGAGCGATGCGCTCTCATTGCCAAAATACCGGCTTGATATAAAGGGGGGAGGGTTTTCGTGGAACTGCCGTCGGATAAAAACCAACTGCGCCGGCACTTCAAGGCGGTGCGGGCCGGGCTGCTGGAAGGGGAGCGTCGGGCGATTGACGCGGCCATTGCGGGGAATGTGGCGGGGTTGCCTGAGTTCGCGGAAGCCGACGGGGTGTTCACGTATTTGAGCTTCGGGGCGGAAGTGGACACGCGGATTCTCATAGAATGCGCCTGGACAGTGGGGAAGGCCGTGGCCCTGCCGCGGGTGGTGCCCGGTACGCGCCAGATGCGGTGGTACGCGGTGGATTCCCTGGACTGCCTTGAGCGCAGCTCCTTCGGCGTGGAAGAGCCGCCAGCTGACCCGGCCCGCGAGGTGACGCCGCGCGACTTCCACACCCCTGTTGCCCTCGTGCCCGGGCTCGCCTTCGACCGCGAGGGCTACCGCCTCGGCTACGGCGGCGGCTTCTACGACACCTTCCTGCCCACGTTCCCCGGCACCTCCATGGGCCTCTGCCGCGCCGCCCAGCTCGCCGACCACCTCCCGCACGAGGACTATGACATGCCAGTGGACGAAGTGGTGACTGAGCACGGTTTGCGGGCACTTTCAAAAATCTCAAGCTGATTTTCGCAAAAAAGCGAGTTTGGTAGGGTTTGCGAAGCGTCGGCACCTTCCGAAACGGCAACCTGGGGGCAATAAGGGTCGGCAGACGAGCGTTTTCTCAAATCCCCACCCTACTAACTTGAGTTTTTGCCAAATTTCTCGGGATGATTTCCGTTTCCCCTCTGCGGGTATGCGGCGTAAGGTTGCGAACGGGGCCGGCTCCATGCTCTCCCTGCTTTGCGCAAGCCATCCCCGATGAAAAGCCCCGCCGGGGGAGGGGTCGGCGGGGCTGGGGGAATGGCGCGATGCGGGTGCCCGCGGGCGCAGTCGACCGCGGGTCGAGCGGTCTACTCGTTGGCGAGCGCGCTGCGGGCGGCGATGCGGCCGAAGGCCAGGCACTCGCCCAGGTTGCCGCCGCCCTGGTAATGGCCCGACCACACCGAGCCGAACTCGCCGGCGGAATAGAGGTGCGGAATGACGTTGCCCTCGATGTCGATGATCTCGCCCTTGGCGTTGCGCACGGGGCCGCCGTCGGTGTTCAGCATCTGCGGCCGCTGCATCATGATGTAGAACGGCGGGGTCTTCACCGGGGTCAGCGTGCTCGGCGGCCGGAAGAAGGAGAGGTCCTTGCCGTTCTCGCAGTAGCCGTTCCACACGGTCACGGTTTCGACGAACTCGTCGACGGGCAGGTTCGCCTGGGCTGCCAGATCCTCCAGCGTGTCGGCCTTGTAGCCGAAGCCCTCGGCGACCGGGTCGGTGCCTTGGAAGGCGTAGGCGCCGGCGTCCATGGCGGCCTGGTCGCAGACGAACCAGCTGATTTCGGGCATGGGCAAAAGGTGCCAGTTGCCGCCGAACTGCATGTGGCCGTGGCGCGAACCCACCGCGGCGTTCATGGGCACGCCCGCGTAGAACTGGTCCCAATCGAAGGTGCAGCAGGCGTCCCAATCCATGTAGAAGCGCCGTCCGTTGTCGCCTACGGTAATGCCGAGGTTCTTGAGCGGGCTGCCCGAGCCGTTGTACTTGCCCCATCCCGAATCGTCGAGCTTGCGGATGGTGTTCCAGAAGCCGGCGCCGGAATTCATGTGCCACTCGGCGACGTTCAGCAGGGCGCAGATGCGGTGGCCGTCGCCGGTGTTCTCTTGGGCGGCGATGGGAGTCACCGTGGGCTGGGAGAAATAGTTGGCCATCATATCGGGGTTGCTCTCGAAGCCGCCGCAGGTCATGATGACGCCCTTGTTCGCCTTTACGCGCACGTCGTTCTTGCCGTCGTTGTAGATGCCGCCGAGCACCGCTTTGGTGGTCGGATCTTGCACCAGGGCCACGAGCGGGCACTCGGTCTTCAGCGTGACGGAAGGCAGGCCGCCCACCACCTCGTTCATGAACTTGGTGACGTGGTCCCACTTGCTGTCCTCGGCGGTGAATGCGGCGTAGTCGATGGCCGCGGAATGCTCCAGCTCGGGGTATTCGGGGAAGCAGGCGTAGTCGGTGGTGCCGGGGACGATGGTCAGATCGGTGTCGGCGGCGCCGAGCTCCTTGATCCAATCGAGATTGCGGGTCAGTTCGGTCGCGAAGGCGGCGAGCACGTCGTCGGGCGTGCCCGTGTCGCTGTGGCGCAGCTCCTTCAGATAGTCGAGGGCCGCTTGCTCGCGGTCGGCGCTCGTGTACATGAACCAGCCGCTGGAAAACGGGCTGTTGCCGTTGCCGAGGGGGCTTGTGCCCTTCTCGATGAGCAGGCACGAGGCATCGGGGCTCTCCTTGCCCACGGTGACGGCCGCGGCCACGCCGGCCAGGCCCGCGCCCACGACGAGCACGTCGGTTTCCTCGTCCCAGGCGAAGTCGCCGTCTGCGGCTGGTGCGCTCTCGGAGGCGCCGCCTTTCGAGCTGCAACCTGCCAGGCCCATGCCCGTCAGCCCCGCAACGAGAAGCGTCGTTCCCGCGGTCTTCACGAAGGACCGGCGGCTCTGTGCCATTGCCATGATAATCTCCCTTCCGATAGGTTCTCCTTCGCTGCATGGATGCGGAGAATTTGCTACCATGCAGTGGCTCGATCATGGAGGGAAAATGCTTCGGGCGAAACTCCCGTTTTAGGGTAATTTCGAGCATTGGCTCCATGGATGCTTTGCCCAAAAATTGGGCAAATATGAAGATGATCAGGCGATATGCGGCATTCGTCGCAGGATGGGGGAGGGGCGATGCGCGAAGGAACGAAAAAGCGGATCCCATCGCTTGACAGCGTGCGGCGGATGGCGGCGTGCTTCTTCAGCGTGCTCTTCACCGTTCCGTACTTGCAGCACAACCTCTACCACACGACGTTGTTCTCCGGATTCGGGGCGCAGCAGTTCGTCGTTTTCGCCCTTTTCTCCCTGATTTTTGCCGCTGGGCTGATTGGCTGCATCGTGGGCTGCGAACGCATTGGGCGAATTCTTCGCCCCCTCAGCGTTGCCGCCGCGGCGTCCGTCGTGGCAACAGGCGGTACGGTGATGCTTTGGTTTGCTCCCTCAGTGGGTTCCGATGCGGCGCTGATATGGGGTGCTTTGGGCGCCGGCTGTTACGCCCTCGGTCTGGTGGCCCTCGGAGCCCGGATGTTCCTCATGCTCGGCGTTCTTGCGCGACGGGAGGGCTTGAAGGCAGTTCTGGCACTCGTGGTTTTGGCAGCGCTCTGCGGCCATGTGGCATTCGCGTACTCGGCGCCTGCGCCCTTCTACGCGTTTATCGCCGTGGCCGGTCTCAGCTTGAGCGGCATCGCCCAGCTTTGCTTCGGGCTTTTGGCCGTCCCCGCGTCTGCCGCGGCGGACGGGGGAGAAGTTCCTTCCCCGTGCGACGCCGACCTCTATGGAAACGGGTGGCGCTTCTTCTACGTCATCTTTTTCGCGACGGTGCTCGTGCACGGTCTGCTCTATGTGGCCGATCCGGCGCTGGAATATTTGGGCGATGCGCCGCTGTCCCGCGGGGTGACGTTTTTGCTCCTGTTCGCGCTCAGCGTGCTCATGCTCGCGACGTCTTCGAAGGCATCGCGGTACCTGCGTGCGGTGTGCCTGTTCGGCAACGGGCTTTTCGCGGTGCTGTTCTTGGGGCTTGTGGCTGTGAGCTTCTCTTCGCTTACCCACGGCGATTTCTCCGCGGCCGCCGGCGTGGTGCTGGCGCTCATCCGCGTGTTCGATGTCCTTCTGCTCGTCGCCATGTTCGTGAGCGCGTTTTTGAAGGGGTCGAATCTGGTGCGCACGGCGGCCGTGTATCTGCTGGCGCTCTTCTGGCTGCCGACGACGTTCGCCTACGTGCTGCTTCCCCTCGCCACCGCCGGCCACGCCCTCGACGCCGGCACGCTGCTCGGCCCGGCGTCGCTGGTCATTGCCGCGGTACTGGCTCTGGCCATCGTCGCGTTTCTGACCCTTTTCATGGTGAAAGCGGCGCGGCCCTTGTCGGCTGCGCGTCCCGCTGCGGAAAAGGAGGGGCGCAGGGAAGCCTGCGATGCTCTCGCGGAACAACACGACCTCACTCGGCGCGAGGGGGAGATTCTCTACTATATATCCCTCGGCTACTCGAGCAAGGCCATTGCCGAGAAACTCTTCGTGGCGCCCGGCACCGTGCAGTCCCACACCAAGCGCATTTACGCGAAGCTGGGCGTGCATGCAAAACAAGAACTTATCGAGTTGGTGAATCGGGAGGAAGGGGACGGTTAGTGTCCTGCCTGCTCGAGCTGGGTCGTCGCAAGGGCTTCGTGCCGCCGTGGTTGATGGTTGTGGCGAGGGGGTGCTGCTTGACGAGGGCCATCATCACCACCGTGACGGCCACCATGGGCACGAACCACAAAAACAGGGGCACGAGCGCGTCGGAGTAGCCCTGGGCGATGACGGCCTGGGCGGAGGCGGGCAGCTTGTCCATGAGGGCCGGGGTGATGTGGGCCACGGAGATGTTGTCGGTGGCCGGCAGCGTGGCGGAAAGCGCGGCGGTCAGGCGCGAGGTGAACAGGGTGCCGATGAGCGACGCCCCCAGCACCGAGCCGATCTCGCTGAAGAAGTTGTAGGCCGCCGTGGCCGCGCCCACCATGGCGTGGGGGAACTCGTTTTGCACCACCAGGGTGAGGATCTGCATGCCGAAGCCGATGCCGAAGCCCAGGATGAACAGGAACACGAGCGGCAGCCAGAACGCCTCGTGCACCTGCAGGGTGGACATGAGGAAGAAGCCCACGGCGGCGATGGCGCTCGAGGCGACGAGCATCCACTTGTACTTCCCCGTGCGGGCCGCAATGAAGCCGCTGGCCGTGGACGTGATGAAGATGCCGATGCTCATGGGCACGCACATGAGGCCCGCGAGCTCGGGGCTCATCTCGTCGACGATTTGGAAGTAGGTGGGCAGGTAGGTGACCGTGCCCATGAACGCCACGTCGATGATGAGGCTCGTGACGGCGCAGAGCACGAAGTTGCGGTTGCGGAAGAGCGAGAGCGGCATGACCGGTTCGGTGGCCCGGCGCTCCACCAGCACGAAGGCCACGGCCGAGGCGACGCACAGGGCAAACAGCCCGATGATCTCCCAGCTGTCCCAGGCGTACAGGGCGCCGCCCCAGGCGCTGGCCAGCACGAGCGAGGTGACGGACAGGCCCAACAGCGCCGCGCCCGCGTAGTCGATGACGGCGCGTTTCTTCTGGGCGGTGCGTCGGGGGAGGAACGCGCCGAGGGCCGCCAGGGCGAGGCCCGCGAGCGGAATGGTGAACCAGAAGATCCACCGCCAGCCCGGCACCTGCACGAACCAGCCGCCGAGCACCGGGCCCAGCACGTTGGAGGTGGTGAAGACGGCGCCCATGATGCCCATGTAGGCGCCGAGTTTCCGCGGGGGCACCACATCCGAGATGATGGCGTAGGCCAGAATGCCCAGGCCGCCTCCGCCCAGGCCCGACAGGCAGCGGCCGCAGATAAGCATCTCCATGGACACGGCCAGGCCGCACACCGCCTTGCCCAGGGCGTACAGCGCCAGGGCCACCATGATGACGTGCTTGCGGTTGTACAGGTCGCTGATCTTGCCGTAGACGGGCATGACCACGGTGCTCACCAGGATGTAGGCGGTGGAAATCCACTGCATCATCTCCACGCCGCCCAAATCGCCCACGATGGTGGGCAGCGCCGTGGCGGCGATGGTCTCGGACAGCGAGTTCACGAACATCGCCAGCAGAAGCCCTGTGAATATGAATGCCAGCCGGCGGCCGTGCACGGCCCCGTCCGACGTGTGCTCGTCCGCATTCGCGCCCATGATGTCATTCCTCGCGTTCGATGTATGCCCAGTCGAACTCCATTGTAGGAATGCCGGCGCGGCCTCCCGAGAAAGGCCCCAACTTGAAACGTTCCCGATGCCAACCTGCTGTTTGTCAGCTTCGCCGCGCCTTGCGGGCCCTACCCGAACCAGGCTCTTGCCAGGGCTTCTATGCCGGGGCGGATGTCTTCCTCGCGGATGGAGCTGAAGCCGACGAGCACGATGCCGCCGGGGCGGTGGGCGGGGTCGGCCCAGTACTTCTTCGTGGGATACACGGCCACGTCTGCCGCCGCGGCCGCGGCGATGAGCTCGTCCTGGCCGCGACCGTCGCGCACGCGCACCAAGAGGTGCAGGCCGGTGCCGCACTCCAGCACCTCCACGCGCTCACCCATGCACTCCCGCAGCGCGGCGGTGAGGGCGTCGTACTTGCGGCGGTTCTTCGCCTGCACTCGGCGCAGGTGCCTGTCCCACGAGCCGTCGGTCATGAAGCGGGCCAGCACCTTCTGGTTCAGCCACGGCACCGGCGAATAGGAGTTGGCGAACAGCTCGCGCCAGCGGGCCAGCAAGGGCTCCGGCAGCACCAGGTAGTTCATGCGCAAGGCCGGCGAGAGCGACTTCGAGAACGTGCCCATGTAGATGACGCGCCCGCGGGTGTCCATGGAGGCTAGGGGCGGCAGCGACCGTTCCCGGTAGCGGAAATCGCGGCAGTAGTCGTCCTCCAGGATGTAGGCGTCGGTGCGCTCGGCCCAATCGAGCACCCGCTCGCGTATGTCCGTGGGCATGATGCGGCAGGTGGGGAACTGGCTCGACGGCGTCAGGTACACGAGCCGCGCCCCCGAGGCCTCCAGATCCTCCAGGAACGCGTCGTAGCCCTCCGTCACCCGGCACGGCGCGATGGCGAAGCGGGCCCGCTCGATGACCGAGCGCACCCCGTCGTAGCCGGGGTCCTCCATGGCCACGGTGTCCGCGGCGCCGTCGAACAGGGCCAGCAGGTTCTGCACGCTCGTCTGGGTGCCGCCCTGGACGATGACCTGGCCTGGGGTGCAGTCGATGTCGCGCTGGGTGGCGATGCGCCAGGCGATGGCCACGCGCAGGGCCTCCTCGCCGAAGGGGTCGTTGTAGGCGTCACAGCCGGCGCTTTCCACCGACAGCAGCACGTCGTCGGTGATGGTGCGCCAGGCGAGTGCCGGGAAGGTGCCCGGTTCCAGGTTGCCGTAGGTGAAGTCGTAGCGGGCCCGCCGCGCCGGCGACCCCAGCAGCACGGCGCAGGCGGGGGAGGCGGCCGTGGGCTGCAGGTAGGCCACGTTCTGCACCACGTACCCGCTGCCCGGCCGGCTTTCCACGTAGCCCTCCTGGGTGAGCAGGTGGTAGGCCTGCTCCACGGTGTTGCGGGCGCAGCCGAGGTCGCCGGCGAGCCCCCGGATGGAGGGGAGCTTCGCCCCTGCGGGCCGCGTGCCGTCCTCGATGTCGGCCCGCAGCTGGTCGAAGAGCTGCTGGTAGAAGGGGATGTCGCTGTGGTCGTCCAGGTGCATGGGGCCTCGCTTTCTTTTCCTGACTTAGAAGCTTAGCAAATGTGGACGGTTGGTGGAGGCGTCCCCTGGGAAGTTTTTCAACCGTCCCCATGAATTAGCGGGGAACTGTCCCTTCGCGGGCGGGCCGTCCCCATCGTAGACTGTGCGCCGAACTTCGGTGCGGGCCGCAGCTGCGCCCCCGCGCCGCCCGTCATCGCGCAAGGGGAAGGGAGAGGATCCTCCATGCGTCTTTCGGCCGTTGCCGCCCTCGCGGCGGCCGGCGTGTTCGTCGCCGGCACCGCCTACGCTGCCGCGCCGTCGCCGCTGCCGCTGCTGCGGCCGCCCGGCGCCGGCGAGCCGGCCCGCTTCGCGGCCCGCTGCGTGCGGTGCGGGCGCTGCCTGGAGGCCTGCCCCTACCAGGCCATCCACGCCGCTCCGCTGAATGCTGGCCGGGAGGCTTCCACGCCGTTTCTGAACGCCCGGGCCCAGGCCTGCCGCCTCTGCCGGGACTTCCCCTGCGCCGCGGCGTGCCCCACGGGAGCTCTGGAGATGCCAGCCGAGCGCAAGGCCGCCGCCATGGGGGTGGCCGTTATCAACGAGGACACCTGCCTGTCGTTCCAGGGCATGCGCTGCGAGGTGTGCTACCGGGCCTGCCCGCTCATCGACGAGGCCATCCGCATCGACTACCGCCCCCGCGAGGGGGATGCCATTCACGCGGTGTTCGCGCCCCAGGTGATCGACGAGGACTGTGCCGGTTGCGGCCTGTGCGAGCAGCGCTGCCCGGTGAGCGACCCGGCGCCGGCCATTGTGGTGGTGCCCACGGGCGCCGACGCGGCGGCCTACACGGCCCGGCGCAACGGCGAGGCGTGACGATCGGCGCGGCGACACTGGCCGACGCGGTCGGTGGGCGGGCGGCGTATTTCAGGAACCCGGGGCCGGGTGCGGCCCCCGAACCATAAGGGAGGAACTATGGAACTGACTCGACGGAACTTCGTGAAGACCACGGCCGTGGCCCTGGCCTCGGCGGCCGCCGCCGGCACCATGGGCGGCTGCTCCTCGTCGCTGGCCGGCACCGGCGACGACGCCGCGGCGACGGGCGGCGACACCACCAAGACCGTGGGCGTGTGCCGTTTCTGCGGCTGCGGCTGCGGCGTCATCGTGGAGGCCAAGGACGGCAAGGTGATCTCGGTCACGGGCGACCCGGAGAACGGCTCGAGCCGTGGCCTGAACTGCGTGAAGGGCTACTACTTGGCCGGCGCGCTGTACGGCGAGGATCGCCTGACCACCCCGCTCATCCGTGACGACAAGTCCACCAAGGGCACGCCCGACGGCCTGCGCGAGGCCACCTGGGACGAGGCGCTCGATCTGGTGGCGGGCAAGCTCCGCGACACGTGGAAGGCCGACAAGAGCCGCCTGGCGTTCTGGGGAAGCGGCCAGCAGCCCATCGTGGAGGGCTACTGCACGGCGAAGTTCTGGAAGGCGGGCCTGCTCTCCAACAACATCGACCCCAACGCGCGTCTGTGCATGGCCTCGGCCGTCGTGGGCTTCATGAACGTCTTCCAGACCGACGAGCCGGCCGGCTGCTACGCCGACATCGACGAGACCGACGTCTTCGTCACCTGGGGCGCCAACATGGCCGAGGCCCATCCCATGCTGTACTCGCGCCTGACGGCCCGCAAGCTCGCCGACGAGGCCGTGCGCCACTACGACGTGACCACCATGACCACTCGCACCTCGGCCTCGGCCGACAAGGTGCTCACCTTCCGCCCGGGCAGCGACATCGCCATCGCCAACGCCATCGCGAACTACCTCATCGTGAACGACAAGTACGACCACGACTTCGTGGCCGACCACGTGCAGTTCAAGCAGGGCACCGAGAACATCGGCAACGCCACCGACGACGGCTACGACAAGAGCGACATCGGCCAGGCCGTCGACAATGTGGAGCCCATCACTTTCGAAGCCTTCGCCGCGCGTCTGGCCCCCTACACCCTGGAGTACGCCTCCGAGCTTTCCGGCGTGCCGGCCGAGGATATCCAGGAGCTGGCCGAGGTGTTCGCCGACAAGAGCCGCAAGGTGCTCTCGCTTTGGACCATGGGCGTGAACCAGCACAACCGCGGCACCTGGATGAACCACTGCATTTACAACATCCACTTGCTCACCGGTCGCTACGCCCGTCCCGGCGACGGCGCCTTCTCGCTGACCGGCCAGCCCACGGCCTGCGGAACGGCCCGCGAGGTGGGCACCTTCTCGCACCGCCTTCCCGCCGACCTGGTGGTGAAGAACCCGGATCACCGCCGCTACACCGAGGCCATCTGGGACTTGCCCAACGGATACCTGGACGCCATCGAGAAACCCGGCTACCACACGGTGAAGATGTTCCGCGAGCTTTCCAAGGGCGGTATCGATTTCCTCTGGAGCGCCCACAACAACTGGGCCGTGTCGATGCCCAACCTCACTCGCTTCCTCGGACGCGGCGACCTCACGGGCATCAACGACGCCTTCATCTGCGTGTCCGAGGTGTACCCGACGCTGTCCTGCCAGTACGCCGACGTGGTGCTGCCGGCGGCCATGTGGGTCGAGCGCGAGGGCGCCTTCGGCAACGGCGAGCGCCGCACGGCCGTGTTCGAGAAGGCCGTGGACGCCCCGGGCGAGGCCAAGTGGGATCTCTGGATGCTCATGGAAGTGGCCAAGCGCGTGCTGGCCGGCGAGCAGATCGGCGGCGAGGACGCCTTCGACCACCTGTTCGGCGCCTGGTACGACGCCGAGGCCGGCGCTTTCAAGGGTACCGACCGCGAGGTGTGCTCGAGCATCTGGGAGGAGTACCGCACCTTCAGCAACCCGAGCCTGAACCCGGACGCCGAGGCCATCAACGCCGAGGCGAAGCTGAAGATGGAGGCCAAGCAGCTGGCCCCCTACGAGGAGTACATCTACAACCATGGCCTCACCTGGCCCGTGCGCGAGGTGGACGGGAAGTGGCTGCCGACGCTGTGGCGCTTCTGCGACGGCCCCCAGGAGGACGGCTTCGATGAGTACGGCGTGGAAACCTACGGCGAGCACGACAAGGCCGGCGGCGTGAGCTTCTACAAATCCGCCGACAAGAAGCCCTCGGCGGTGTTCCGTCCCTACGAGCCGCCGGCGGAGGAACCCAGCGACGAGTATCCGTTCTGGTTCTGCACGGGCCGTCTGCTGGAGCACTGGCACACCGGATCGATGACCCGCCGCGTGCCCGAGCTCAATCGCGCGCTGCCCGAGGCGCTGCTGGACATGAACCCGGCCGACTGCGAGCGCCTCGGCGTGACCGACGGCGATCGCGTGCGCCTCACCTCGCGTTTCGGCACCTGCGACATCACGGTGTCCACGGCCGGCCGCACCCGTCCGCCCGCGGGCATGGTGTTCGCGCCGTTCTTCGCGGAGGAGACGCTGATCAACCTCGTGGTGCAGGACACCTACTGCCCGCTTTCGAAAGAGCCCGATTTCAAGAAGACCTGCGTTTCCATCGAGAAGATTTAAGGAGGGGTACCCATGCGGACCATGAAGAAGTCGAAGATGATCTGCGCCGCCGTGCTGACCGGCGTGCTGGGGGCCGCGGCGCTGGCCGGGTGCGCCCAAGAGATGGCCGACACCGGTGCCACCTACAATCCCGGGGAGCCGCCGCTCATGACGGCGAGCCACGAGGGCCGCTACGAGAGCCTGGGCGCAGCCGGCTGCTTCGGCTGCCACGGCGGCAGCGACGAGGTGGAGGTGTTCCTGGCGGCCGCCACGCCGCTGCCTGCCGACCACTACGTGGGCGGGGATGCGTCCACCCATGAGATCGACGGCCCTCGCGCCGAGTGCATTACCTGCCATCCGGTGGCCCAGGAGTAGGTCATGGAAGACGAGAAGGTGGTCATCTCCTCGCTGGTGGTGGAGGCGCGGCCGGAATCGGTGGATGCGGTGGCGCGGGCCCTGGCGGCTATGGAGGGGGTGGAGGTGCACGAGGTGAACGGGTACAAGATCGTCGTCACCATCGAGGCTTCCTCCACCGGCGCCTCGCACGAGATTTCGAGCCGGTTCATTCAGATTCCAGGGGTGCTGAACGTGAATCTCGTGTACGTCAACTTTGAGGATGAGACACTCGGGTAGAAAGTCGCCCAAAAGCGGAGCTACGGGGTACCTTGATTCGCTCAGACAGTCCTCGCTCGGCGAAACAGCCCACTGGGCTGTTTCGTTCGCTGCGGAACTCGCTCGGTCAAGGCACCCCGTATCTCCTTTGATCATTGCCTTGGTTGGGAGGAATGACCTGTGACTCGGTCTATGGGAAAGATAACGGTTGTGCGGCGGGTGGTGCAGGGTTGCATGCTGGTGCTGTTCTGCTTGCCGCCGCTGCTGGCCGGATGGGGGCTGGCGGGGCTGTTCGCGGGCGGCGACGGGGAAGTGACGACGCCGGCTGAAGGCGTGTTCTTCGGCAGCCTGTCCTCCTCGAGCGTTGCCGGCGTGCCGTTGTTCGACCCGTTGGGCGCCGTGGAAGCGATGGCGGCGTCGCGCGGCTTGCTGGCGGCATCGGCGCTTACGGGCGCTCTGCTTATCGTTGTGGTCTACGGGCTCGTGCGCGGGCGCGCCTTTTGCGGCTGGGTGTGCCCGGTGAACCTCGTCGGCGAGGGCGTGGATGCGGCTCGTCGACGGCTCGGCATTGAAGTGCCCGAGCGCACGGTGCCGCGGCGCGCGAAGATCGGCGTGGCGGCGGCAGTGGTGCTGCTGTCGGCCCTCGTGGGCTTCCCGATTTTCGAGCTGATTTCGCCCATCGGCGCGGTGAACAAGGGACTCGTGTTCGGCGGCTTCGCCGGGGCGGGCACGCTTTTGGCCATCATTATCGCTGAGCTGCTCGTCAGCCGCCGTCTGTGGTGCCGGGCGCTGTGCCCCTTGGGCGGCACCTTCCAAGTGCTCGGGCGCGCGGGGCAGGTGAACGTCGCCATTGATCACGACGCCTGCATCCACTGCGACAAGTGCACCCACGTTTGCCTCGCCGATCCCGAGATCCTCGCGCCGGCGCTGGTGGGGGAGGATACGATCGTGCGCGCCGGCGACTGCATGGCCTGTGGCGCCTGCGTTGACGTGTGTCCTACTTCCGCCCTGCGCTTCCGCTTTGGGCGCCCCCGCCGTTCCCAAAAGGGTACCGAAAGCGGATCGGCGGGAAGTCGCAAAGACGTTGATGTCGCAGTGACGGTTGCAGCCGGGGGAATCGGCTCGCCGGACGTCCCTTCCCGAGAAGAAATGTAAGCAAGGTGTAACCGTCCCCTTCCTCTGCTGTTGCTGTCCCCATGAATATGAGCGAAACTGTCCCTTTTCGGTGGCGGGATTCACGGCGTAAGCTTGGGCTATCGTTGCGGCCGTCCAGGGCGCGGCCGCCCGTGAGACAAGCGATCAAAAGGAGGGACCATGAAACGATCGACGTTCAAGACGGCGGCCGTCGCGGCAGGTACCGTGGCGCTCGTCGCGGCGCTGGCCGCCTGCGCGCCGGCCGCCCAGGAACCGGCGGCGGCACCGTCCGGGGGAGAAAGCGATGCCCCCGCGGCCGCGGCTCCCGCCGAGACCCCCGAGCCCGATTCCTTCGGCGTCGTGGTGGCGGAATCTTGGAAGGACATCTACCCCAACGAGTACCAAACCTATATGGCCAACGAGTCCAACAGCCCCCAGGGCAAGCAGGACTACCTGACCGAGTACCCGGAGTTGGTGACCATGTACGCCGGCTACGGCTTCGCCAAGGGCTACGACGAGGCGGCGGGGCATCCCTACAGCCTGCAGTCCGTGGCCGAGACGCCCCGCGTGAACGAGAACACGCTGGCCAACTGCATCACCTGCAAGACGCCCCAGTACACCGCCATGGTGAACTCCGAGGGCGATTCGGCCTACCAGAAGCCCTTCGCCGAGGTGCTCATGCAGATGACCGAGCCCATCAGCTGCTACAACTGCCATGAGAACGACCCGACGAAGACCACGGTCACCCAGAAGTTCTTCGTGAATTCCATGGGTTCCGATGTGGATAAGGTCTCCACCGATTCCCAGGTGTGCGGCCAGTGCCACAACGAGTACTACTTCGCCCCCGAGACCAAGGCCACCACGAATCCCTACACGGGGCTCGAGGGCATGACCGCCGAGGCCATTCTCGCCTACTACGACGAGATGGGCTTCAAGGATTGGGAGCACACCGAGACCGGCGCCCCCATGCTGAAGGCCCAGCACCCCGAGTTCGAGACTATCTACGGCGGCGCGCAGTCCTCCATGGCCAAGCAGGGCTACACCTGCGCCGACTGCCACATGGCCCCCGCCAAGGCCGAGGACGGCACCGAGTACAGCTCCCACAACCTGGTGAACCCCACCGAGGATCCGGCCATCATGGAGAAGTGCGAGGGCTGCCATGCCGACCTGCCTGGGCAGATCGTCCAGTGGCAGAAGGAGACCACCGACCGCGAGCACGAGCTGGCGGCCAAGCTGGACGCCTACATCAAGACCCTGGCCGAGCAGAAGGACTCCCTGGACGAGGCCACTCTGGAGCAGGCTCGCCAGATCCACCGCCATGCACAGTTCTACTGGGACTACGTGATGGTGGAGAACTCCGAGGGCGCCCACAACCCGGGTCTGGCCCAGGAGAACCTCGACAAGTGCGAGGACGAGCTGAAGGCCGGCTACACCCTGCTGAACATGACCTATTAGAAAGCGCGTCGCGCTCCCTCGCCCCTGCGGCGATGGGGCGCACCGCTCGACAATCGTGCCGGACCGCCCTGCCGGCATCCTCCCCGAAGGCGCGCACCCACCCGCGGTGCGCGCCCTCGTTCGTGGTTGGTCTTCTCATGCGAGGGGCGAGCAGGCGCAGGTTGATGGCGCGAGGCGTTTCCGCAATTCTAAGCAACCCCCCTTATTGCGAAAGTATGGCGATTGCGCTGATCTGCTGGTTTCGCCGGAATTATCCTAGCCGCCTTCGAAAGCTTGGGCGATACTGGCCGTTGGTATTTTTTCGGGCCTTCGGGGAGGCAGGTCCACACCGCTTTGGTACCTTAGAAACAGGAGGACTATGAACGCGAAGATGAAGAAGAGGATGATCGCCGTTTCCGGCGTCATCGTCATCGTGCTTATCTTGGTGCTCGCATTCGTGGGAGGCAACACCGCCGCCACGACGATGAGCATCGCGGAGGCCGCCGAGAATCCCCAGGCGGGCCAGAAGGTGCAAGTGTCGGGCAACGTGGTGCAGGATTCCTTCTCCACGAGCAATGACGTGCTCACTTTCAAGATTTACGACCCTGAGGGCGATCCCGCCACGCAGCTGGAGGTGCGCTACGACGGCGCCGCCTCGTCCACGTTCGGCAACGACGTGACCGCCATCTGCACGGGCAAGATCAACGATGCGGGCGTGCTGGAGTGCTCCGAGCTGGTGACGAAGTGCCCCTCGAAGTATGAGAACGCCGACAGCGCCCTTACGGTGGAACAGCTGCTCGGCTACGGCGAGAGCGTCTACGGCAACGTCGTGAAGGTGGCCGGCTCGGTCGGCGCCGGATCGCTTAAGGCCGCGGGCCAGGGCGACCGCTTCATCCTCGTCGACGCGGAGACCGGCGACTCGATGCCGGTTGTCTTCGAGGGCGCGCTTTCCGACGGGATCGCCGACGGTTCCGCTGTGGTGCTCACGGGCTCCCTCGGCGCCGACGGCAAGTTCGCCGCCACCGATGTCGCACTGGAGGGCTAGCCCATGTCGATGATCGGACTTCTCGGCCTGCTCGTGGCCTTTGCCGGCTGCGTCATCTCGGTGCTGTGCCTGGGCGTGGCCCATATCCTTTACAAGAAGCGCTCCTTCGAGCGCTCCGACACCTTCGCCTGGGGCGGACGGGTGGCCGCGGTGCTCACGGCGGTGGCGCTCACGGTGTGCTGCGCCGTGCTCGTGTGGTGCTTCTTCTCGGGCGACAACACCATCCAGTACGTGCTGGACAACCGCTCCACCTCCACGGCCCCCGAGGCGTGGCTCTACAAGCTCGCCGGTCTTTGGGCGGGGCGTCAGGGCTCGCTGCTGTTCTGGGCGTGGCTCATTGCCGTGTTCAACGCGGTGCTCGTGTTCGCCACGCGCAAGAATGCGCGCCCGCTCGATAACGGCGCGCTCGCCATTTCCTCGCTCGTGCTGACGGCCTTCGTGTCGGTACTGCTGTTCTCCGAGGGCAACATGCCCTTCATCGTGACCGACTCGCGCTACTTCGGCGACGATGGCACGCTGTCGGTCATGGCCTCGGCCCGTTCCATGAACGCGCTTCTGGAGCACTGGGCCATGGCGATTCACCCGCCGACGCTGTTCATCGGCTACGCGGGCCTCACCATTCCGTTCGCTTACGCCATCTCCGCGCTCATCGTCAACGACGATTCCACGGAATGGGTGAACCGCTCGACGCCCTACCTCATGTTCTCGTGGCTTCTGCTCGGCATCGGCATCGGGCTGGGCGCCGTGTGGGCCTACGTGGTGCTCGGCTGGGGCGGCTACTGGGGCTGGGATCCGGTGGAGAACGCCAGTCTGCTCCCGTGGCTCGTGGGCGTGGCGCTCATCCACTCGTTCACAGTGTACCGCCAGCGCGGCGCTTTCAAGCGCTGGAGCGTGTTCTGCGCCTGCCTCTCCTTCTGCTTCGTGGTGCTGGGCACCTTCATCACCCGTTCGGGCCTCGTGCAGTCGGTGCACGCCTTCGAGGGCGACCCGGTTTCGCTCGTCATGTTCGGCGCGCTCATCATCTGCTCGCTTCTGGCCGGCATCGTGGGCCTTATCGTGCGCCGCAAGAACTTCGGTGCGACGGATGCGGCCGATGACGACATCGAGTCGATGATGTCGAAGGAAGCGGCCTACTACGTGAACAACCTCATCATGATCGTGTTCGCCGTGCTTCTGGCCTACATGACGGTGTCCTCGGCCCTGCCGAGCTGGCTGCCCTTCGGCGGCCAGTCCCTGTCGGCCGGCACCTACAACGCCATCGCCCGACCCTTGGGCATCGCCTATCTGGCCGTGCTCGCCATCTGCCCGCTTCTGGGCTGGCGCCGCACCGACAAGAAGGCGTTCTGGCGAAATGCCCGCGTGCCGGCGCTGTGCGCGCTCGTGCTGTTCATCGTGCTCATGATCTATTTCGCCACATACCTTCTGCCCAGCTACCAGGCCATGATCGACATGGGCGGCACCCAGGCCTCGGGCCTGCTGGAGCAGGGCAACCCCATCTACTACAACGGCCTGGCCGTGGTGGGCTTCGCCGTGGCGAGCCTTCTGTTCTTCAACGCGCTGTTCATGGCCGTCCGCTCGCTCAAGCGGGTCGATGGCGCCAAGCTGCGCCGCCGCCTGGCCCTGTTCGGCGGCTCGGTGGCCCACGGGGCCATGGCCATCATTCTGGTGGGCCTCATCGGCTCGTCCATGTACGTGACCGAGATCACGGGGTATCTGCCCTACGACGAGGAGAGCGATTCGGTTTCCGAGACCTTCGACATCCAGGACTTCCAGCTCACCTATACGGGCAACTCCATCGATGAGCTCGGCAACGGCAACGTGCGCTACGCGCTCACCTTCGACGTAACGAAGGACGGCCAGTTCGTGGGCACGGTGAATCCGGCCGTGCAGCTGGTGAGCGCCACCCAGCAGCAGAAGCTGGAGGCGAGCGTCATCGGGTTCCCGCTGGAGGATTTGTTCGTGGTGTACCGCGGCGTGAACGATAAGGGCGACTTCTCCATGGATGTGCGCGTGAACCCGCTCATCTCGTTCGTGTGGGTGGGCTTCGCCCTGCTCATGGTGGGCTGCCTGATCCCGCTGTTCGCCAAGCGCGCCGAGCGCCGTCGCGGCGGTCCGGCCGTGGGCGATGTGCCCGCTGCCGAGCTGGCGGAGGCCGAGCCGAAGGAGCGCGGGAAGGCCTCGCGCGACGCGGCGCCCCGCAAGAGCGTCGTCGAGGAGACGGTGGCTGTGGAAGTGGCGCTCGTGGAAGATGCCGAGGGCGACGCGGCGGCCGATGCGGACGCGGCGGCAGTGGCCGAGGCGTCCGGTGATACCGCAGATGCTGATGCCGACGCCGCTAACGCCGGCGCGAAGGCGGGGGAGTAGTCCCGTGGAAACGGCGCTTACCGTCGATCACCTGACGAAGTCGTTCGGCGGCCGCAAGGCCGTCGACGACGTGTCGTTCGCGCTGCCTGAGGGCGCGTTCCTCTCGGTGTTCGGGCCCAACGGCGCGGGCAAGACCACGCTTCTGCGCATGCTCGCCACGCTGTCGCGGCCCACGGAGGGAACGGTGACGCTCGCGGGCATCGACGTGAAGGAGGAGCCCGAGCGCGTGCGCGAGGCCATCGGGCTCATCTCGCACAACCCGATGCTCTACCCCGACCTCACCGCCGAGGAGAACTTGCTTCTGTACGCGAAGCTCTACGGCGTGGCCGACCCTGAGCACCGCGTGATAGAGCTTCTCGATGCCGTGGGGCTCAAACATCGCCGGCTCGATCGGGTGCGCACGTTCTCGCGCGGCATGACCCAGCGCGTCTCCATCGCCCGGGCGCTCGTGAACGACCCGTCGGTAGTGCTGCTCGACGAGCCCTACTCGGGGCTCGACCCCCATGCCATGCACATTTTCGACGAGCTGATCGCCTCGGTGCGCGAGGGTCGCACGTTCGTCATGGTGAGCCACGACTTGGACAAGGGCCTGGCGCTTGCGAGCCACGTGCTCGTGCTCGCTCGCGGCCGCGTGGTTCATTTCGGAGAGAAGGACCAGATGAGCCCCGACGAGTTCGCCGATTTGTACCGCACGACGGTAGGGATGGGGGTGAGCTAGATGGCTGAGGAAGAGCAGCGATTAGACGTGGGGTGTTCCGACCGAGCGCAGTTTACCCCAAGGGTACTTGCTCGCTCTGCTCGCAGCGCCGACACGCGACCAGGAATGCCCGAAGGGCATTCCCAAAGCGAGGACTGTCTGAGCGAATCGGAGTACCGCGCGGCTGATCGCGGAGGGACGCGTAGCTGCATCTGCAAGGCCCCCAGCACGTGGACGCAGTACAAAACGCTGCTCGCGAAGGACTTGAAGGCGGAGTTTCGCACCAAGGACATGATCGTGTCCATGGGCATCTACGCCTTCCTCGTCATCGTGGTGTTCGGCGTGGCGCTCTCCTTCGCCCGCCCCGGCTCGGAGTTCCTCGAGGTGTCCGGCGGCCTTCTGTGGGCGCTCGTGGTGTTCACGTCGCTTCTGGGTCTGAACCGCTCGTTTTCCAAGGAAACGGAGAACGGCTGCTTGGAAGGGCTGCTTCTGGCCCCGCTCGACCGCGGCGTGATCTTTCTGGCCAAGGCGACGTCGAATTTGGTGTTTTTGGCATTGGTGGAAGTGATCGCCGTGCCGCTGTACTGGGTGTTCTTCTCCAGCTTCGCGGCGCCGGCCGATACGGGCTGGCTGCTCGTGGTGCCGCTAGTCGTCGGCAGCATCGGCATCGCCGGCATCGGCACCATGCTCTCCACCATCACGGCGGCCACCCGCGGCAAGGACGTCATACTGGCGCTTCTGTTCGTGCCCGTGATCTTCCCGCTTCTGTACGCCTGCGTGTCGGCCACCACCTGCGCGCTCGTGGGCGGAGATGTGTTCGCCGACGGGTTTCTTACGTCGCTGGCCCTTGGCGCTGGCTACGATGTGATCATGATCCTGGCTTCGTGGGTTCTCTACGATTTCGTCGTCAACTAAAGGAGGACTGAGTGACTGATAAGAAGTTGAAGCTGCCCGAGGCGGGGCAGTGGCCCGACAAGCTGGTGGTGCCGGCGCTCATCGCGGGCGCGGTGCTTTCCACCGTCGGGTTCCTCATGGCGTTCTTCTACGTGGCCCCCGTCGGCGGCGCTGCGGTGAATGGTGCCGAGCTCATCGGGGACGTGATGGTGTCTCAGAAGATGCTCCTGTCCCAGAAGATCTTCTACTTCCACATGCCCGTGGCCATCACGTCGTTCATCGCGCTCGGCTTCGGGTGCTACTACGCCGTGCGGTTCCTCATGACGAAGAACCAGCGCTTCGACACTTGCTCGCGCATTTGCCTGGAGATCGCGCTTCTGTTCGTGGTGCTCACCATGATCACCGGCGAGATGTGGACGCGCTTCGAATGGGGCGTGTGGTGGAGCTGGGAGCCGCGGCTCACGACCTACCTGATTCTCATGCTCATCGTGATCGCCTACTTCGTGCTGCGAAGCTCCGTGGACGAGCCCGAGCGCCGCGCGACATTTGCTGCGGTGGTAGCCATCATTGCCACCATTGACGTACCCATCTGCTTCATGATCACGCGCCTCATTCCGTCGTCCATTCACCCCGTGGTGCTGCGCGAGGGCGGTATGAGCCCCGAGATGGGCATGTGCGTGGGCCTGTGCGCGCTCGGCATGCTGCTCGTGGGCTTCGTGCTGTACCGCACGCGTTTCAACCAGGTACGCCTCACCCAGCGCGTCGAAGCGCTCAAGGAAACCCTCGACGACGAACGATAGGAGAGAGCCATGAATCCCATTCTTGCCGATATCTATTCCACCATCCTGCCCTCCGCCCCCTACATCATCGCGGCCTACGCGCTTCTGTGGGTGGCCCTGCTCGTGTACGTGCTCATGGTGTTCCGCGGTACCAAGAAGGCGACCGCGCAGCTCACGCTTCTGGAGGAGGCTGTCGCCGACCAGCAGGCGAAGGCCCGCGCGGCGAAGGACGAGTAGCGATTCGCGACCCGTGCCGCATCTGCTGCGCGCGGTCGGATTCCGAGTGGCGATTGGTCGCTGCTGTGTTCCGCAATATAGCCCGTTTAGGTGATACGCCTAGACGGGCTTTTCCGTATTATAGTGGCAGAGCAAAGCTCGAAACCTTCCTCGGAGCCGCCCTTCCTCCCTCCTTCCTTCCGGCGGCAACCGAGATCTCACGCAAGGCGGTCGCTCCTCGGGCAGGCCGCCTTTTGCGCTCCGTTCCGTCTCGCAGCGCGAGGTGAAATTTTTCAGCCGTTCTTGCAAGAGTGGCACCATAGCCTCTCAAAAATCTTGAGAGGCTGCTTGATGGTAACGGCTCCGAGAAAAACACGGTAGATGGTTTGAGAAAGCCAATAGGTGCTTTAAAGCCCCAGCTCCTTTTCGCCCCACTGCTTCATGGCGAGGAGAATGGGCACGAAGCTCTTGCCTTGTGGGGTGAGGGCGTATTCCACGCGCGGAGGCACCTCTCCGAAGTCGGTGCGCGTGAGAAAGCCGTCGTCGACGAGCTCTCTGAGCTGCTTGGAAAGCGTTGACTCGGATATGTTCCCGATGCAGTGTCGGACTCGCCCGGGCAGCGCGAGCAAATCCTCGCGGCCCTTGATGCCGTCATCTCCGACTTCGGCGAGGAGTGCCTGCGCCGCTACCGTGTCAACTGCGGCATCTGCGGGAGGTTCGCGAAAAGGTGCCGACGTGGGTGATTTGCGAAAAGGGCGCTGAAGATGCCAGTTGAGGGCCGAAATGGTCGAAAGGCAGGGCGAAAAATCGCGGTTATCCGGCCATTTCTGTCCTCAACTGGCATTTTTCGACTCTGGCATTGACCATTTCTGCCCTCAACTGGCATCTACTTCGCGAAAACGAAAAAAGGGACTATGGTGGTGAGGAATTTGATCGTAATGGAGTTTCATTCGCTAAGTCATTTCGCAAGTGCGCACAGGTTTCCTTTGGTCAGGAATATCCGGCCCGAGCGAGGGGAGGGGAGTCGCTCGGGCCGGATGGGAGGGAGATGGGGATTGTCTCTTAAGGGTGCTTAGGCCTGCACGAGTTCGTGGGCCTGGTTGGCTGCCGAGCGACCGCCGTTGATGCATTCAGCGCTGGCGCTGCCGGGCACATCGATGGGATAGACGTCGCGGTAGAGCATGATGCCGTCGAGGCCGATGACCCAGACGTTATCGAGCACGCCGCCATCGGTCAGCACGGGCTGGAACTTGCGATTCGTCTTCACGCCGCCGAGCGGGCCCTCGATGGCCTCGTGGATTTTCGCGATGTAGAAGGGGCCCTGTTGGATGGCGATGAGGTACTGGGCGTCCTTGCCGTAGAGGTCGTCCTTGCCGGCGGCGCACTTCGCGTTGTACTCGTCGACGGCCGCCTGCAGCGCAGCGGCATCTAACCCTGCCGCTTCAGCCGCCTCGGCAAGTGTGTCGGCCCGCCAGACGTCGTCGCCGGCGGCGATGATGGCCTCCATCTGCTCGGCGAGGTCCACCTTCCACTCCGCGGCGGCATCGGCATTGTCGGCCAGCTGCTTCTCGTAAATAGCCTGATCGAAAATGCTGTAGGCCACGCCATTCTGGCCGTGGACGGCTGCCGACTGGGTGATGGCGTTGCCGACACGGAAAACGTAGCCTTCGTCGACGAACCTCTCGCAGTCCTGGTTAACCCAAAGCATGGGGCCGCCGAAAGCGAAAGCTCCCCAATAGGCGCCGAACTTCTCCACCTGATGGCTGATGCGGTTGTATTTCAAGTAGCATACGCCGTTGAACTCCTCGGCGCCGGCGGCGATAGTCATGTTGATGCCGTCGCCGAAGTGGCCCGGCGTGCCGATGCGCTCGAGGGTGGTCAGATCGAAGCCCCATTTGGTCATGCGGCGGTCGTCGTCGGCGAAGCCGCCCGTGGCCACGATGACGGCTTTGGCCTGGTACTGCACCAAGTCACCGAAGGCGTCGATGGCGTACACGCCGTTGATGGCGCCGTTCTCGTCATAGCTGAATTCCAGGGCGCGGTTGTTGAGACGGATGTCCGCCGCCGCATCGCGCAGCTTCTGCTGCATGGGCATCACGTAGCCCACGTAGGCCGCGCCGTCCTTCCACCAGTGGAAGGTGTCAACGGAGCCGACGCTGACGCCGAAGGGGTAGTTGTCGATGGTGCCTTCCAGCTCGCAACCGCATTGATCGACGAGCCATTCGATGTTTGCCGCCGAGTTGTCGCAAAGATCCTTGTACAGCAGGCCATCGGCCACCCATTGAGTTTTTCCGAGCTCCTCCTGCATGATGATGGAGCGATCGACTTGGATGTTCTGCTCTTTCTGGAAACGGGAGTCCACGGCGAAGGTGCCCTCAACGCCTTGGCCGTTACCGCCGAGCGTGGCTTGGGCCTCAAGAAGAATGAAATCGTCACCGTTCTCGGCGGCCTGCACGGCGGCAGCAAGTCCGGAAAGACCGCCGCCTACAATGACGATGTTGGTCTCGATGACCTCGACGACCTCATCGGGGTTCACCTCGATGCCCGAGCTGTTGATGGGCTCCGACGAGCGGTTGCCGGTAGTGGCCAAATCGGTCGATGCGGAGCCCTTGGTCTGCGGAGCGCAGCCGGCAAGACCGGCCGCGGCGGCGCTGGCGGCGCCGAGGGTGCCCAAGGCGAGAAAGCTTCTACGAGACAGGTTTTCCATAGTGTTCTCCTCTATATGTTTCGGGATACTGTGTGACTGTTATGCCGAGAAGCCCTTGGAGGCATCGTAGGTAATCGTCTTGCCGTTGACGGTCATGGTGGCGCTCTTTATGGCGTAGCGGTAGTTCGTCTGAGTGCTGTCCTCGCGTGCTGTGGCAGCCTCGACAGCGGTGATGTCGGTGACGATCTCGGCATTCTGCACATCGAGGTCGGCAACCTTTTTGTATTGGAGAAGCTCGCTCCAAAATTCCGCGAAGGCGGGATCGTTCTGGGAGATGGTAGCGGGGCTGTCGGCATCGGTGAGGCCCAGGTCCATCATGGTGAACAAGTCGCCGGCGGCCATGATCACCTGCTTGGCATTGGTTCGATCCTCTGCGGGAATGTCGCTTTTCGATGTGTCTCCTTGGCTAGCGCAGCCGCAAAGGGCAAGTGCCATGACGGCGGCGATCGCCAGGGCGATCGCGGTTACCTTCGTTGCTCCCTTTTTCATTGTCCGCTCCCTCTGTTCCATAGGTTCCTCCTTTGGGTCTGTGGCCGCTTCTTTTTCGTGCCTTCGTACGGCCTGTAAGCATATTGGCCTGTGCTGACGAGAGAGGCGACCTCCCAAAATAGTGAATTGGCCGCCGTTCGGAAAATGTCACCCGAAAAGGATTACGAGGAAAAAGGCCAGTCGGGAGCATTGAATCGCCAAGATGCGTTGGATGACTATGTTAGAATTCGCCTTGGTATGCCGCAGTCTGATCACTTGAGCATTCGCGGTCGTTTCCGAAGGGGAATCATGGGGCAGTCGAAGAAAAAGCTAAGGCGCATCAAAGCGTTAACGGGTTCGGCGTCGTGGCCGAGCATTGTCGGCGCTGCATTTTTCTGGATATGGATGGATCGCGCGATGTTCGGCGACACGCTGTTGCCGGATGCGGCAAGCTCTGCGGAGCATGAGGCGCTGGCTTGGCTGGCGCCGCTCGTCATTCTTGTCTCAAGCTGCGTTGCCCTTCTTCTCATCGTCGTTGCCCTGGTTCGCGGGAACGACGATGAACTTTGGCGTTGGAGGATGTTTGCCGTCTGCGCTGCAATAGGCGTCGTGGGCGGCGTGGCTGTGACCGGAGGCTATCTGGGCTCGGCGACACCGGTGTGTCTCGCGGGCTGTTGCTTGGTGGGGGGCGCTATGGCTCCCCTCATTATTCTATGGGGACGCGTGGCCACAGCTCAGGGAACTCAGAAGACGCTCACTCATATTTCGGGAGCATGGGCTTTGGGCCTTGCGGGCAATCTTCTTCTAGAGGGGCTTCTTCCTGTGGCGGCGGCCTTGTCGGTGGGTCTTATGCCCCTGCTCTCCTTTGCGGGCTACTATGTCTTGTTTCGCCTGCAAGGCAAGGCGACGTTCCGCATTCCTGTCGAGGCAACCGCCGAGGTCGACTCCTCTTGTGGGCGGAAGAGCGCGAAAGAGAGGCTTTTGGGCATACGGCCCTCCTTTATTGTGTTTATCCTTGTGTTCTGCTCTGTTTTCGGCCTCATGTACGGCTTCGAGTTCTCCCCGCAGATCCCTTCCAGTGGCGTTCCGGGTATGGCAGACGTTATAGGAATGCGGGACGTAACGGCGTTGCTCTTCTTCTTCGTAAGTTTCACCAGTCATGGGCAGAAGATAGAGCATTTGTTCAGTATATGCGTGTCTCTTATTGCGGTGGGACTTCTCGCAATGACGGTAGGTGCGTACTCTGAGGACATCCGGCTTTTTGCCCGCATCTGCATTCCCGTTGGATACGCGGCTTTCGATATTCTGGTATGGACTATTATGGCGCAGCAAATTCAGAGGGGTCAGGTATGCCCCGCCCTATTGATCGCCGTTGCCATGTTCGCCGAGCAGGTAGGCATTACGGCAGGAGAGGCCGCCGGGGTGCTAGTGGGGGACTACGGAAGTTTAGCGGGCAATCCGGTGATGCTCGGTCTTAATTATCTGCAGCTTGTGGCAGTCATCGGCCTAATGCGGATGTTTCGTCTCGACGGGGGTGAGGAGGGCCGATCTGTGCGATCGGCGTCTTCTCGTGAGGGTGTGAAGGCGGAGGGGGTGCTGGACTTTCCGGTTCCGAGTGGCGTGCCGGACGGGCTTTCGACGGTGGTTCCCGATAACGTAAGGCGTCTAGCGGATGACTGCGGGCTCACTGAACGAGAGAAAGAGATTCTCGCACTCTTCGCCGAGGGACGCAGTGTTCCCTATATTGCCGAGAAGTTCATTTTGTCGCCCAACACAGTAAAGACTCATATGCGTAGGATATACGGAAAGGCTAACGTGCACAGTCGCCAGGAGCTTCTGGACAAGCTGGAAGAGATTGGCCGATAAGCTGGCTGTGCGAGCGAGATAAATTCGGGAGAGGGTCGCAGATTGCTCGCCGTGCTGCTTGTTTCTTGTTTCGCCAGGATCGCCTTGAGCACAGATAAATGAGGCTGTAAAAAGCCCGTTCATAAAGGCGGTCGGGGTCTTTGAGGAGGAGATCGCCATGCACGAGATGTCCATTCTCACCAATGAGGTAGATACTGTGCTCGTCTATGCTGCAGAAAACAACGCAAGTTGGGTGATCGAGGTTTCGCTGGTCGTGGGGGATCTGCGCGATGTGGTGGACGAGCTCATGGAGAGCTGCTTTCAATTCCTCTCGCGGGGGACTATCGCCGAAGGGCTCGCCTTATCATGGCTAAGGTGCCTCTGAAGCTGCAATGCGAGGATTGCCTGCTGGTTTTTGGCACCGATATATGGGGATGGAAGCAGGTTGCGTGCCCCGATTGCGGCAGCAGCCGTCTCAAGGTGAAGCCGGATCGCGAGTTCCTCATCATCGGCTCTATTGTTGTCGAATAGGGGCAGCGGATTTGATGCCGACCGTACTTGCCCTAGTTCCAGGACGTTGGATTCCGAAGTTCGAGCGCCTCGTCCTCGGCATCTCGGTGAAAACCCAGTTAAGCGACTTCTCAAGATTTTCGAGAAGATAGCGCTGCAACTTCTCGAAAATTTTGAGAAGTTGCAAGCAGGACTAGTCCCGAAAAAGCGAGTGCGGCCATTCGAATCGCTGCCTTAAAGCCGCAGCTCTTTTTCGCCCCACTGCTTCATGGAGAGGAGGATGGGCACGAAGCTCTCACCTTGAGGGGTGAGGGTGTATTCCACGCGCGGGGGCACCTCGCCGAAATCGGTGCGCACAAGGAAGCCGTCGTCCACCAGCTCCCTGAGCTGCTTGGAGAGGGTGGACTCGGATATGTTCCCGATGCAGCGCCTGAGCTGCCCGAAATGCCGCACGTCTTTAAGGGCGATATAGAAGAGGATCTCGATCTTCCATTTTCCTCCGATCATGCGCTGGATGGTGGAGACGGACTTGCAGCGCTCCACCTCTTCGCCTTGCCTTCGCGCCATAGATCTTCCTCTCTTCTACTTCAGAAAAAGACAGTACTTCAAATCGAATACCAATCCTAGCATGATGACAGGGAGCGGAATCGATGGCGCATGGGGTGGGGAGCGAAATCGACGATGAGCGCCTTGAAGGCGTGTCAGTGAAGGATTTAATGTCGACAACGATTTTCCCAATCGCACCAAGCATGAGAGAAAGGAGTGCCATGCATTACACGGGAACGATCTGGCGGCCGCCCTACGAGGCGGACTCGCTCATCATCGAGGCGACGGCGGGCTGCACGCATCACCGGTGCAAGTTCTGCACGTTGTACGAGGACCTGCCGTTCAAGTTTCGCCCGTCGCCCTTGGAGGACATCGAGGCGGATCTTCTGGAAGCGCAGACGTGGTATCACGATCCGCTTCGGAAAGCCGAAGAGCACCTGTTCGAGCTGTCCGGCGCCCGCGCGAGTCGGATATTTCTTGCGGGAGCGAACCCCTTCGGGCTGAAGGCGCTGCATTTGCGGAAGATCGCGTCGCTCGTTCGCACCTACTTCCCGCAATGCAAGAGCATCGGGTGCTTCTCCCGCGTGACCGATGTGGCGGCAAAGACCGACGAGGAGCTCGCCGAGCTTGCGGCGGCTGGGTTCGACGGTCTCACCATCGGCATCGAGACCGGTGACGAGGAGGCCCTTGCGTTCATGGACAAGGGCTACGGGGCCGAGGAGATTGTTGAGCAGTGCGCACGGCTCGATGCTGTGGGGATTTCTTACGCGTTCTTCTACCTGGTTGGCATCTCGGGCGCCGGACGCGGCCTGGTGGGAGCGCGAGCGACGGCGGATGTCTGCAACCGGACGAGCCCCTGGCTCATCGGCGCGAACATGCTCACCATCTACCGTAGCTCGGCGCTGTACCGGGAGATCGAGGCCGGGCGGTGGCGCGAGGCGGCCGAGGTGGAGAAATATGAGGAGGTGAAGGAGCTGGTCGCCCAGCTGGATATTCCTGTGGAGTTCGCCATGCTGGGGGCGTCCAACCCGGTGATGTTGCACGGTCGGTTGCCCGAGCAGCGCGAGGGGCTCCTTGCGGCTCTCGACGCCGTCATCTCCGACATTGGTGAGGAGCGCCTGCGCCGCTACCGTGTCAACTTGCGGCATTTGTAGGCGGTTCGCGAAGAGGTTCTGACGTGGGTGATTCGCGAAAAGGGCGCCGTAGATGCCAGTTGGGGGCCGAAATGGTCGAAAGGCGGCGCGAGAAATCGCGGTTATCCGGCCATTTCTACCCTCAACTGGCATTTTCCGAATCGGGCATTGACCATTTCTGCCCCCAACTGGCATTCACTTCGCGAAAATGAAAAGGAGGGGGATTCACGCGAAAAAGAAGAGGGGGGATCCGCGCCGTTGCGGATCCCCCCTCTGCGGGATGAGCTTGTTTTGGGAAATGGGCTTGCGCGAGCCTTCGCGGCCAGGTTGGTTTCCCTGGCCAGCCGCTTAGCCGAACGCTCGCTTAGTCGCGCAGCGGGCTACTTCTCGTCCTTCTCCACGGCGACGTAGACGTAGCCGGGGGTGCCGGTCGCGGGCAGCTCGTTGTAGGCCACCATCTCGGCGATCTCGGCGGCCGTGGCGCTCGCGGGCTCGGTCTCAAGCAGGTAGGCGGTGTCAGCGCGGCGCTCCATGGCCTTCTGGAAGTCCTTGGTTCCCACGAACACTTCCTGCTTGTACGGGTTCACGCCGAGCTTCTTGGCGCGGTAGACGATGTAGGCCAGCGCGGCGATGTTGGCCACCAGCGCGACGATGGACACGCCCAGGTTCACGTCCGGGTTGTTCACCGACTGCACGGCGAAGACGGAGTCGTTCACGAACATCGGCACCATCTGGCAGAACATGCACCAGATAGAAAGCGTGAAGGCGCGGTTCTGAATCCAGCCGCCCTTGTTCCAAATGAGACCGGCGATGGTCGGCGCGAGCAGAAGGGCGATGCCGCAGTACCAGGAATGGGTGGGCAGGCAGTTGTAGGTGTAGCAGAAGTTCCACAGGTCGTAGGCGATGATGAACACCCAGGTCATGTCGGGCCACAGCATGTCCTGACGCTTCTTGGAGATATAAATGCCGAACCAGCCGGTCATGCAGGCGATGTTGAGCAGGCCCGCGATGCCGTTGAACACGTTGTGCCAGCCGCCGTAGAGCGTGACGCCCTCGGTGGAAACCCACGTGGTGCCGAAGGCGCGGAAGGCGCTCTCGAAGTCGCTCACCACGGCGATGAGGATGTTGATGGCCACGATGACGAAGGGGAAGGCCTTGAACCAATGCGAGCGGCCGATCTTGCCCCAGGAGTACTTCAGCATCATGAAGCCGATGCAGCCGGCGGTGGCGGCGTACACCTTGGCGTAGTGGAACCAGCTGTTCATGTCGGTGTGGGTGGGGTTGTTCACGGCCCACTCGGCACCGGACGCCGCACCGATCTCTACGGCCAGGCAGTAGACGGTCATGGCGCCGCAGACGCCGAAGAACATGAAGATGCCGCCGGCCTTGGTGCGGCGGGCGAACTCGTTCAGCAGGATGAGCGCGATGAGCACCATCGCCAGGCCGAGCCATTGGAAGCCGGCGTTCGGGCCGTACACGTCGAATAACATGGTGATCCCTCCTTTAAGGATCGGTGCCTTCCTTATCGCGAAGCCCGCCGCGGGTGGAGCACAAGAGGCCTCGCTGACCCACTCGCACCGGCTGCGCAGGGCATCAAATTGATGCTGAGAAGTACCATACCTGTGTAGAACTCTTCAGTCAATATCCATAATTTTGCAAGTTGGTAATAATTGACGAAAGTGGTAAATGAGTCAATAAAGCATTGATAAGCGGGGAAAATACTGCTAAGATTCCCAAAATAAAGTTCATTGAAGAAAGAAAAAGAAAACTTTCACGAAGAAATAATTGGAACGCACAGCCGAATGATAGGAGGGAACATGAAGCGAACAACGACGGCCATCGCCTGCAGCGCGGCCGCCCTCGCCCTGGGGCTTTCCGGTTGCGGGGCGTCCTTCGAGGGATCCGGGTCGAAGGACGCCGCCTCGGCGGAGCAGCTGGCTCTGCGCACCGACGATCCCTGGGCAGCCGAGGTTGCGGCCGATGCGGGGGCGCGGGCCCAAGGCGACTACGCCGACGGGGTGTATGTCGGGCATGGGCGCGGTATGGAGGGCGCCGTCACGGTGACGCTGCTTCTGGATGACGGGCGCATCACCTGCCTGGAGACGACCCAGGAGGGGGAGAGCCAGAGCCGCGGCGGCTACGAGGCCATCCGCGACGGGCGGTACGCCGAGATGATCGAGGCGGCCCAGAGTGCCGATATCGACGCCATCGCCGGGGCCACCATTACGACGGCCGGGGTGAAGCAGGCCGTGGCCGACGCGCTCGCGCAGGCGGAAATTGCCGCCGGCACCGAGACGACTGGCGGCGCGGCGACGCAGAGCGGCGGAGATGCCGCCGCAGCGAGCGATGCCGACGCCACCGCTGCCCCAACTGGAAAGGAGGCCTAGCCATGGCCGAGAACATCACGGGTGCAGGCGCCCTTTCCCGCCGCGACTTCCTGACCGGTTCGGCCGTGGCCGCCGCCGGGGCTGCCATGCTGGGCCTTGCCGCCGCCGAGCCGGCCGTGGCCGCCGAGGTGCGCAGCGGCAACTGGGCCGCCGACGGCTCCGCGGCCGTGACCGCCGAGCCTTCCGCCGCTACCAACGCCACCGCCGCCGACGGCACCTACCGCGAGCACAACGCCAGCTCGTTTCCCGCCGACGACGCCACGCCCATCCCTCCCCGGGCCGTGCCTGCTCGTTGGGACTACGAGTGCGACATCTGCGTGGTGGGCGCCGGCGGCGGTGGCCTGAACGCGGCGGCCCGCGCGGTTCAGCTGGGCGCCGACGTCATCTGCGTGGAGGCCATGGGGCTTCCCGGCGGCAACGCCCAGGAGGCTGGCATGTGCGGCATTTTGGGTGGCTACTCGGGCCAGGAGGAGAAGAAGTTCGCCTTCCCGAGCTATCCCTTCGACCCCAAAGCGCTGACCGATTGGGCCATGGACGAGTACCACTACGCGGCCGACCCGAAGCTCATCTACCGGCTCGCCTGCGAGGGCGGAAAGTCGCTGGACTGGATGGCCGATTGCGGCGTGCACTGGCGTCTGGGCGAGGTGCCGGTGTACGTGGCCCCGAAGCGCTCGACGCTGGACCACCATGTGCTGAAGATGAAGGATGCCACCGACGCCATGTACGACTACGGGTACGCCCACGGCGTCGATTTCCACTTCCAAAGCCCCGCTGTGGCCCTCGTGCAGGACGACGACGGACGCATCGTGGGCGTCGTGGTGAACGAGGACTACGAGACCGAGCGCTACATCCGCGCCGACCGCGCCGTCATCCTCACGGCGGGCGGCTTTTGCAACAACAAGGCGCTGCTCGACAAGTACATCCCCACGGCGGCCATGGGCTGCGCGTCCAGCTATCTGACGGCCGGCGAGCGCGGGGAGTGCTTCCGCATGGGGCTGGGCGTGGGCGCCGACGTGTCCGGGTTCAACAGCTCCGCCTCCTTCGACGGCGGGGTCGACTGGCAGGCCGAGGGCGGCACCTGGGCGCGGTTCCTCTACGACGGCATGACCCAGCTTTCGCGCCAGCCGTGGCTGACTATCGACCGCTGCGGCAACCGCCTGCGCTACATGGACTCGCGCGTGGCCGAGGACGGCGCCAACGCCATCTACGCTTTGGGCGACCTCGCCACCATCCAGATGACCCCGCCGGGCCACCGCTCCTACATCGTCTTCGACGCCAACTACGAGGATCACCTGGCGGGATTTGCCCAGGAGCACTGCCGGAAGCTGCTGACCCCCGACCTGGAGCAGATCGAGAAGGTGCCGGAGCACTACCGCGACTGGCACCACGGCGTGCAGGACGCCATCGACGCCGACGTGCTGAAGCGCCGCGACAGCCTGGAGGAGCTGGAGCGCGATTTGGGTCTCGCCGAGGGCGTGCTCACCGAGGCCGTGGCTCAGTGGAACGACGCCTGCGAGCGCGGCGAGGACGACTTTCTGTACCCCATGCCCGCCGAGTGGCTGCACCCCATTGTGGAGCCGCCGTTCTACGGTTGCCGCATCGGCGGCAATCTGTACGGCACGAAGGCGGGACTGCTCATCAACGACCAGATGCAGGTGGTGGGCACCGATGGCCGCGTGATCCCCGGCCTGTACGCCGGCTGGCACACCGCCGGGGGCGCTTGCGGCGAGAACAGCTACATCGGCGACCCGATTCTGGGATCGCTCATGGGGGACGTGGGGCTCGCCTTCTGCGGCGGGTATCTGTGCGGCACCTCTGCGGTGGAGAACGAGATCAACGGCGGCCAGGCGTAAGGGCGCGAGCGCGCGTACGGATAGGAGTTCGTTATGAAAGATATGAAAGCAATGGCGCGGCCGTTTCTCGCGCTGTATGCCATGGCGCTCGTGATTGCGCTGCTGGGACGCATCGGGCTTGCGGTGGCCGGGGGCACCGGCGTGCTCGCCTTCGACTACATCTCGGCCTCGGGCGTGCCGGTGCTCGATGTGATCTGCTCTATCCTCACGGGCTCGGCCTTCGTGGCCTTTCTGTTCGCGGCTGGCCTCGCGCTTTGCGTGTCGACGGCCGGCGCGGTGCTCTACGGCGCGCTGGCCTCGCGGGCGCAGGGCGATGCGGGCGCTCCCGCGGTGCGCCCGCGCCCGCTGACGGCATTCCTGTGGGGCTGGGCCACGGCGCTCGTGGCGCTGGTGTGCCTAATGATTGTGGCGCTCGGCATTCTGTCGGCGGTGCAGGTGGGCTCTATGTCATCGAAGCTGCCGGGACTGCCGATCATCGTAGTCGGCGTCATCGGGTTCGCCGCCTTCCTCGGCACGCTTCTGGGGGCGGCCTCCATGGTGGTGTGTGCCTGCGTGGCTCGCTGGCGCGCAGGGCACAGCCTGGAGATGGCTCTCGTTGTGGCTGTGGCCGCGTGCGGCGCCGTCGTCGCAGCGCTCACGGTCGGCACGTTCTCGGCCCTGAACGTGGCGAGCATCAGCCTGCCGGCGCTGGGCGGCTGGTTCGCGGCGGATGTCGTGGCAAATGTGGCCATGCTCTTCGGCGCGAAGGTCTATGCGGACAAGATGAGCCTCGCCTCGTGACAAGAATTTCGAGTTGTTAGAGTTTTCGGAGGCTGGTTGATGGGCGATTCCCTCTCTTTCGATCCGCGAAGCGTCAAAACATGGGCATTTGATACTCACCTTCTAGCAACTCGAGTCTAACAACTCGAAAAAAGCGCCTGAAAGCGCGTGCTAGATTTCCTGGAGCAGGTCGAATGCGGCCTGCTCCTTTGCTTGCCGCTGGGCGTTCAGGTCGGCCACCACCACATGGCCCACGCGCTCGATGGCGTCCCTCTGCTCGGGGGTCAGGCGCACCCACAGCTTGGTGGCAGCTAGCTCGTTCACGGTGGCGCTGATGAGAAATCCCTGGTAAACGCCCTCGTCGGTGAGGGCCACGTACACGGCCTTCTTGTCGTGAGGCGACTTCAGGCGTTTGCCCCAGCCGCGGCCCACGAGGCGATCCACGGCGCGCGCCGCGTTCACCGGCGACATCATCAGCTGCTCTGCCAGGGTTCCGACGCGTTCGGGATGATCCGTCTCGCCGAGGCGTTGGACGATGCGGCACTCGTTGAGCGACGCGCCTGTGGCATCGCGCAGGGTGCGCTCTGTCTCGGCGCGGATGAGCTCGATGGATACGAGCGAGCGCGTGGCAGGGAAACGCTGAGCGCGCCCAGCGTGCAGTGGGGGTTCGATGTGGGCTGCGGCGGCAACCGCCGCTTCCAGAATGGTGCGATACGTGGGATCTTGGGTTGGGAAGGTGGCGTACAAGCTCTCTACCAGGGACTGGTTGACGGCAGCGACATGCTCGGCGCCGTCGTCGGTGACAGCGAGGAACCGCGTGCGGCCATCGGTCGTGCCAGCCTCGCGGGTCGCGTACCCATGGGCGACGAGGGCGTCGACGGCCTGAGTCACCACATTGGGCTTCATGCCTAAAATCTTTCCGAGCTCCCCTTGGCTTACGGGCGCCGAGGCCTGCATCAGCTTCGTTAAAATGCGGTACTGGGTGATGTTCAGGTCGCTCGCCTGCTCCAACCCGCGGCGCAGGGCCTCATGGGCCATTTCGAAGGCCACGAAGTACGTGGAGTCCAGGTTGAATTTGTTCGCGACCTCGGCCATTACGTCCTTTCGGCTGCCGGAAAGTTAGTTCATCGATGCAACGATTAGTCTAGCGTTCTCCGACGGTTCGAGGAGGCGTCGATCTCGCTCGTTACAAAGACTTCACAGCTCGTTCTGCACACTTTTCCGAAAAAATGGTCACAAAACCGAGTTCTGAACTCTTGCTTGCGGGGGCACGAAATGCAAGGTTCAATCTCTCCAACTTTGACCTGGTGTTTTACGGAAGCTTGTCGTTCGCACCGGGATCGGCGATCGCTTGAAAAGCGCCAGTTGCATTAAAACAGGTCTTCGGAAAGTTCAAAACTCGGTTTTGTGACCAAAAATGCGAAAAGTTTTGTTGTTCAGCGGGCGTTGGTGATAGTGCCGTCGGGGGCGATGAAAAAGGCCTGCAGAATTTCGGGGTGTCGGCGGGCGAGGGCGAGTCCGCGCTTAAGGCCGAGGGCGAGCAGGGTGGTAGAGAAGCCCTCCGCGTCGATGGATTTCTCGCAGATGACGGTGACGCCGGCCACGTCGGTTTCGACGGGGCGTCCCGTGCGCGGATCGAGGATATGGTGGTAGAAGGTGCCGTCGGGCGCGGTGAAGCAGCGCTCGTAGACGCCACTCGTGACGGCCGATCCCGCAACCAGGGGCACGGCGCCGATGAGCTGGGAGGGGTCGCGCGGATCGCGGATGCCCACGCGCCAAGGGTCGCCTGTGGGCTTGGTGCCGCTCACGGCCACGTTGCCGCCGAGGTTCACGATGATGCCCGAGAGCCCGTGGGCCTCCATGGCCGCCACGAGCGCATCGGCGATCCATCCTTTGGCGATGCCGCCGACGTCCACGGCGGCATCGGGGTCGGCCAGCTGCGCGAAGCAGGCCTTGGGTTCGGGCGCTGCCTCGAACCCGGGCACCGCCTCGGTTGCGGCATCGGCGTCGCTCTCGGCCGCTGTGGCTGCCGGCGTCTTCCACAATCTGAGCGCGTGCCAGTCGACGTGGCGCACCGCCTCGGCGAGTGCACCATCATCGGGCACTGTGCCCTCGTGAAAATTCCACAGGCGCACCGCCGGGCCTACGGTAATGTCGAAGGCGCCCTCGCTTTCCGCGCAGTAGGAAAGCGCCCTCTCGAGCAGGTCGTAGGTCAAAGGGTCGATGGCCACGGGCTGGCCGTGCGCGCTGTTTATGCGTGCGATGTCGGAGTGGGGAAGCGTGCGGCTGAACAGGCGCTCGTAGAGGCGGCAGCGCGCCCGGGCCTCCTCGAAGGCCGCTCGGCACGCCGCCGCTTCGCCGTAGGCTTCGATGTCGATGATGGTGTTGAACGCCAGAAAGCGCACGCCCGCCGGTTTGCCCCCGGTGGCATCGCGGGCCTCCAGGTACTGCTCGTCGGGGATGGGGTCGAGAATATGTGCGTCCGTTTTGCTCATGGCGGACAGTATAGCGAACTCGGCGAAGGGGAGGGACGACGCGCGCGCCATCTGTAGTATCATGGGCGGCACGCGAACAACGAAGAGAAAGGCGCTCGATGAAGGCACTCATTCCCGCGGCGGGGCTCGGTACCCGCTTTCTGCCGGCTACCAAGGCCCAGCCCAAAGAAATGCTGCTGGTGGTGGATCGTCCGGCCATCCAGTATGTGGTGGAAGAGGGTCTGGCTTCCGGCGCTGATGAGGTCGTGATCGTCAACAGCCGCGAGAAGAAGGCCATTGAGGACCACTTCACGCCGAACCCGGAGCTGGTGGCGCTTCTGCGCGAGCGCGGCAAGGACGCCTATGCCGACGCGGTGGAATATGTCGGCAACCTGCCGGTCAGCTACGTGTATCAGGAGGAGGCGCTGGGGCTGGGACATGCCGTGCGCTGCGCGGCAGAGAAGACGGGCGACGAGCCGTTCTACGTGCTGCTCGGCGATGTGCTCGTGCCGGGCAATGAGATGCTGCCGGCTATGAAGGCGGTCTCCGACGCCCATGGCGGGGCCAGCGTCATCGCGGTCATGCCCGTGCCCGACGACCAGGTGAGCCGGTTCGGCGTCATCGCCGGGGAGGCGGTGGCCGAGAATGTGTGGAAGGTGGACTCGCTGGTGGAAAAGCCGGCGCTAGAGGATGCGCCGTCGAACCTGGCGGTGTTCGGTCGCTACCTGCTCTCGCCCCGCGTGATGGAGCTGCTGGCCGATGTGGAGCCGGGGGTGGGCGGCGAGATTCAGCTCACCGACGCGCTGGACGCGGTGCTTGCCGAGGAGGAGATGTACGCGCTTGTGGTGGATCCGGCCGACGGCTTCGACACGGGCACCGTGGAGAGCTGGCTCGAGACGAACAACGTGCTGTTCGCGCGTCGTCAGGGATAGGTATTACCGCTGATGAGGTTTCTTCTAAAATGTGAAGAATTACTTAACGATGAGCCTATGAATCCACAAGTTCACCATGGGTGCATCATAGGGAATTCAAGGGTGGCTGTTATACTGACGTCAGCAAGTGAGACAACCCCCTCCGATCACTTGCCTGCTTTGTCTCTTTAAAGCAGAAAGCGGCTCCGCGAGAGTCGCATCCCCCCTCCTTCTGGCCCGGCGGCCCCCTCCGCCGGGCCGCTTCTTTTTTGTCGTGCATTTCGCATTGATAAAACATTTGTTCTATTATTTTGGCGGGCTCCGTGGTACTATTACGGGCTATGGATACTTTGTTTACTGCTATGGAAAATGATCGGAAGCGGGACGTGGCGCCGCTGGCGGTGCGCATGCGTCCGCGCACGCTCGACGAGGTGGTCGGGCAGGCGGAGGCCGTGGGCGAGGGCAGCTGGCTGCGCGCGGCCATCGAGAACGACACGTTAAGCTCCGTCATCCTCTTCGGGCCGGCGGGCACGGGCAAGACGTCGCTCGCCCATGTCATCGCGGAGTCGACCCGCGCCACCTTCGTGGAGGTGTCGGCTATCGGGGGCACGGTGTCCGACTTGCGCCGGGAAATCGACGCGGCGGAGAAGCGGCTCGTCATGGGGGGCTTGCGCACCATCCTGTTCGTCGACGAGATCCACCGCTTCAACCGCAGCCAGCAGGACGCGTTGCTGCATGCGGTGGAAGACCGGCTCGTGGTGCTCGTGGGCGCCACCACGGAAAACCCGTTTTTCGAAGTGAACTCAGCCCTCATCTCCCGCTCGCGCATCGTGGAGCTGCACTCGCTGTCCGACGACGAGATCGCCGAGCTGGTGGGCCGCGCTGTGGAAGACGCGCGGGGGCTGGCCGGCTGCTATGCTCTGGAAGAGGACGCCACCGCGGCCATCGTCACCCTGGCCGGCGGCGACGGCCGCGGGGCGCTCACAACGTTGGAGTTGGCCGCTGGTATGGTGGCGCCGGGCACGAAGGAGGCCCCCGTTTCCATCACCGAGGCCATGGTGCGGGCCGCCACGCCCCATCGCGCGCTGCCCTACGACAAGAACAAGGACATGCACTACGACATCATCTCCGCGTTCATCAAGAGCATGCGGGGCAGCGATCCGGATGCCGCCGTGTACTGGCTCGCCCGCATGATCGACGGGGGAGAGGACCCGAAGTTCATCGCCCGGCGCATGTACATCGCTGCCTCGGAGGATATCGGGAACGCCGACCCCCAGGCCCTGCTCGTGGCCGAGGCCGCCTTCCGGGCTGCCGAGGTCATCGGCTACCCGGAGTGCCGCATCAACTTGGCACAGGCCGCCATTTACTTGGCGCTGGCGCCGAAGTCCAACAGCGCCGAGGCCGCGATCGATGCGGCGCTGCGCGAAGTGCGCAACGGCCCGGTGCGCAAGGTGCCCGACTACCTGCGCGACCGTCATCGCCCCGGCTCGGAAAACTACGGCGAGTACAAGTACCCCCACAGCTACCCGGCCGGCTGGGTCGATCAGCGCTATCTGCCCGAGGGCCTTGAGCGCGGCTGCTTCTACCAACCCGGCGAGCGCGGCTGGGAGGCTTACCGCACCGACGCCGCCGCTCGCGACCGCCAGGGGAGTTGAGTCGCGGCTCGGCGTATTGCGTCCGCCGCGTTGCGGGCACCGCGCAGCGAGCCAGGCATCGTGCTGGGGCGACGTTCGGTCGAGGGCGCCCCAGCACGGGTGCCGCTGGCGATGTCGCTCGCGTGTGACACGATGTCAACTTCCGTTTACGGAATGGCTACCATGCGGACGCGTTCCGTGGAGGCCCTGCGCAACTTAATTAGAATGACTCCAGTAATGGTATAGTCAGGTCTTCGGAATTATAAGGAGGCTCATCATGGATTTCGCAGGGATCGTGGACATCGCGCTGCCCGTCGTCTACGTGCTCGTCGGCGCGGTGCTCGTATGGTTCGTCGTGGAATTGGCGCTCACCATCCGCTCGACGCGCTCGACCATCGACGACGCCCATAAGGAGCTCACCCCCACGCTGAAGAACGTGGAGAAGATCACCGCTCAGGTCGACCCCCTCATCGCCCATGTGGATGCCCTGGTAACTGACCAGATCGACCCGCTGCTTACCCGCGTGAACGAGATCGCCGAGGAGGCCAAGCCCGCCGTGGGCCGCGTCGATCCGCTGGTGGAGCGTCTGTCGCTCACGGTGGACGCGGCGAATTTGGAACTCATGCGCGTCGACCAGATTCTGGAAGATGTGACCCAGATCACCGATTCCGTCTCGAAGGCCGCCGGTGCCGTGGATACCGTGACGAGCGCTCCGATCGATTTGGTGAACTCGCTCACGGGCAAGTTGCGCAGCAAGTTCAAGCCGCGCTACGCCTCTGACGAGTCCGTGAGCTTGGGAGCCGCTGCCGACGCCAGCGCCGCCGCGAAGGCCGGCCGTGCGCCCGAGCGCGGGGCGACCGTTGCCGATGCCGTCTCGGCCATGGGGGATGCCGCCCGCGCCGTCGTCGCCGAGGGCAAAGACCGCCGCGCCGCTGTCAAGGCCGCCAACGCGGCCAGCCAAGAACGTGCCCGCGACTTCGAAGACCAGCTCTCCGGTACCGCCGGCACCATCGCCGATGCGGCCGTGGCCAACGCCAACGCCGATACCGACACCGACGCGCCGACCGCGTCTGCGACGGCCCCTGCCGACCCCGCAGCCGCTGCCTCGCCGGCCGTCTCTCCCAACGCCGCCGCGGCTAAGGCCAAGCCGGCCCCCGTGGGGAACAGCCCCTACACCGTTCAGTAGCTCGCACCCGAGGAGATTCCCATGAGCACCGACGCGTCTCAATCGCAGGGAGGAGCCGACGCGCCCGCTTCCGTCAACAACCCGCGCAGCGCGGCCGCCGCGGCCACCGCTGCCGCCAACGCCATCTCGCGCACCAAGCAGGCCCGCGCCCGCACGCGCTTCTTCGACCTGTGGGCCGTGGTGGCGGCCATCCTGCTTCTGGCGGCGATCGTCTACCTGCTGAACATCCTGTCGGTGCCCGTGGCCATCCTCATCTGGACCGTCATCATCGTCTTCTGCCTGCGCGGCATTGTGAACGGGCTGGAGAAGCACCACGTCAACCGCGGTTTGGGCACCACTATCGCCTACATCATCATGGCGCTCGTGCTCGCTCTTATCGGCTTCCTTCTGTTCTCGCCTATGTTCGGCCTGAACGCCCAGTTCAACGACTTGGTCAGCAACCTGCCCCATTATGTTGATGCGGTCATCGCCTGGGGCAACGACCTGTACGCCCGCTACGCCCCGATGCTCGAGGACGAAACGGTGAAGAACGTCATCAGCGAGGTGCAGAAGTCGGCCGCATCCTGGGCCTCCTCCATCGCCCAGGGCAGCGCCAACGGCATCGTGGCCTTCTCCACGACGCTGGCCAACGGCCTTATGGCCTTAGGGTTCGCGCTCGTCATCGCCTTCTGGATCCTCATGGAGCTGCCGGCCATGGGCCGCGAGACGCGCCGGCTCATCGGCCCCAAGCACGCCGAGGACGCCGAGTTCTTCCACGCCACCTTCACCCGCGTCATGGGCGGCTACATCAAGGGAACGCTTCTGCAGTGCGCCGTCATCGGCGTGGGCTGCGGCATCCTGTTCCAGGTCGTTGGCGCGCCCAACGCGGCCGTGCTCGGCCTCATCACCGGCGTGATGAACATCATCCCCATCATCGGCCCGTGGCTGGGAGGTGCGCTCGCGGCCATCGCGGCCGTCTTCGTGAGCCCGCTGGTGGCCCTTATCGCCCTGGCCGGGACCGTGGTCATCCAGCAGCTCGTCTACACCTTCGTCTCGCCGAAGATCATGGCGAACTCGGTGGACATCCACCCGGCTCTCACCCTTATCGCGTTGATGGTGGGCTCGGCCCTCGGCGGCGCCATGAGCGGTCTTATGGGGTCGCTCGTGGGCATGCTCGCCTCCATCCCGCTGGTGGCCGTGGCCAAATCGGTGTTCGTCTACTACTTCGAGAAAAAGACCGGCCGGCACCTGGTGGCCGAGGACGGCGTGTTCTTCAAGGGCGTGCCGTCGGACAACGAGGAAGTGAACCCGCTGTCGGACGCCACGTCACCGGGCGTCACCACCGGCTCCATGAAGCCCATCAAGCTGGACGACGCGACGCTGTTCGGCCGCAAGTTGCCGAAGCTGCGCTCGCAGGCCCATGGGAAGGTGACGGCGCGCCATTCCCATGATGACACGTCGTCTTCCAAAAAGTAGCGCGCAAGGAGCGCTATAATCTGCTGCAACTGTTTTCGTTGACCGTAAAGGACGGATAGAACACCTATGCGTTACATGACCACCGCTGAGATTCGCGAGAAGTACCTGAACTACTTTCAGGAGAAGGGCTGCAAGCTCGTGCCCTCCTCCTCGCTCATCCCCGACGACCCGTCGCTTCTTCTGACGAGCGCCGGCATGGTGCAGTTCAAGCCCTACTTCCTGCAGCAGAAGCAGCTGGAGGCGCCCTACATCGGCACCACCTCCGTGCAGAAGTGCGTGCGCACCAACGACATCGACATCATCGGCACCACGGGCCGCCATCTGAGCTTCTTCGAGATGCTCGGCAACTTCTCCTTCGGCGAGTACTTCAAGGAAGAGATGTGCGCCTGGGCCTACGACTTCTCCGTGAACGTGCTAGGGCTGCCGCCGGAGCGTTTGTACTTCACGGTGTTCGAGGATGACGACGAGACCATCGAGATTTGGAAGAACCTGGGCGTGCCCGAGGACCACATCTCGCGCCTCGGCGAGGACGACAACTTCTGGCGCGCCGGGCCCACCGGCCCCTGCGGCCCCTGCTCGGAGATCTACTACGACCAGGGCCCCGAGTTCGGCTGCGGCAGCCCCGACTGCGCGCCGGGCTGCGACTGCGACCGGTTCCTGGAGTACTGGAATTGCGTGTTCACCCAGTACGACGGCCAGGAGGACGGCACCTTGGCGCCCCTTCCCAAGAAGAACATCGACACGGGCATGGGGCTCGAGCGCATGGCCGCCATCATGCAGGGCGTGCAGTCCAACTACGAGACCGACGTGCTGCGCAGCCTGGTGGCCGTGGGCGAGCGTCTGGCCGGCGTGACCTACGGCGAGGACGCCGAGACCGACCTGGCCCTGCGCATCATCGCCGACCACTCCCGCTCGGTCACCTTCATGATCGCCGACGGCATCCTGCCGGGCAACGAGGGCCGCGGCTACGTGCTGCGCCGCCTGCTGCGCCGTGCCATCATGAAGGCCCAGCTCATCGGCATCGAGGGGCACTTCCTCAACGAGTACGTGGACGAGATCGTGCGGCTCATGGGAGATGTGTACCCCGAGATCGTGGAGAACCGCGAGCTGGAACGCGGCCTCATCATGGCCGAGGAGGACCGCTTCGGCGCCACCCTGCGCCAGGGCCAGGCCTACCTGGAGGAGGCCCTCGGCAAGCTCGAGGGCGACGTGCTCTCCGGCGAGGAGGCCTTCACCCTGCACGACACCTACGGCTTCCCCGTGGAAGTGACCCAGGAGATCGCGGAGGGCCGCGGCGTGAAAGTGGACATGGAGGCCTTCGAGGCCGCCATGGAGGCCCAGCGCGAGCGCGCCCGCGCCGCCGGCGCGAAGGACGCCGAGGCGGCCTGGTCCACCTACGGCGGCATCTACAGCGATCTTTTGAACGAGCTCGGCCCCACGGAGTTCATCGGCTACGATGCCACCGCCGCCGAGACGCGCGTGCTGGCCGTCGTCGTCGATGGCGAGCGCGTGGGCACCCTGGCGCCGGGGCAGACCGGCGAGGTGGTGCTGGCCGCCACGCCCTTCTACGCCGAGATGGGCGGAGAAGTGGGGGACACCGGCATCATCGAGAACGGCGAGGGACGCATTTTCGTGCTGGACACGAAGGCCCCCGAGAAGGGCCTGTTCGTGCACGCGGTGCGCGCCGAGGAGGCGGGGCTTGCCGAGGGTGATACCGTCGTGGCCCGCGTGGACGCGAACCGCCGCGCCGCCATCGAGCGCAACCACACCGCCACCCACATCCTGCACGCCGCGTTGCGCCGCGTGCTCGGCGACCACGTGAAGCAGGCCGGCTCCTACGTGGGGCCCGACCGCCTGCGCTTCGACTTCACCCATTTCGAGGCGTGCACGCCCGAGCAGCTGGCCGAGGTGGAGCGCGAGGCCAACGAGCACATCATGAGCGCTACGCCCACCACCATTTACGAGACGTCGCTGGAAGAGGCCCGCGCTGCCGGCGTGACGGGCTTGTTCGGCGAGAAGTACGGCGAGGTCGTGCGCGTGGTGGAGGCGGGCGACCTCTCCCGTGAGCTGTGTGGCGGCTGCCATGTGAGCAACACCGCCGAGATCGGCTTTTTGAAGATCACGAGCGAGTCGTCGGTGGGCGCCAACGTGCGCCGCATCGAGGCCGTGACGAGCTACGGCGCGCTCGCCTATGTGAACAAGGTGGAGGCCGAGCTGAAGGAGGCCGCGGCCACCTTGCGCGTGCCGCCCTTCGACGTGTCCGAGCGCGTGGCGGCCGACCAGAAGGCCCTGAAGGAGATGCGCACCAAGGCCAAGCGCGCCAAGAGCATGATCGGCGACGACATGTTCGCGACGCTGCTCTCCCAAGTGCAGCTAGCTCCGGCGGGATACCCCGTCATCATCGCGCGCACCGAGGTGCGCGACGGCGGCCAGATGCGCAACATGTGGGATGTCGTGCGCAGCCGCATGGACGCGCCCGGCGCCATGGTGGTGGCCGGTGTGAACGACGGCAAGCCCGTACTCATGGCCGCCGGCACCGACGAGGCCGTGGCGGCGGGCTTCAACGCCGGGGCCATCATCAAGGCCATGGGCCCGGCCATCCAGGGCGGTGGCGGTGGCAAGCCCACCATGGCCCAGGCCGGCGGCAAGAATGCCGAGGGCATCGATGAAGCCCTGGAGATCGCCCGCAACATGATCCTGTAGCGACGCGGAAGGGCGGTTCCGCGATCCCTGGTGCTCAAAACTCTCAAAGAAAGGACGGCCTCGCGCCGTCCTTTCTCTGTGCACGAGCTCTACCATCGGTATGACGGTATTTCAAATTTTCTCAAAGTGCGGTATAGTGCACCAACCAATATAAGGTCAGGGGGTTTGCTATGATGCCGAGGGAAAAGCTCGCTAAGTATGGCGCTGCTACTTTAACGGATCTAGAGCTGTTGCTGCTTGTGATAGGGAGCGGGAATAAACAAGTGTCAGCACGAGCGATTGCCACTCAGGTCCTCAAGCTGCTTAAAGAGAAGGGCGGTGAGGTAACGTATCGCGACCTTGCAGGGGTAAAGGGCATGGGCGTTGCCAAGACAAGTGAGATGATTGCCCTGTTCGAACTGGGCAGACGCTACCTTGTTCCTGCGGACAAACCGATCATTGCTTCTACCGATGATGCCGTGGAGCAGCTAAAAGATCTCCGTTCCAAGAAGCAAGAGTGCTTCGCCGTTCTTACGCTGGACGGCGCCAATCGACTCATAAGCAATAAGATTGTATTTCAGGGGACTCTGGATCGAAGCATCATTCACCCTCGAGAGATATTTGCTTGCGCAATTGAGGATCGAGCCGCGAGCATCATCGTTGCCCATAACCATCCCAGCGGAAATCCAAGGCCCTCCGAGGAGGATGTTGCCGTTACAAAGCGGATTCTAGAAGCTGGAGAGCTTCTTGGCATTAAAGTTCTCGAGCACATCATCGTGACAAAAAGCGAGCAGTGGAGCATTTAGATGTTGGCTAGCAAGAAAATGTAATTAGAGAAAATTACAAAATCATATTGACAACTCGGTCAATTATATTACCATACAGCTTGTAATTGTAGAAAGGCACGGTTGTAGGCTATGAAATTGACTGATGTGGTTGAGCTGAAAAGCGGAACGCCGCAGTTTCGTCTGATCGAAACGTCGGATCCGGAGGCGCCTGTCTATTGTTTTTACGGTCAGCAGGAGCTCGAGGCGGATTTAACGGGCATGGGTGGCGACGCAGATTGCGCGAAGAGGATTCGCACGCATGATGCGGTCGAGGTGCTCTCTGCGGACGATCTCGTGTTTAGCCTTATGTCGGGAAAAGCTGCGTTAGTGAGCGAGCGTCACGAAGGGTATCTTCTCACGCAGAATTTCTCAAAGCTCGCTCCGTCGCCAATGATCGATGCTCGATACCTCGTCTATCTTCTGAACGAGCATAAAGGAGTGAGACGACAGCTCACTCTCGGTCAGCAAGGCTCCTTCACCATGAAGTACACCGTAAGGCAGTTGACCGATCTGCTGCTCCCCGATCTTCCTTCACGGGCAACGCAAGAGGCCATAGGCAGTTTGTACTTCAGTATAAATAGGGTTACCGCTTTGAGGCATGATGTGGCAGAAAAAGAGAAACTTGTGGTGATGGGTAGAATCAAGGAGGCGTACTAGCGATGGACGAGCTTCGATTTGAAACCGAACTAATACAGTATCTATGCCATGGGGCAGTTTCTTCGGCGCAATCGCCGGAAGCTGATTCGGTGGCAGAGCGACCCGTCGATTATGTCGTCAAAACGAAGCTCTGGAAGTACGAGCCCGATATTAAGACAACCGATCAACTTTGGGAAAACTTCAAGAACATTCTTGAGAGGCACAATTGGGCAACGCTTGATCACCCTCTGAGCGTGATCGAATTCAACCAGGTCAAACGCATCATATCCGATTTGCGCACGCCGTATAAGGCGGGTCAGTTCCTTTACGGGATGAACGGTGTGTCGCAGATTGAGATCGATCTCGATGACGGTCGCCATGTGTTTCTCACGGTATTCGATCAAAGCCAGATTGGCGCAGGCGATACGATTTACCAGGTAGTGAACCAAATCGAGCGTCCAGCAAAAATAACAGGGAAGCAGGACAGGCGCTTCGACACAACGCTGCTTATCAACGGCTTGCCTATCATTCAGATTGAGGAGAAGCGTGATACTCGCAATGTAGATGAGGCACTGAATCAGATGCATCAGTACATCGATGAAGGACAATATCGTGATATCTACTCGACGCTGCAGATACTGGTAGCTATCACTCCGAATAATGTGAAGTACATGGCGAACACAACGGCCGAGGCCTTTAACAAGGATTTCGCTTTCAACTGGCAGCGAAAAAGCGACAATGCCATTGTGCGCAATTGGAGGGAGTTCGCCGACTCGATGCTCTCTATTCCTATGGCGCATCAGATGGCGACGAACTATATGATCCTCGATGGCACCAAGAACAAAGAAGCGCTGAAGGTCATGCGTCCTTATCAGGTGTACGCCACGCAAAAAGTAATCGATGGTCTTAAACGTATCGATTTCGAATTTGGCGATAACAAGGTGGGATATATCTGGCATACCACTGGGTCGGGAAAAACGATTACGAGCTTTAAAACCGCTTGGCTTGCCAGCCGTATGCCCAAAATCGACAAAGTCGTGTTTCTCGTCGATCGCATCGCGCTTACCAACCAGACAACAGACAATTACCGTGCCTATGACCCAGATGCGCAGATGGCGGCAACGGGGAGTTTCGACGAGGATCCGTCGGGGAGCGTACGGGACACCAAGAGCACTGCCGATCTTAGTCGTAAGTTGAAATCGAAGGACAACGGCATCATCGTCACATCGGTGCAGAAGCTCGACAAGCTCGTTAAGCGCCCATCGTTTAGCGCCCCTGACAAGAATATCGTCTTTATTGTGGACGAGGCGCATCGCTCGACGGGGGGCGACTCGTTCAAAGCTATTCAGAAAGCATTCAAACATGCAGCATGGGTTGGCTATACGGGAACGCCCACTTTCGACGATGCCGGGCAGAGTGTTCGCACAGAAGATATCTTCGGGGAGTTGCTGCATGCCTACACCATTCGAGAGGCTATCGCCGATCAGAATGTTCTTGGGTTTAAGGTCGATTTCGAAACGACAATCGACGAGGAGGAAATGAAGGAACGTTATCTTCCCGGATTCTATCGCGAGCAGCATCCCGATTGGACCGACGAACAAATTCGGCGCAAGATAGACATCATGACACCGGAAGATATGGATGATGCTGTTGCCGCGAGTTTTTACGATGAGAACAAAGACCACGTCAAGCTCGTTGTTGCCGATATTTTCAAGAACTGGCGAAACCGCTCCAACGAAGGCAAATACAACGCGCTGCTCACCACGCATGTTGGTGGCGGAAAGGCGAGTACACCGATGGCGATGATGTACTTTGATGAGTTCTGCCGAGTGAATGAGGAGCGCCAGGCGCAGGGGGAGTCAACCCTCAAGGTGGCGGTCACATTCAGCCAGAACACCTCGAATAACGATTTTCAGCTGGAGACGAATCGGGGTCTACATCGTGCGATGCAGGCTTACAACAAGGAATTCGGAACGAGTTTTGGCATGGACAACGTTGCCGGATACACCGAAGATGTCACCTCGCGCCTGCGAAGAACGACCGACGACGGCAATTATCTCGATATTGTCATCGTGGTAGATCAGTTACTGACCGGGTTCGATGCGCCAGAGCTTAACACGCTCTACGTCGATCGTACTCTGAAGGGCGCTAGTCTCATCCAGGCTTACTCGCGCACGAATCGCATTGCGGATTTGCAAGATAAGCCATGGGGCCGCATTGTGAACTACCGATGGCCGGCGCAAAACGAGCGGCTCATGAACGAAGCGCTCGCGGTGTATGCTAACAAGGAATCGGCCGATCTCTCGGACGAGGAACGGAGCAGGCAGAACGTTATCGACGGCTTGACGGCTCCGCAGTTCGAGGAAGTATTTCAAACGGTGAAGTGTAAGGTGGAAAAGCTCGATGATCTGACGAGCGGCTTTACTCAGCTGCCTGCCTCGGAGAAGCAAAAAGAGTATATGTTCGAGCTCTTGCGCGAGTACAATGCAGGTATGGCGAAGCTCAAGCAGTTCGAACCTGGAGAAGCTGCGGGGGAGGGTTACAACTACGATGATCCCGATGAGCTCATTGTGGCGTTGGGCATGTCGCCTGATCAGGAAACCATGTTGACGACTGTTCTCACCAACGAACTTAAGGAATATATCGCCAAGAAGAAGAACATTCCCGTCTTTCAGCTTGAGTTGAAGCTCACCCATGTAAAGGACGTGGAGGTTAATTACGATTATCTGACCGAGCTCATTGAGAAGCTGCTCAACCAAGTTCATGACGGTGAGCAGGCGCAGGCGCAGCGGACCCAAGCGGAAATCAGGCAATTTGCCAATGGCTTGGAGGATCGTGCCTATGCTGCTAAGGCGATCAATGCAGTGGCGGCGATCATGCGCGGAGACTATCCGACCGATGCAACTGACTTGAAGTATCCCTACAAGCTTAAGGACAGCATGAGGGTTATCGAAGAGGCGAACGATGTAAGTTTAGAAAAAACACTGCTCGATTTTCGCTATCAGTGGGGAATCACCGAAGTTGTGAGAAGCGCCGATATGCGAGAGCTGTTCGCCCATCATCGGTACGGGCAGCAAGATCTTGATGATACGGGTCGCCTTCGTGCCATCATTGCCGATGCGAGTGAGAGCTATCGCGTTATGGCCAACGACGCAGAAGTGCGCGCGCTGCCGAGAATCAAATACCGCAACGGACTTCGCGAAGCCATTTATAAATTAGCCGATGCGCTTGTCGAGAGCTAGGGGTTTGCATGTCGTATGAACCGCCATTCAAGTTGAATGAGAGAATTCTGCAACTTGTTGCAGATATTGCGCAGAAGGTCGGCCGAGTCGAGATCCTGGGAGGATTCAATGTCAGCCCCCAGCTTCGCAAGGAAAACCGTATCCGCACCATTCAGTCGTCACTGGCAATTGAGAACAACAGCCTCTCGCTTGAGCAAGTCACGGCGATTGTAGACAACAAGCGTGTGCTTGCGCCTCCCAGGGATATCTTGGAAGTGCAGAACGCCATAAAGGCCTACGAGGCTCTGCCAACGTTCAACGCGACATCCTTGGAAGACTTGCTTGAGGCGCATCGACTTCTCATGTCGGGTCTTACCTCGGAGTCTGGTCGCTTTCGAAGCGGGAATATAGGCGTATTCAGCGGGGATCAGCTTATCCATGCGGGGACGCCGGCTCATTACGTCCCGGAGGTCATGGAAAACTTGTTTTCATGGCTGAGGCATTCCGAGGCTCATCCTCTTGTAACTTCGTGCGTGTTCCATTACGAGTTCGAGTTTATCCACCCCTTCGTAGACGGCAACGGCCGCATGGGGCGCTTGTGGCAGACTTTAATACTTAGCGGTTGGAACTCGCTCTTTTCATGGCTTCCTGTGGAGTCGATTGTTAAAGATCGCCAGGAAGGCTATTACCGCGTACTTCAACAAGCGGACAATGCGGCTGACTCAACACCGTTTGTGGCGTTTATGCTGGGGGCTCTTAATGACGCTCTCGATGAAGTTGCTTCCCGAGGGGATGATGTCGGTATAAATGTCGGTATAAATGTCGGTATAAATGACGGAGTAGCGAATGCGGTGAGCCAGGCGCAAGAGAAAACCCTCGCGCTGATGAGAGCTAATCCGACTATTACGGCTGCTCAGTTGGCTGAGCGACTTTCATTGAGTAAACGGCAAGTAGAGCGACTCGTGGCTACGCTGAAAGCTGAAGGCAGGCTCGTCCGTATCGGCGCAAACCGCAATGGTCACTGGGAAGTGAGGTAGAAAAATGGAAGAAAGAAGAAACGTGCCCAAGCTTCGTTTTCCCGGTTTCACTGACCCTTGGGAACAGCGTAGGTTGGGGGAGCTCGGTTCCGTCGTGATGTGCAAGCGAATTTACAAAGATCAAACTACCGAGAGAGGCGACGTGCCATTCTTCAAGATTGGAACTTTTGGAGGAGAGCCCGACGCTTTCATCTCGAATGAGCTATTCGAGAAATATCAGGAGCTGTATTCGTTTCCCAAGGTTGGCGACATCCTTATCTCAGCAGCGGGGACAATAGGAAGAACGACTGTCTACCAGGGAGAACGTGCCTATTTTCAGGATTCGAATATCGTATGGCTGGATCACGACGACCGGCTCGACAACGGCTTTCTTCTGCAATATTTGAACGATCAAACATGGAGCAGCTTAGAAGGTAGCACGCTCAAGCGACTTTACAATAAAGACATTCTTGATGCGCGTATCGCTCTACCGGCATTGGACGAGCAGCAATGTGTCGGTTCGTTCTTCGCCAAGCTCGACTCGCTCATCGCCCTTCATCAGCGTGAGTTAGATCACGTTAAAGAATTGAAGAAGGGTCTGCTCCAAAAAATGTTTCCAAAGGAAGGGACGAATGTACCGGAACTCCGTTTTCCCGGTTTCACTGACCCTTGGGAACAGCGTAGGTTGGGGGAGCTCGGTTCCGTCGTGATGTGCAAGCGAATTTACAAAGATCAAACTACCGAGAGAGGCGACGTGCCATTCTTCAAGATTGGAACTTTTGGAGGAGAGCCCGACGCTTTCATCTCGAATGAGCTATTCGAGAAATATCAGGAGCTGTATTCGTTTCCCAAGGTTGGCGACATCCTTATCTCAGCAGCGGGGACAATAGGAAGAACGACTGTCTACCAGGGAGAACGTGCCTATTTTCAGGATTCGAATATCGTATGGCTGGATCACGACGACCGGCTCGACAACGGCTTTCTTCTGCAATATTTGAACGATCAAACATGGAGCAGCTTAGAAGGTAGCACGCTCAAGCGACTTTACAATAAAGACATTCTTGATGCGCGTATCGCTCTACCGGCATTGGACGAGCAGCAATGTGTCGGTTCGTTCTTCGCCAAGCTCGACTCGCTCATCGCCCTTCATCAGCGTGAGCTGGATCACGTCAAGGAATTGAAAAAAGGTCTGCTTCAGCAGATGTTCGTCTAAGAAAGGAATACAAGAAAATGAGCGACTTGAACGAAATCTCCTCCAAGCTTTGGGCAATGGCAAACGAACTGCGCGGCAATATGGATGCTGCGGAGTACAAGAACTATATTCTGGCTTTCATGTTCTACCGCTATCTTTCGGAGCATCAGGAAGAATACCTGGTGACCAATAACGTTTTGGATGTGGAGCCTGGCCAGACGGTCAACCAAGCCTATCTTGAGCAGGCCAACAACGAGGAGTTGGCAGACTATCTGGAGGACATCTCTTCAAGCTTGGGCTATGCGATCGAGCCGCTTGATACGTGGGCTTCTCTTGTTCATAAGATCGACGAGAGCATGGTCGTACCGAGCGACTACCAGAGCATGTTCGACCATTTCAACAAGAATGCGGAGCTCAACAAGGAGGCGGAGCGCGATTTCCGTGGCGTGTTCAACGACGTGAATCTCGGCGACTCGCGGCTGGGATCATCGACGAACGAGCGCGCCAAATCCCTTAACCGCATTGTGAAACTTGTGGATAGCATAGAGTACAAAAGCGATGACGGCAAAGACATTCTCGGCGCCATCTATGAGTACCTTATCAAGCAGTTCGCAGCTTCAGCGGGCAAGAAGGGCGGGGAGTTCTATACGCCTCACGAGGTGAGCGAGATTTTGGCGAAAATCGTGACGATGGATTGGGGGGATGCCGACTCTGCCTTCAGCGTGTATGACCCCACCATGGGATCTGGTTCCCTTCTGCTGACCGTTGGACAGGAGCTCCCTGATGGTCAGCCAATCAAGTACTATGGGCAAGAATTGAACACCACCACGTATAACTTGGCACGTATGAATTTGATGCTGCACGGGGTGTCGTTTAACAACATGACTCTTTCGAATGCCGATACGCTAGAAGGCGACTGGCCGGATGGACCGGATGAGAAGGGCATCGATCGCCCGCGCTCCTTCGATGCCGTCGTCGCAAATCCTCCTTATTCCGCGCATTGGGATAACAGCGACACAAAGCTTAAGGACGCGCGGTTCAAGGATTACGGCAAGCTGGCGCCCAAGACCAAGGCTGATTACGCGTTCATTCTGCACAGCTTGTACCATCTGAAGGATGGCGGCACTATGGCTATCGTGCTTCCGCATGGCGTGTTGTTCCGCGGAGCAGCTGAGGGCGTGATCAGAAAGGCGATCATAGAGAATAAGAATTATCTCGATACCGTGATCGGGCTGCCCGCGAACATCTTCTACGGCGCGGGTATTCCGACGATCATTCTCGTGTTCAAGAAGGGACGCGAGGCTAAGGATATCTTGTTCATCGACGCATCTCGCGAGTTCGAAAAGGCAAAGAATCAGAACCGTCTGACTTCCGCCAATATCGAGAAAATCGTTGAGACCTACAGGAATCGCCAGGATGTTGAAAAGTACGCCCACGTTGCATCCCTCGATGAGGTGAGGGAGAACGATTACAACCTCAACATCCCTCGATACGTCGATACGTTTGAGGAGGAAGAGGAGATAGATCTCAACGAAGTTCTGAAGCTGATTGAGCAGGACAAGAGGGAAATTGCCGAACTGGAGCGAGAAATCGCAGGTCAGCTTAAGCTGCTCGGCGTGTAAACTTTTCGAACCCGCTGTTTTGCCGTTCGGCAAAACAGCGGGCAATATGAGGCGACTTGGTTAAGGGGACGCCCGTCCGTCCCCATGCTATCGAGAAGGTACCGTGATGGATCGTGAACGTGCAATGCGAGAGGCCATCCATTCTGGAGAGATGGAGGGTACGTGGGTGTCCGTGGAGTTCCGCGCGGATGCTGAAGCATATATCGCCGGTGAGATCACTCTAGAGGAGCTTGGGGAGCGTACAAGAAGGCGCTGGGTGAGTCGTAGAGAAGATGCATTTCAAGATAGAGGAGCTTCTTGAGTTTTACTTAGGCGCCGCCGCGCTCGCGGGCTTAGTCAAATGGCGATTCTGGCCAAACGAAAGGCTCGACTTGCTCACGCTGATGAAGGGCGATGAGCGAGTCGAGCTTGGCGAAGAGGGCGCCGATGCGGGATTGCTCTGTTGTCGAAGGCATCGGCAATGCCATGCTTTTCATCTCAGAAAAATTAATGCTTTCAACAGTCGTGCCAACTTTTCCGAACTTTAGCAGCAGCTCTTTATCATGCCCCTCGAAATACCCTAAAAGCCAACGGGCTGACAACGATTCAGCGGGGACAATGACGCGAATATCTTGATTGACGGTCATAGGTTTTCGCAGTTCAGCTACGGGAAGAGTGTGGCGCAAGATGCCACTTCGCACAACAACCACGAGGGATCCAGCTGGGTATAAATTAAGCTCTGCAGCTCCTTTGTCAGATATGAGAGTCTTTGTCCTGCTGAGATACTGGGTTTTTACGTCCTGAGACGTCACCCATGGAATGCTTCCGTTTTCGTAGTTGGACAGATCCGCCATTGATGGCGTATGACCTCCCCCAAATGAAGCCACCTCCCCCAACCTACGCTGTTCCCAAGTTGTTTTCTCGCCGTGCAACGGCTTATGCGCTATCGAACTTCCTCGGATACAACACCGCTCTTCCCGTGCTAGAATCTTTAAAAGACGAAAGGATGCTGGATGCCGCGAAGCGCAAGGACAAACACCAAGATCAATTCCGATGCCGCAAAGCTGCGCATTCCGGCGACTGTGCTCGAGTCAATGGTAGATGCCATTACGGATGCGGTGCCTACCGACAGTATTTACATTTTCGGCAGTTACGCGCGCCGCGAAGAGCGCCCTTCGAGTGATGTCGACATCATGGTCATTACCGAGAACGACGATGAAAGGCCCCTTCGATATGCCACTAGAGCATCGACGTCGATCTCGCGACTGATGTACGATGCCGGCCTCGATTACGATCTGCTGGCTCGCTTTCGAGACGACTACCTTGATCGCAAAACCCGTTGCACGACAGTGGATTATGCCATCGCCAACGAGGGCGTGAGGATCTATGGCTAAAGTGCTTCGCGGTCTTCTCTATGCGGCGTCCGTGGATGTCGAAACCATTGACGCTCTTTCTTCGCTGGGAATTGCAAACTATGCGGAAAGTATCGGATACCACGCTCAACAAGCTGCTGAAAAGCTAGTGAAGTCGGTATTCGAGAAGAATGACGAGGCTTTCCCTTTTACGCACAATATCTCATCGTTACTCAATCGGGCCAACGACTTGGGCCTCCTCGATTTTAATGACGAAATCCTCGAGCACGCTTCGTACCTCTCGAGCCTTATATCGCTTACGCGTTATGCGGACGCTCCGGATTTTCAAGAGGGCGAGGCTCTGGATGCCATGCGCGCCTTCGAGGCTATCTCCCAAATGGTTTCCGACAACGGATACGAATCCCTCGCTCTGTCGCCATGCGGGAGCGAGCCGCAAGAGGGTTAGTCTGCCTTAGACTCCCTGTAAACGAAGGAGAGGGTTCGCCCGTTTTCATCCACCCACTCGGTCCATCCGTTGCAGCTACCTCCCAGAACGAAAACTGCGGCGGCGCTCGGACTGTCGAAATGCAATGTGCAGCTAAGTTCGTGCACATCGTCATCTCCGGGAGTAAGTTCGCCAGAATCGATGAGCTTGCTCCTCAATGACTCCAGTTTGTTGTTGGGGTGCCGCTGGGTACCCGCGCGTGTGCCTATGTCGATTTTCGATCCGGGAAGAACGTCGAACGATCCCTCGACGACGTTGTATCTTCCGAGCCCCCTCACTCCACGCCGAAACGTGTGAAATACCTGGTTGGATACACCTGACGAGTCGTCGCCCACGGCATCAAGCCCAAATCCCAACAGGGCCATGCGAAACAGGATATCCTCATGGAGTGCATGGATGAACGCTTCGTTGTAAGGACTAATATATGGCTTCGGGTCGTTGGTGTTTTCGACTTCATACGCACCGTGCTCTTTGATGTACTTAATAGCAATGGATTCCAGGCCGCTCACTACATCCATACTGAACTCGGTGTCAGGCGCGAGAAACATCACAGCCTTATTCCACCAATCTTTTCTCTGATTGTGATCGTCGAGCCGCTGGATTCCCTGGACGGTCTGACCGGCATAAACGCGCTTTAGCCTGCCCTTATTATCATCGAGAAGGTAATAGATGCCTCGTTTGGGAATTTCGGGGAGACCCTTCGCCTCGCTTAGCAGTTCCCGCGGTATCACGATGGTGACCAAGGTAGACCCCGCAATGCGACAGATCTTAATCCCGCTTGCATCTCCATTGATTATCTGCATGGTGAGAGTCTTGAGATCGATCATGATGGCCTTTCTCCAACGATTGATTTGATAATGATTTTATACTAAATACACTTGCGCGATCCCGGTAAGACGGCGTAAAGTTGATGGGGGTAATTCCTATCCCAGCACAGGGACCATGCCCTTGTCTATCCCCGCCGCATGGCGAACTTCGGCCGACTTGCCGACGA